>NZ_JAESLN010000009.1:269082-417478 GCF_017892645.1 Staphylococcus sp. GDY8P54P | reverse complement strand
AATTATACGGACTTTATCGAAAATAGATATAATCATTAAAATTAAAAATATTGTTCTAGCAATGTAACGTGGGGCGATACTTACACCTACTTTCCTTTTAGATTTATATATGTGATAAACACACATGATCATATAATTATTTTTAGGGGGTACAGTTTTAGCTAATGTTAAAAATACGACTTTGTTTGAAAATGTATTTTTAATATTCTCATTGACTAAGTTTAGTTAATGACAAGCAGTTTAATTTTTAAATAGCAAATAAAAATCCCCTCAAAAAGCTCAATATCAAGGGAACAGCAATATAAAATTACGAATGTGATTTTTCATAATACAATTTATAAACGAAAATTTCAATTATAAACATAATTCGAACCTATTGAAAACGTTTTAAAATAAAAACAAGTTATACATAAATAGCTATTTTCAAAACAAAGTAAATATAAAGCATTTGAGTTAATATACATTATTTTTAAATTTTCCGTTTTTGAGCGATGAGGTTGTTTACTTTTAAAGTTTATTAGTATGATTTGGACTTGTAATTTCTCACAAATTCAAACTCAGAGCGTCAAGACGTTTCAAAATGGTAATCGATAAATGTTAGTACAAAAATAATTGAAGTGTGCTAGTTGGCAATATTAAAAGAATATATATACAGAAAAAACGTTAATTTCTATCTAATTTCAATAGAAATTAACGTTTATGCTTTAGCAAGAGCAAATAATGTTCATGTGTTTTGACTAAGATAGTTTAAATGTATACAAATAATTCCTGGCCTATATATAAATTGTATTTTTTGAAGTTAAACACAGTAAATGTTTTTATGGACTAATGATTCATTATTGTTAAATGGACACCAACAATTTACAAGTCTAATAAATTCAAGCCTATGTCTGCATTGTGTTTACGATTTATATCTAGGTTTGTCATTGTAATGACGATTTCTGCAGTAGCAGATACAACTGCTTTTGTTAAATGACCGCTTAATGTTTCATATTGGTTAGTACCAAAAGTTGCATGTAAATGTGCAAACGGCTTTTCATCAATATGAGAAATATTACCTAACAGGCTAATTAATTCTAAAGGTTCTTTAATTTCCTTTTTTTCATAGGTTTTAGTTTCTAAATTATAGAAATTTAATTCTACGTCGTCACAAGCTCCAATACCACTAACCGTTCCAAATTTACCGTTTTGCTCACGAGCAAGATCCGTTACAGCTTCAACAATATCTTCACCTTGCTCTAGAACTAATACGATAGTATTGCCATCTACTTGATATACCATTTGAAAACCTCCATTCAAATTAATACGTTAATATCATTATACAATTAATTATTTATGAGATGTATAATAGTGTTTGAAAATGTAAGTTTTTCTATTGTTTTTCTATAGGAAAATGTTATAGAATGTTCTAATATTGTGCATTCCTCTAAATTAACGATTCAAAACAAGATGATTAAAAAATGTGTATAAGAATGGAGTGAGAAACGTGAATAAACAATTTTATATTTTATATTTTAATATCTTTTTAGTCTTTTTAGGTATCGGTTTGGTTGTACCAGTGTTACCCGTATACTTAAAAGATTTAGGTTTAAAAGGTAGTGACTTAGGAATTCTTGTTGCGGTCTTTGCACTCGCACAAATGATTATTTCACCATTTGGTGGTACGCTTGCAGATAAATTAGGTAAAAAATTAATTATTTGTATTGGGCTTGCACTTTTTGCGATTTCAGAATTCTTATTTGCCGCAAGCCACACGTTTTCTCTACTAATCGTTTCTAGAATATTAGGTGGGTTTAGTGCTGGAATGGTTATGCCTGGTGTTACAGGGATGATTGCTGATATTTCTATCGGAAGAGATAAAGCGAAGAATTTTGGTTATATGTCTGCAATCATTAATTCAGGTTTCATTTTAGGGCCTGGTTTAGGTGGATTACTAGCAGAAGTTTCACATAGATTACCGTTTTATGTGGCTGGTACTAGTGGTGTGATAGCACTTATATTATCTATCACTTTAATTAAAAATCCAAAAAACGAAACGCAAGATGGTTTTACACATTATCAACCTGAATTATTGTCTAAAATAAATTGGAAAGTGTTTCTCACTCCAGTCATTTTAACACTTGTACTCGCATTTGGTTTGTCGGCGTTCGAAACATTATTCCCTTTATATACAGCCGATAAAGCACACTATTCACCTATAGATATCTCCTTTGCAATTACTGGTGGAGGCATTTTTGGTGCGATATTCCAAGTGTTTTTCTTTGATAAGTTTATGAAATACTTTGAAGAACTTACTTTCATTACTTATGCATTACTTTATTCAGCAATTATATTACTTGCGTTGACATTTATGCATAATTACTGGTCAATTATGATTATTAGTTTTATAGTATTTATTGGATTTGATATGATTCGACCAGCAATTACGAATTATTTTTCTAATATTGCTGGAAATCGCCAAGGATTTGCTGGTGGATTAAACTCGACCTTCACAAGCATGGGGAATTTTATAGGACCATTAGTAGCTGGTACATTATACGATATTAACTTTGAATTCCCACTTTATATGGCAATATTAGTAATGTTTATTGGTATGATAGTAATATTTATTGAGAAATCAATTCGAAATCGTCTAAAAAAATCATAAAATTAATAACGCAGACAAGTTACGATGCTTAAAACGAAATGCTATATATGACATGAGAAAATAAGTCACTATTCTATAAAAGATAATTTAGATTTCTCACAAATAAACTAATATTAAAGGAGTAAGATATGAGATTGGAGTTACCAATTTAATTTCATATTTTACTCCTTTTTAATTTGAAAAATAAAGCAATTCAAACTTTAGAAATATGTTGATTTGTCATGTTAATACTCCTAATTGGTTTAAAAAGGGGCTGTATTTATTCATTTATAATTTCAAATATGACACGAATATTAAATTAAGTTGCATACGTAATATTCATGTTACAGAAATTACAATTGTTTTAAATTGTAGTCTATATAAGTTTTTTGTTAAATATTTGTGATAATATGTTGTTGTGATTATTAAAGAGAGATGATTAAGGGGATAAAGTTGAAGAATTTACTATTATCAATATTGGCTTTTCTATTAACATGCTGCTTCATATTTTTATTAGTATTAGTTACTAATCAACAAGTGCTAGCCAAAGTACATGAAACGATATCGAGTTATTCCGATACTAATAATACTGTTCAATCCAAAGCAAGCGCGGAAAAAACAGACTTCGAATCAAACGTGCCGAACGATAAAAAGCATGACGCGCAAAAAGAAAAGCCATATAATGCAAAAAACCATGAGCCGATAGCAAAATTAGCAACGCATGATTTGAATGATAAAGAGGCTGGAGAAATCAATTTGCCTCAATTTTCAGAAGCGCTAAATAAAGCGAAAAAAATGGTAGACAATGATAACCATTCTGAAAATAAATATAATGACTATGGTATTGATAGTACATGTGAGGGAACTTATTACTATATTTTTACTTTCGAAAATAAGCAACATCCCAAAACATATTATAGAGTCACTGTAGATCAAAATAATGAGGCAAGAATATTTGATGATGCTTATCAAGTTCAAAAACATCAAGACCAAGACAAACCGAGAATATCGCCTCATGAATCAGAAGTAATTGCTCAAAAATATGCAAAAGATGCACTAGGAAATAATGCTACCTTGAAAAAAGTTCAAACTTCAAAGCAAGGTATGTCTTATACATTTTATGATGCGGCAGCAAATAAAGAATATAAAGTTATTGTGAATAAATTGGGTGATGTCATACGTCAACCTGCATTAAAATAGGGAAATAAAAACATTCAACTTTTAGATACTATTGAAGTTGAATGTTTTTTAGTATCATAAAAAAGTATAAAGTTAAATGTATCGATGTTATTATTATATTAAGACTAAACTGATTTATATTTTGATGAATATTAAATTATTAAAAATTGAAAAGGATGAATGTTTTGAAAAAAATAAAAAAAGCAATTATACCTGCAGCAGGATTAGGTACAAGATTTCTTCCGGCAACAAAAGCTATGCCAAAAGAAATGCTACCAATTTTAGATAAACCAACGATTCAATACATTGTTGAGGAAGCGGCTCGTGCTGGTATTGAAGACATTATAATCGTGACTGGTAAACATAAACGAGCAATTGAAGATCATTTTGATAATCAAAAAGAATTAGAAATGATTTTAGAAGAAAAAGGAAAAACTGATTTATTAGAAAAAGTGAATTACTCTACCGAACTTGCTAATATTTTTTATGTAAGACAAAAAGAACAGAAAGGCTTAGGACATGCGATTTATTCAGCGCGTCAATTTATTGGGGATGAACCTTTTGCCGTATTATTAGGTGATGATATTGTTGAATCTACACAGCCAGCCATCAAACAATTGATGAATACATATGAAGAAACTGGTAAATCCGTAATCGGTGTTCAAGAAGTGGATGAAAACGATACGCATCGTTACGGTATTATTGACCCATTAAGTAAAAGCGGACGTCAATATGAAGTGAATCAATTTGTAGAAAAACCAAAACAAGGAACTGCACCTTCAAATCTAGCAATTATGGGGCGTTATGTGTTAACACCTGATATTTTTGAATATTTAGCAAATCAAGGTAAAGGTGCTGGTGGGGAGATTCAACTGACAGACGCTATTGAAAGAATGAATAAGGAAAGCCAAGTCTATGCCTATGATTTTGAAGGTGAGCGTTATGATGTTGGTGAAAAATTAGGTTTCGTTAAAACTACAATCGAATTCGCTTTAAAAGACCAAGAAATGAAAGCGGCGTTAACGCAATTTATTAAGCAACTTAATCTGGATGAATGATTTGTGATCAAGTTCCTTTATAGATAGAAAATATTTTGATATACATGAAACATTTTAATCATATGAGGTATCGAAATGAAGCAAAAGAAAACGAATGCTATGCGAATGTTAGATCGTCAAAAGATAAACTATAGTGTCAATATTTATGAAATTTCAGATGAACATATAGATGGTACTGAAGTAGCAAATAAAGTAGGCATAGCGGATAAGTATGTTTATAAAACACTTGTTTTAGAAAATAGTGATCATCATCATTTTGTGTTTATTATTCCGGTAAGTAACACATTAGATATGAAAGCGGCGGCACATGCGGTAAATGAAAAGAAACTGCAATTAATGCCTTTAGATGATCTTAAAAAAGTAACAGGCTATATAAGAGGTGGTTGTTCACCGATTGGCATGAAAAAGCAATTTGAAACCGTTGTTGATGAGCAAGCAACAAGTATAGATTCACTTTATATTAGTGGCGGAGAGCGCGGGATACAGATTGAAATGGCAGTAGATGATTTGGTTGAAGTCACCAATGCAAAAGTGATGCACGTCACTCATCATTAACAACGCAAAAATAAATAAAATCACGAAAAAGGCATGATTCCATTTCGTGATTATTTAGCAGGCAATAAGTAATTAAATATTTTTTGTAATTTTATAAAATTGAGTGTATTAATGATTTGAATTTTTATTCGAATTTTGCACTCTTTTTTTTATGCGTTTTTTAAATTGACGTTCTACAATCATTAAAAACGTAAGGCTCAATGTAAAAAATGTGAGAGCCATCGTTAGAACAAACATAGATTCTATTGGGAGTAAAAGTAATATAAGTAGTACGATAAAGTTACTAATATATGCATATGTATAGAGTAAAATCATGGTCATTCGTATATATTTGTCGGATGTTTGACTAATAAATTGTAACAGGTTAAACGCCATTTGAAAAAACAACAAAATATATATTATCAAAGTTTGAAAAAACACAAAATCAGTTTTGAATTTTTCACTTATGTATATATTGAGCATCATTAAAATAGCAAAGATAATTGCGGTACTAATTCTGATTCGTCTTTCCCATTTTACTATAGATGATTTTTGCATAACTTCACGGCACTCCTTGTAAGAAATATATGGAATAAAAAAGATTGTGTTATACATTGTGCATTATAACGTAATGAGATGTATTATCAAGATACTCAAAATGGTTATTAATACATAGTTATGGAGCATAATTATTTATAAAAGGGTCAATCATCAAAATTTATTAGCTTTATATGATTGTTTTTGATTGTTTTTGACAATAAATGATTGAAAAAAGAAAGCGCAACCATTATAATGAAAATGAAATGAGGTGAAGGGATGATTACAGAAAAGCGCCAGGAGCTCATATTGACTGAATTGTCAAAAAAAGATTTTTTAACCTTGCAAGAATTAATAGATCGAACTGGATGTAGTGCTTCTACAATTCGCCGAGATTTATCCAAATTACAAAAAATTGGGAAGTTGAAAAGAGTACACGGTGGGGCAATGCTTAATGAATCATCTATTTTAGAACCTAATTTGGCAGATAAACGCGGTACAAATTTAAAGGAAAAACAAGAAATTGCTCGATTAGCAGCACTAGAAATAGAAGACAATGAATGTATTTTTATAGATGCTGGTTCAACTACACTTGAGATGATTCCTTATATTGATGCACAAAATATCATTGTAGTAACAAGTGGTTTGACGCATGTCGAAGAGTTAATTAAACATGGTATACGTACATTTATTTTAGGTGGAGAAATTAAATCGACAACATATGCGACAGTAGGTGCTAGCGCACTTGAAACGTTGAAAAGCTATCGTTTTGATAAAGTATTCCTTGGTATGAACGGTATTGATTTAAAATATGGTTTAACTACACCAGACGAGCAAGAAGCAATTATTAAAAAACACGCGATATATTTAGGTTCGAAAGCGTATGTTTTAGCTGATCATGATAAATACGACAAGGTGTATTTTGCACATGTGCCTGTCGAAACACAAGTTAGCATTGTTACTTCTAAAAAAGTAAAAGAGAGTGACATATTTAAGCAATATACTGAACATTATACATTTATTGGAGGTACACGATGATTTATACGGTAACTTTTAATCCCTCTATTGATTACATCATGTTTGCTGATGATTTTGAATTAAATGGATTAAACAGAGCGACAGAAACTTTTAAATTTGCTGGAGGTAAGGGTATCAATGTTTCAAGGGTATTGAAAACATTGAATGTCCCTTCAACAGCCTTAGGATTTGCAGGTGGATTTCCAGGTCAATTTATAGATGACACTTTAAAAAAAGCAGGTATTCAAACTGATTTTATAGAGATAGATGAAGATACGCGGATTAATGTAAAACTGAAAACTGGTGATGAAACAGAAATAAATGCACCAGGTCCAAATATTTCTCAAACACAATTTGAAAATCTACTCAGACAACTTAAACAAACTTCAAAAAAAGATATTGTAGTCGTGGCAGGAAGTATACCGAAAAGCGTCCCTAAAGATGCTTATGAACAAATTGCAAAAATCATAAAACAAACAGGTGCTCGATTAGTCGTAGATGCTGAAAAAGATTTAGTGGAATCCGTATTAAAATACAACCCACTATTTATTAAACCGAACAAACATGAATTAGAAGTGATGTTTGATACATCAATCAATTCTGACGAAGATGTTATCTATTACGCACAAGAAATTATGAAACAAGGAGCATCATCTGTGATTGTGTCACTTGGTGGTGAGGGCGCAATTTATGTTGATCATAAACATAGTTTGAAAGCGTCAGTACCTCATGGTCAAGTTGTCAATACAGTTGGTTCCGGTGATAGCACTGTTGCAGGCATGATAGCTGGTCTTGAAACAGGATTGACGATTGAAAACGCGTTTAAACAAGCGGTTTCTGCGGGGACAGCGACTGCTTTTAACGATGATTTAGCCTCATACAAAGCCATTGAAGATATTAAAGAACATGTGACAATTACGACGCTAAAAGGGAGTGAATGAGATGAGAATTACAGAGTTATTAACTCAAGAGACAATAGCTATGGATCTTTCATCAACTGATAAGAATGGTGTCATAGATGAATTAGTGAATCAACTAGATAAAGCAAACAAATTAAACGATGTATCAGTTTTTAAAGAAGCTATTTATAATCGTGAAGCGCAAAGTACCACAGGTATTGGAGAAGGTATTGCGATACCACATGCTAAAGTAGCTGCGGTAGATACGCCTGCTATCGCCTTTGGTAAATCTAAAGCGGGTGTGGATTATCAAAGTTTAGATATGCAACCGGCACATCTGTTCTTTATGATTGCTGCTCCAGAAGGTGGCGCACAAACACATTTAGATGCATTAGCAAAACTATCAGGTATTTTAATGGATGATAAAGTGCGAGAAGATTTACTAAATGCAACGTCTCCACAAGAAGTGTTACAAATCATTGATAAAGCTGATGATGAAGCTACAGAAGAAGTAGAAGAAGAAACCGAAAGTTCTGTCTCTTCAGCTGACACAAATGAACCCTATATATTAGCGGTTACTGCTTGTCCAACGGGCATAGCACATACTTATATGGCTCGCGATGCTTTGAAAAAACAAGCTGAAAAAATGGGCGTTAAAATAAAAGTAGAAACAAATGGATCTGGCGGTATAAAGAATCATCTCACAAATGAAGATATCGAACGTGCAACTGGCGTTATTGTAGCGGCAGATGTGCATGTTGAAACAGCGCGTTTTAATGGTAAGAATGTTGTTGAAGTACCAGTAGCTGACGGAATTAAACGCCCAGAAGAATTAATAAATATGGCACAAGATACTTCTCGTAAACCGTTTGTAGCGAGTGCTGATTCAAGTGAAGCACAATCAGAAAGTAATGAAAAACAAGGTGTCGGTAAGACAATTTATAAACATTTGATGAACGGTGTTTCTAATATGCTACCACTTGTTATAGCTGGTGGTATTTTAATGGCTATTGTGTTCTTGTTTGGTGCAAACTCATTTGATCCAAAAAGTTCAGATTACAATGCGTTCGCAGAACAATTGTGGAATATAGGTAACAAGAGCGCCTTTATGCTAATTATACCTATACTTGCTGGTTATATTGCACGCAGTATTGCAGACAAACCAGGTTTTGCTGCTGGTTTGGTTGGTGGTTTGTTAGCTAGTACAGGTGATTCTGGCTTTATCGGTGGCATTCTTGCAGGTTTCTTAGCAGGTTATTTAACATTAGGCATCAAAAAATTAACAAATGGTATGCCACAATCTCTAGAAGGTTTAAAACCAACTTTAATTTTCCCGGTATTCTCTGTTTCTATAACAGGTTTACTGATGATTTATGTTTTAAATCCTCCAGCATCTTGGTTAAATAATTTATTGCTGAATGGATTACAAAGTTTATCAGGTACTAACATTATGTTACTAGGCCTTGTTATTGGCGCGATGATGGCGATCGATATGGGTGGTCCATTTAATAAAGCAGCTTACGTATTCGCTGTAGCTGCATTGACAGAAGGTAATGCAGCACCAATTACAGCAGCGATGATTGGCGGTATGGTGCCACCGATTGCTATTGCCACAGCAATGTTACTGTTCCGTAAAAAATTCACAAAAGAACAAAAAGGTTCTATTGTTCCAAACTACGTGATGGGGCTATCTTTCATTACTGAAGGCGCAATTCCTTTTGCCGCAGCTGACCCTATTCGTGTAATCCCGTCTATGATGGTGGGTTCAGGTGTAGCAGGTGCAATTGCATTAGGCTTAGGGTCATCCATTCAAGCACCACATGGTGGTATTATTGTTATATTAGGAACAGACTTTAGTCACGTATTACAATCATTGATAGCAATCATTATCGGAGCTATCATAGCAGCAGTTATTTATGGTATGTTAAAACCAAAATTAACTAAAGATGAGATACAAAGTTCAGAAGCGATGAATGATTAAAATTATAAAGGTTCATAATGAAAACCAGAAGAAACTCATGATTGAGTGAAACTTCTGGTTTTTTTAATTATTTGCTTTTGAATATAATATAAGCGTTGAATTTGGTAAAATAAAATATAAGTGATTTAAGAAAATTTTAACCTAAAATAATTGAAAAGAAGGTAATATAAATGGTTGAATATGTAATTGAAAATGGACGAATATATACTGAAACTGAAACCATTGATTGCGGTTATATCATCATTAAATCTGGTAAAATTGCTGGTTTAGGTGTTGGGAAGTATGAAGGTGATTTACAAACGATCGATGCACAAGGGCATCATATTCTACCTGGTTTTATTGATATTCATATGCATGGTGGCTATGGGGAAGATGCGATGGATGCATCGATGACGGGCTTAAAACATTTATCAGAATCATTGCTATCTGAAGGCACAACGAGTTATTTAGCAACTACAATGACACAATCAGATGAAAATATAACAAAGGCACTTAAAAATATTGCTACATATCAAACACAACAAGATACGAAAATTACAGCTGAAATTGTGGGTATCCATTTAGAAGGTCCGTTTATTTCTGAGCATAAGGTAGGGGCACAAAATCCTGGTTATGTCCAACGACCTTCAGTAGAAAAATTAAAATACTTCCAAAATATAGCGAATAATCACATCAAAGTCGTCACATTTGCACCTGAAGTCGATGGTGCTAAAGAAACGTTGGCAACTTTTAAAGATCAAATTATATTTTCAATTGGACATACTGTTGCGACATTTGATGAGAGCAATGAAGCGGTGGAAAACGGTGCCAAACATGTTACGCATTTATATAATGCAGGTACCCCGTTTGAACATAGAGAACCAGGGCTATTCGGTGCTGCGTGGATTAATGAAAAATTAAACACTGAAGTTATCGTCGATGGGATTCATTCACATCCAGCTGCTGTAAATATTGCATATAAGCAAAAAGGCAATGAACATTTCTATTTAATTACAGATGCTATGAGAGCAAAAGGTATGCCGGATGGAGAATATGATTTAGGAGGTCAAAATGTCATCGTGAGAGGCTCAGAAGCACGTTTAGCTTCAGGAGCATTAGCGGGAAGTATTTTAAAAATGAATACTGGTTTGCATAATCTTATTAAATTTACAGGTGATACACTAGATAATCTATGGCGTGTTACGAGCTTAAATCAGGCCATTGCTTTGAATATTGACGATAAAAAAGGTAGCCTAAAAACAGGTAAAGATGCTGATATTGTCATTGTGAACGATGATATTGAAGTTCAGACAACAATTAAAAATGGTGAAATCCATCATTTTATAAAATAAGCATTATTTTAAAGTATATAAACATTTTCAGAACAAAAGATGTAAAATTTAGAAAGTTGACGTGAAGGTGATTTTGCGTTTAAATGGTACATTAGGTGAATATAAAATTTTAATTTGTATAAATTACTTTCGAAATAAGTATTGTGATAAAATAAAAGAAATGCGTATTTTTAGGGAGGTGTTACAATGGGAAGGATTTAGCATATAAAACAAACTTAAGCAATCAAATCATATTTTATAAGCAGTCACCTATTGTGACACAAAATTTGGAGGTGAATCCCTAGAAATAGGGAACTAATTGGAAACAGTGACCATAATAAATTTAGTAATATTCTTTTTTTTAATAGCATTAACTACAGTCTTCGTAGGCTCAGAATTTGCATTAGTAAAGGTACGTACTACTAGGATTGAACAACTTGCAACAGAAGGCAATGGTAGTGCACGTGTTGTTAAAAAAATGATTAAAAACCTAGACTATTACTTATCAGCATGTCAATTGGGTATTACAGTGACATCTTTAGGATTAGGTTGGTTAGGTGAACCAACATTTAACAAGTTGCTACACCCATTATTTGAATTAATCCATTTACCTGAAGCACTGACGACAACTATTTCATTTATCGTAGCATTTATCATTGTGACATATCTACATGTTGTTTTGGGTGAGTTAGCACCAAAAACACTTGCTATCCAATATACTGAAAAATTAGCATTGGTTTACGCTAGACCGCTATATTATTTCGGATTTGTAATGAAACCATTAATTTGGTTAATGAATGGTTCAGCAAGAATGATTATTCGTATGTTTGGTGTGGATCCTGATGCAAATAATGATGCCATGTCAGAAGAAGAAATAAAAATTATTATAAATAATAGTTATAATGGTGGAGAAATTAATCAAACAGAATTAGCATATATGCAAAATATTTTTTCATTTGATGAAAGACATGCCAAGGATATCATGGTACCGCGTACACAAATGGTTACATTAAATGAACCGTTTAATGTAGATGAACTATTAGAAACGATTAAGGAACATCAATTCACACGTTACCCAATTACAGAAGATGGCGATAAAGACCATGTTAAAGGGTTTATTAATGTAAAAGAATTTTTAACAGAGTATGCTTCTGGTAAACCGATGAAAGCAAGTAACTATATCCATGATTTACCAATGATTTCTGAAACAACTAGGATTAGTGATGCGCTTATTAGAATGCAGCGTGAACATGTTCACATTAGCTTGATTATCGATGAATATGGTGGTACTGCAGGTATTTTAACGATGGAAGATATCTTAGAAGAAATCGTCGGTGAAATTCGTGATGAGTTTGATGATGATGAAGTCAATGATGTTGTAAGACTAAGTGATAATAAATACCAAATTAACGGTAGAGTGTTATTAGATGATTTAAATGATCAATTTGGTATTGAATTTGAAGATTCTGAAGATATAGATACAATTGGTGGCTGGTTACAGGCACATAATACTAATTTACAACCCAATGATTATGTAGATACACAATATGATCGTTGGATTATATCAGAAGTGGATAATCATCAAATTATCAATGTTATCTTAGAATTTGAATATCATGAAACACGTCCAACTCCAGAAGAAGATGAAGACGAAGAAAGCAATGATAATTAAGCTATGAGTATGATGCACTAGCAATGTTGAAATTTTTAGCATAGTAATCATCATTTGCTGACAAGATATCAACATATGTTTTGCACCACTCGCATATTACTTGTATGATAAAATATAAGTAGGTATTGCAAAAACTGGGACATCATTGAATGTTCCAGTTTTTTTATAATTATCTTTATAGAAAAGCTAAATGCATAACGTGTTTTTATGTAAAATTGAAAATATATTGATATTAAAAATGAGGAGGATAAGTGTATGTTAGAAGATACATATTATTTAAATAATGGTTATCCTATGCCAAAAGTTGGTTTAGGTGTGTATAAAATCACTGATGAGGAAATGGAAAATGCTGTATCTAGCGCTTTAGATATTGGTTACCGTGCTTTTGATACAGCTTACTTTTATAAAAATGAAATTGCATTAGGCAATGCTTTAAAAAAATCTGATGTACCACGTTCTGAATTATTTATTACATCAAAGATATGGAATGATTATCAAGGATATGATAAAACAATTGAATTTTTTACAAAATCTATAGAGAATTTAGGTACTGATTATCTAGATTTATTTTTAATACATTGGCCATGTGAGGAAGATGGACTTTTTATTGAAACGTATAAAGCGATGGAAAAATTATATAGAGATGGTCGAATCCGTGCCATTGGGGTATGTAACTTTAAACAACATCATTTAGAAAAATTGATGGCAGAGACAGAAATTACGCCTGCTGTGAACCAAGTGGAGGTACACCCTTATTTCAATCAGCATGAGCTACAAGATTTTTGCGATAAACATGATATTGCAGTGACAGCTTGGATGCCACTCATGAGAAACCAAGGTTTACTTGAACATCCTATCATTGTTGATATTGCCGAACGTTATAGTAAAACACCTGCACAAATCGTGTTGCGTTGGCATTTAGCACATAACCGTTTAATTATACCAAAGTCTAAAACACCTAAACGTATTAAAGAAAATTATGATATTTTTGATTTTAGTTTAGAATTAACGGATATTGCTGAGATTGATAATCTAAATCGAGATGCGCGCCAAGGTAAAGATCCTGATAAAGTGCGTATAGGCGATTTAAAGTAATGATCTAAAATAGCAAAATTTAGCTTTGTTTATAAAAATTTGAAGCGAAAAATAGCTGAAAATGGAGAAGTAGTTGCAAAATCAAGGCTTATTTTTTAGTAGTTTCTTCAAAAAAGGTGAACGTTAAATATTTTAAATAACGTAGGATAGAGCATGGTGTTCATGACACTTGTTTCTCTATCCTACTTTTTTAATTTTACGAATATATGTTTTATTTCCTTTTCTGACAAATAGTTGATAAACTAAATGGACAATGTTACAACTTTTTACAAAAAAGATATCGAACAATATTTATATGTATATATGCTCTACATTATCATAAAAATTTAAAAACTAAATTTTAGTGTTTCTTAATGACACGAATTATTGGTATTATCTATTTCAAAATTTTTTAAAAGAGTGTAAGTTTTATAATTGATTATTAAGGAAATATAAAAATTGTGTAAACCTAAATGAAAAGAATGGCGAAATAACTGTAAATATTGGTAAAGTAAAATTGAAGTAATTGAAATGAAGGTGTTTATTATGCATATAAGAGTTATAGTGCCATGTTATAACGAAGGTGAAGTAATATTAAAAACATATCACAAGTTAACTGAAATATTAGATGAAGATAGTCTTAACCGTCACTATAACTATGATTTGCTATTTGTAGATGATGGTAGTCAAGATAAAACGATTAATTATATTCAAGAAATGGCAGCACAGGATGAACATGTAAAATATATTTCATTTAGTAGGAATTTTGGTAAGGAATCAGCAATGATTGCCGGTTTCCAACACAGTGTGGAATGTGATGCTGTTGTGATGATTGATGCTGATTTACAGCACCCGCCAGAGCTTATACCACAGATGATAGATAGTTATTTGGATGGCTATGATCAAGTCGTCGCAAAACGAGATAGAACAGGTGAAAAACGTTCAAGAAAATTTTTAACGCAATGCTATTACAAAGTGATTAATCATTTTGTCGAGGATATTAAACTAGAAGACGGTGTTGGAGATTTTAGATTGCTTAGTCAACGCGCGTTACACTCATTAACATCGTTAAATGAATATAATCGTTTTTCAAAAGGGTTATATGAATGGATTGGCTATAATACTAAAGTTTTTACTTATGAAAATGTTGAAAGAGAAGAAGGTACATCGAAATGGTCATTTGGTAAATTATTGAACTATGGTATAGATGGCTTGATCTCATTTAATAATAAACCATTACGCGCTATGATTTATTTAGGACTGATTGTATTTTTTGTGAGTCTACTTTATATTATATTTAGTTTTGGAAATATTATGATTAATGGTGTGAAAACACCAGGGTACTTTTCAACAATTGCAGCTATTTTATTACTTGGAGGCATCCAACTGATTTCAATCGGTATTGTAGGCGAATATATCGGTAGGATATATTATGAAGTAAAACAGCGACCAAAATATATTGTTCAAGTATCTAATTTAAAGCAGGTAGACAAAACGAAAGGGTTGGACTCTGAATTAGAAATGTCTGAATATCCAGAAGAAGAGAAAGAACAAAATAAAAACAGTATAAATAGAGAAGAACATTTTTATGTACCATCTCATAAGGTTAAAACTGAAAAGAATAAAACACTTGTTAAACATAGATAATCACTGCCCTCAGGTTATGCTAAAAGCGTAGTCTGGGGGTTTCGTTTATTAAAAAATTGAGTTTAATTGTGCATGGTTGTCCGAGGAGGTGATTTGAGCCTGTGTCTTTCGGCATATCAATCTAAAGCATTATCACATTACAAAATTGTATAAGAGCCAAATTAGTTAAATACTCTTAAAAGCAAAAATAAAAATGTTATAGTCAAAGAAATTTTGATACAGAAGTAATGTTTAGTTTTATAAAGGTTGTTTTAGATTTTAGGTTATTGTTGAGCCCGTACACACAAAGTTAAAATAACAACTAAAGATGATACGAATGACATTTTAAAAAAGATAGATCATAAACCCTCATGATAATAACACTTTAAAAAACAAAAAACGTCAATTTCTAAAGTATCTCAATAGAAATTGACGCTTATTTTTGGTTGAGATTTTAGTATTCCTGAGTGCTTTCGCTATTTAGTCATCTTCTGACGATATAGAAACTATGACATTAAGTTTCAGGAATTTCTTTTAAAACTAAAAAATTAACAAACCATTTATTTTTTACGTAATTTTCCCAATATAAATGATGCAAGGGCAACAAGAATAATTGTTCCAATTAGTGCAGGGAAGATAGCGATACCGCCTAAATGCCAACCCCAATCACCTAATATCCATGAACCTAGTGCAGAACCTACGATACCAGCAATGATATTTCCTAAAATACCTCCAGGGATATCTTTACCGACGATACCACCAGCAATCCAGCCGATTAAACCGCCGACAATTAACATAATAATAAATCCAAACATAAGTATACCTCCTTTTTAAATAGCATAATCAATTATTACATACCACAAAATATAATTTGCTAATCATTTTTTTGAAAAAAATATATTCTGCCATAATAAAAAAAGTAAGAATAATAAATGTACAATTATAAAGGCATACCAATAAGGTGTTAATAAAGGCATGATTGTAAAAGATAATACAATAATAATTTGGCCAATCACTACTGGTTTGCGAATACGATTCAAGATTTTAATTTGTTCTTTTTCATGTGTTTGGAATGTACTATAGAACAATAAAGTTGCACCTATGAGAAAAATAGCTGGAGCTAAATATGGAATGGACATATAGTAAGAATCTTTACTTGTATCGTATGAAAGGATTAAAGATGTACTCATGATAATCGTTAAAATAAAACCAATAAATTTTTGATCAGTTATGACATATGTTTTTGTTTTTTTATTGAGATACAATTGCAACAATGTCCAAATAATTAAATGGGTGCAAGTATAAAATGTTATGTAATCGTATTTACCAACAAGGACTAAATTAATGATACTATTAATGGTTATTGATAAAAGTATAGAGCTAAACTTAAGTTGTTTGAAATTCTGACGATATAAATCAATAACGAGTATGATTGCTACCGTAGCTATATTTATGATTATATTTATTAGCATGTTGCTCTCCTAACCTAGATACTTCACTGCAACATTATATCAATTAAGTTAGATTTAATCATTTAATAACAGTTGATGTTTTAAAAAATTATAAGTCATTATCTGACATATTGTAAAATTGTTATTATTTTAAATAATTATATTTACAGTGACAATCATTGCTATGTTTTATGTACAAAGTAAAAACCGGTTTATTGTATAGACAAAGAGCATTATACAACGAACCGGTTCATTGACTCAATTTAAACACCTTTTTTATTACTCCAAAGTAAAGTATGTAATTGAGGTAATACATATACATTATTCATATCGCTACTATCCATGACACGATTCACAAGGGTTTCATATAATGAAAGTAACTTTTCTGTGTGAGATTCAACATATTCTCCGTCTAGGTATGGATTCCCAACTTGTAAATAAAATGGCACGTTAGGATATCTATGATGAATCATTTTGGCAAATTCAAAGTCCTCATCATTGAAAATAACTACTTTAAGATTGAGTGTTTCTGGCTTACATTTAGCAATGACATCATCTAAAATAGGTAAATTTGGTTTCATCATTGAGCTAGGTGGTTTTGGACTAATTGTTAAATCATCAATTTGTGTCATCCATGGTTGGAATTTACTGCCTTGTGTTTCTAGGGCGCTTTGTATGCCTTTGTCTTCGAATAAATCGACTAATGTTTGAATGCCTTTTATTAAAGCTGGATTGCCTCCTGAAATTGTTACGTGATTAAATGATTCACCTGCAATGTCATATAATTGCGCATAAATTTCTGTAGCATCCATCATGCGTATTTCTTCTTTTGCACTGCCATCCCATGTAAAACTAGAGTCACACCAACTGCAACGGTAATCACATCCGGCTGTACGTACAAACATGGTTTTGCGGCCGATGACACGACCTTCACCTTGTATCGTTGGACCAAAAATTTCAAGCACAGGTATTTTACTCATGGTTTGGCTCCTTTGGTCGATATATGACATAACTTGTTGGTGTTTCTCTGACGTAAACTTGCAAGCATTGTGGTTTGTTTGGCCTTTGGTTTAATGAAGACTGAACCATCTCATATATTGTTTGTGCCACAATTTCAGTTGAAGGACTTTTACCCTCAAATTGAGGTAACTCATTTAATAATTGATGGTCAAATTGACCGTGTACGAGTTGTTTCAATTCACTAAAATTCACTAAAAACCCATTATGGTCTACGGTATCTCCACCGATTGTTAAGTTGACAAAGTAAGTATGTCCATGCGTACGCATGCATTTTCCAGCGTCTTCACTTGGAATATAATGTGCGGCTGAAAAATTAAAATCCTTATTAAGTTCAAATTGGTAATTGTGGTTAACACTAGGGTAATTTTGTTGGAACATATTAATTCGCTCCTTTTTCTTCTAGATAAGCATTAAGACCGCGTGCGCGTAGTTTACAGGCAGGACATTCGCCACATCCTTCGCCAATAATCCCGTTATAACAAGTTAACGTTCGCTTTCGAACGTATTCTAATACACCGAGTTCATCGCTTAAAGCCCACGTTTGTTTTTTATCCAGCCACATTAACGGCGTGTGAATAACGAAATCTTTATCCATAGAGAGGGAAAGTGTAACGTTCATTGACTTAATAAAGCTATCTCGACAATCAGGGTAGCCAGAAAAGTCTGTTTCACATACACCCGTGATAATATGTTTAGTATTTGTCTGATATGCTAGGGCGCCAGCAAAAGATAAGAACAGCAAGTTACGTGCAGGCACAAACGTGTTTGGCATACCACTATCTCCTTCGTTTATATCCATATCATGTTGTGTCAATGCGTTAGGAGTGAGTTGAGATAATAGGGACATGTCAAGTATATGGTGCTCGACTGCTTGTTCTTGAGCGATTTGTTTTGCAACCTGAATTTCTGTATCATGCCTTTGTCCATATTCAAAAGTTACTAAGACAACTTCATCAAAATGTTTTTTTGCCCAAAATAAACAGGTTGTACTATCTTGGCCACCGCTAAATACTACGATGGCTTTATTATTGTTTAATGGCTGTTGTGTCATTATAGTTTACACTCCTTAAAATATCGTGCTAGCTTTGCCATATAAAACTGATGACGCCATAAAAAAACGCCTATCTCTATAAAAAGATAGACGTCGTTCAAGTGTCTAGTTTTTTATAGAGGGTGTCAGCTAGAAACCTCTGTTACATTTATACCGTGACTAGAATAATACATTTAAGCTGTAAAATCAAGTTGAGATTTGGGATAATAACTATATTAGAATAATATATAACTACAAATGAGGTGATTCAATGTTACTTGTAATCGATAATAAAGACTCATTTACGTATAATATCGTGGACTATCTCAAACAATGTTATACAGGGACAATCAAAGTGGTTGATGTGGATGAGATTGATATAGACAAGCTCATCGATATGAAACCATTGGCGATTATCATATCGCCAGGACCAGGAACGCCGTCAGATTATCCGATTTTAAATGAAGTCATCACACAATTTATGAATAATGTACCAATTTTAGGGGTATGCTTGGGATTCCAACAAATTATTACTTATTTTGGGGGACGTATTGTAAAGAATCATAAGCCTATCCATGGCCATACAACTTCAATTACCCGCACGGGCAAAGGTATTTTCAAAGATTTACCAAAATCATTTAATGTAATGCGTTATCATTCATTAATGGCAGACATACATACATTTCCTGTTGAGCTAAATGTCACAGCAACCAATGATAAAGGAATAATTATGGCCTGTGAGCACCGAGAATGTGCTATTTATGGTGTCCAATATCATCCTGAATCGTTTTTGAGTGAATATGGTATCGAACAAATTAAATTATTTATTGAAAGTGTGGAGGCGCATCATGCAAGTAAAATTTAATTACCAATATTATATAAATGAAACACAAACCGAAACGTATCAATATCTATTTAAAGAATGTTTGAGTAAAAAAATAGCATATCAAATGCAGGACGTTGGAGAAGTCATTCGATTTGCTGAATTACATCAAAGTAAAGGTAAATATGTGGCGTTATACTTACCATATGAAGCGGCAAGTTATTTTAATAATCAGTTAGCAACGATAACGCCTAAAGGTATATTTGTGTATGCTGCTGCATATGTATTTGAATCAGTACACGATGACTTAAATGAACAAGCTTTGGCATATCAGCGTAAATATAATTTTAAATTTCAATATAGACATGCGCGCATGATTGATCATATTAAACAAGTGCAAAAAGCGATTGTAGAAGGTAATACATACCAAGTTAATTATACAACCAGATTGAGTGATGACGTAAAAGGGCCGATTTCTGAACTTTATCATGTACTTCAGGGCGGAAATCATGGTCATTATTCTGCTCTGATTGATACAAAAGAAGTTCAAATAGCATCATTATCCCCAGAGCTATTTTTTCAATTTGGCCCATTTAAAAATCAATCCAATATTGTATTAAGTAAGCCGATGAAAGGAACAATAGCCAGAGGAGAAACAGAATTAGAAGATAAGGCACATTTTGAAAAACTTAGAAACTCTACCAAAGATAGAGCAGAAAATGTCATGATTGTTGATTTATTACGGAATGATATAAGTAGAGTAGCCAACACTGGCACAGTTAAAGTATATCAACCGTTTCATATTGAAAGGTATCAAACGGTGTATCAAATGACATCTATGGTTACTGGGCAGTTAGCAAACCATGTGAGTTTAGCGCAAGTATTAGAAGCTATTTTCCCTTGTGGTTCAATTACCGGCGCGCCGAAAGTAAACACAATGAAATATATTAAACAATTAGAGCAAACACCAAGAAATGGCTATTGCGGAACTATTGGTTTATTGTTACCTGATGGGAAAGCTATTTTCAATGTACCTATTCGTACGATTCAATATATTAATGGGAAAGCTGTATACGGGGTTGGTGCAGGTATTACCATTGATTCCAATCCAGAATCTGAAGTGCAAGAATTCATCGATAAGACTAAAATTTTGGAGAGATTATAATGCAGTTATTTGAAACATTACGATTAGACTCAGGCAAATTTTTAAGGTTGAGATATCATTTTGACAGGATAAAACATTCAGCAAATCAATTTCAAATGACATTCGATGATGATCAATGGCATGAAACGATTTCTGAAATTAAAAACCATTATTTTACAGGGACGTATAGAGTGAAAATTATTTTATATCCCAATGGCATTTTTAAATATGAAGTTGCTGAATTACCTCAAAAAGATAGCTTTACAGCAAAAATTGTACCATTAACCCAAATTCAAGATAAACGCATACTTACGAATAAAACGACAAATAGAGATCATTTAGCACATAATCACGAAACTGACCTCATTTTACTTTATGACGAATCAGGAAAAATATTAGAATTTGATATTGGAAATATTATGATCAAAGAAGGAGATCATTATTATACGCCAGTATTTAATGATGATTTTTTAAAAGGATGTAAGAGACAAGAATTAATAGATGAAGGTGAATTAATAGAAAAAGATTATAGTTTGGCAACATTTAAGCAAAAGTTAAGGCAAAATCAAATTCAAGTTTTTCTGATAAATAGTTTAAGAGAGGTTGCCGATGTTGCAATAAATCTATAGAATATAGAAAGTATAAGAAAAATATAAATTTTAATTCTAATAATTGTGATAAAACGTTATTGCGATAGTGTTTGATATCCATAATTGAATGTATCAAATATGCTACACATAGATATAGTTTAACTGTAAGTTATGAAGTAAGTTAAACAAAGTTATATGCGTCTTAAAAATCTAATGTCAGCAAGCGAGGCAAAATAATGATATGGATTTGGATTTTATTAATTATTACGCTAATCGGCCTTACAAAATGGTATGTAACCTATTTAATGAATCACCATAAATATTATATTACTAAGTTAGTCATCACTATTTCATGTGCTATTCAATTTATATTTATCTATGGTTTAGTTAAAGAATTAATACGCTACTTAATACAAATATTAAATGTATTTTATCGATAGACACAATAGATGAGGTGAATTTATGAAGATATATAGTCAAGGTGACCAAGCAATTGTGGTTTCTATAGAAAAGGAAGTTTCCAAAGATTTAACTGATGATTTACTCGCATTAAAAACATATCTTATTAATAAAAATTATCCTTTTATTACAGAAATTGTACCAACAGAGTCGGATATGATGATTTGTTATGATGCTAGAGATATGATTAAACATCACAATATAAAATCACCTTTTTTATATATGAAAGCACTTTTGCAATCTGTTCAATTAGAGATAAAACATGTAGAAGAAACACCCTCACCCATTCAAATACCTGTAGTATATGGTGGAGACTTTGGACCAGATTTAGCATCCTTGCTAAAATATTATAAAATGGATTTCGACAAATTTGTAAAATTACATACAAATTCGAATTTTTTCGTATCAATGATGGGCTATTCTCCAGGATTTCCGTATTTAACAGGGATGGATAAACGCTTGTTTGTCAATCACACAGGTGGCAAAAAAGCATTTATTCCTGCAGGATCAGTGATTATAGAAGGTAAGAAAACTGGCATTACTACAATTGATACTTATGGTGATTGGCTAGTGATAGGCTACACACCAGTAGAATTATTTAATCCACATCAAACAGATTTTACAACTTTAAAATTAGGGGATAATGTGCAATTTCAAGCTGTGTCAGAGGATGCATTGGATTTAGGAGGATTTAAACCATGTCAATCATAATAGAAAATGAAGGATTGTTCTCAAGTTTTCAAGATTTTGGGCGTATCGGTTATGAGCACAATGGTGTAATCCCTAGTGGTGCTTTAGATCCATTATCACATGAAATTGCAAATCGATTAGTAGCCAACGATAAACATGAAGCTACTTTAGAAATGACCAATAGAATGGCAAGTATTCGTTTTACTGAACCTACTTTAATTGCATTAAGTGGTGGCAGTTTTAAAGCTAAAACTGCTAATTTAAAAGTTTTACCCAATAAACTTTATTTAATGGAAAAAGGTGATGTACTCGAGTTTACAGAAACTTCACGGACATCAAGAGTCTATTTAGCCGTTGGTGGAGGATTCGAGCTAGATGAATGGTTGGGTTCTACTTCAACTGATTTTATGTCTAAACTTGGTGGTTTTCATGGGCGCAAACTAGAAAAAGGTGACGAAATCAATATGAAACGTGATTATACAGAACGTCACCATAAACTTTTTGAAAATCTTGAACATACACATCAGACTGACTGGGGCATAGATGGCTATGCGCTTTCTTTTAATTATATGTCAGATGTATTTCATGTCATTAAAAATAAAGGAACAGAAGATTTTAATCAAAATGCTTTAAATCGTTTTACTTACGGGGAATATAAAGTGACAAGTAAAGCGAATAGGGTAGGTATGTATGTCGAAGGCCAACCTGTTAAAGCATTTTATGAAGATATGCCCGCACATCAATCTGTACAAATAGGAACAATTCAAGTTAAGAGAGATGGTACGCCAATTATTTTGTTAAATGATCATTACACGTTAGGGAGCTATCCACAAATAGGGACAATTGCCAGTTATCATTTAACTAAGTTAGGTCAAAAACATCCTGGTACTAAATTGAAATTTCAATTTATAGATGTTGAAACTGCCGAAAAGAACTTAATAAAATATACTAATTGGTTAAATCAACTGTTTCATGGTATCGAGTATAGAATGCAATTAGAAATGTTAAAATAATGTACACGAATAGTGAATGAAGTGTATGTGTGTATAGCAAAATGTTAAGAGCATTAGCATTTAAAATTAATAATCAGTTAATCTATAAAACATTATTATATTAAGACGCTTTTGAGCTAAAGAATCTTAGAACAAATAAAAGTGTCTTGGACGAGTGAAAAAAGGCAATTTCTATTGAAATATTATAGAAATTGTCTTTTTCAATATTGTTTTATTTATAGTTAGCTCATTGAGTTATTACTTGAGTTTCTATAAATTTATATCTCAAGCTGCTTTTTTATGTTGGATGATTTTTATAATATGTCTGTTGCTTTCGACAAATACTTAAGTAAAATATAGTTCTAAATTAATGTATACAATACATGGTCAATGATTATTCGAAAAGCGTTCAGCTATAGCAATTATTTCGTAGATTTACTTTTGGTCTTTCGTATTTATTATCAACAGCATGAATGTCGGATATGATAAGATTTAGTAATTACTTAAGTCATTCTGTATAATTTAACCTTTATTTAAATAGGTCCAAGGCCTGATTAATTTATTAAATAGAACAAGTATAATTATAAAGGAAATTTAAATTTTAACCTTATTTTAATCGCGTATTCATAATAGGTTAATGATACCTTCATAAAACGGTTAAATTAGCTTTTTAAATTAAAAAAAGTGTGTTTTTACTTGATATTAGTCAAGAATTGCTTTATATTTATTAATTGAACTATAATCGTTTTATTACAATGATATTACAGAGTGAACGCAGTGTAAAAACGATGTAAAACATAACAAAACGCATTAACATAATTTACATTACAACAAATATAATTTTTCACAAAAGAACAAATAAAATTCATTGAAAATAAAAAATTGCTACTTTATAAAAATAAATTAGTGACATAAGAAAAAAAGATGTGTTTTAAAAGAAAATACAGTAGTTACCGTGTTTTTTAACTTAAATTTTAACTTTCGCAAATAACGATAAAGATGTTGGTAGAAATTATCACTTACCCGCTAACAACGGGTACAAAGCATTTAATCTAGCTAGGTATTAGCACAAACTTTTATTAATTTATATCGGGGGAACAGACATGAGTCTACACAAAAAGAAACTAACTCTTTTTGCGTTTTTTATTTTAACTGTTATAACAGTTACTGCTAAAACGTATTTTTCATACTATGTTGACTTTTCTTTAGGTGTTAAAGGGTTAGTTCAAAATTTAATTTTATTAATGAATCCATATAGCTTAATTGCATTAGTATTGAGTATTTTCTTATTCTTCAAAGGTAAGAAAGCATTTTGGTTTATCTTTATAGGAGGTTTTATTTTAACCTTCTTATTATACGCAAATGTTGTATATTTCAGATTCTTCTCTGATTTCTTGACTTTTAGTACATTAAATCAAGTAGGAAATGTTGAATCAATGGGTGGCGCTGTATCAGCTTCATTTAAATGGTATGACTTTGTTTACTTTATCGATACAATCATTTATTTATTTGTATTAATCTTCAAACAAAAATGGTTAGATAAGCGTGTGTTTAGCAAGAAGTTTGTTCCAGTAATCATGGCAGCGTCTGTTGCATTATTCTTCTTAAACCTAGCTTTTGCAGAATCTGATCGTCCAGAATTATTAACGCGTACATTCGATCATAAATATTTAGTGAAATACTTAGGTCCATATAACTTCACAGTTTATGATGGTGTAAAAACGATTCAAAATAATCAACAAAAAGCGTTAGCAAATGAAGATGATTTGACAAAAGTTTTAAATTATACGAAACAAAAACAAACACAACCAAACCCAGAATATTTCGGTGCAGCAAAGAAAAAAAATGTGATTAAAATACACTTAGAAAGTTTCCAAACTTTCTTGATAAACAAAAAAGTAAATGGCGAGGAAGTTACACCATTCTTAAATAAACTTTCTTCTGGTAATGAAGATTTTAGATATTATCCGAACTTCTTCCACCAGACAGGACAAGGTAAAACTTCAGACTCAGAATTCACTATGGATAACAGTTTATATGGTTTACCACAAGGTTCGGCATTCTCACTTAAAGGGGATAACACGTACCAATCATTGCCAGCTATTATGCATCAACAACAAGGATACACATCTAGCGTAATGCACGGTGATTATAAAACTTTCTGGAACCGTGACCAAGTATACAAACATTTTGGTGTAGATAAGTTTTATGATGCAACATATTTTGATATGTCAGAAGAAAACCAAGAGAACTTAGGTCTGAAAGATAAAGAATTCTTTGATGAATCAGCTGATTATTTAGCGAAGGAAAAAGAACCTTTCTATAGTCACTTAATAACGCTAACAAACCATTATCCATTTACATTATCTCCAGAAGATGCATCAATTGATAAACCAAATACTGGTGATTCAACAGTTGACGGTTATGTTCAGACAGCGAGATATTTAGACGAATCGTTAGAACAGTTTGTAAATGAATTGAAGAAAAAAGGTATCTATGATGATTCCGTTATTATGATTTATGGTGACCATTATGGTATTTCTGAAAACCATAATAAAGCGATGGAAAAATTATTAGGTGAAGACATTACACCAGCTAAGTTTACAGATTTAAACCGAACAGGCTTCTGGTTGAAAATACCTGGTAAAGAAGGTACTGTTGATAAAACTTATGCTGGACAAGCAGATGTAATGCCAACATTATTACATTTAATGGGTATTGATACTAAAAATTATCTCATGATGGGTACAGACTTATTGTCAAAAGATCATAATGACACAGTACCGTTTAGAAATGGTGACTTTGTAACGAAAGATTACAAATATGTAAATGGTAGAATATATGATAATAAAAATAATGAGCCAGTTACAGAAAAACCAAGCGATTTTGATAAACGCAAACAACAAGCTGAAAAAGACTTGCAAATGAGTGATGACGTCCTAAACGGTGATTTATTGAGATTTTATGATAACCCTGACTTTGATAAAGTGAAACCATCAAACTATAAATATGAAACAGGTCCACAAGGACAAGAGAAAAAATAATTAATACTTTAGCCCTAATCCATTATTTAAAATGGATTAGGGCTTTTATATATATGTAAGTGTATTGAATGGTATTTTATTATGCGCATGATGATTGTATTGAATTATTTAATATGAGTGAACTTTAAGCAGGGTAGGATAGAAGATTAGTACATATCCAGAGCAAACATGCACATTATAAAAAAGAATGCTAAAAAGGCTAGAACATAAATCCCCATTCTCAAAATGAGATTGTTTGAGACATTTAGTTCTTGGACAAATGTGACGTATTTTGGCGAGACGCTTGAGTGAATAGGAGAAGCTGAAGACTACAGGCTGAAGCTGTTCCCCTAAGAAAGTGAATCACCAATATGAAGTATTGAAAAAATAGAAGCACTCAGATGAATTGAATTAAATCATCTGAGTGCTATTTTTCTTGTATTTACCCCAAAATCTTTGTTTTGAACTTGAGACGATTGTCTCGGCTTCATCATTTTTTTATTTAAAAAATGGATTCAAGTTATTTCTTTTTCTTTTACCTTTTATCCAAGTGCAACGTCTAAAATCATCATGATAGTAAAACCTAGCATTAAACTTAATGTTGCTAAATCAGTATTATTACTAGCTTGAGAGTCTGGTATAAGTTCTTCTACAACTACAAATATCATCGCTCCAGCGGCAAAGGCGAGTGCGTATGGTAACATAGGTGTAATGAACAGTACTGCAGCAGCACCTATAGTAGCAAATATGGGCTCAACAATTGCAGATGCTTGACCATAATTAAAAGCTTTCCATCTTGAAGCCCCAGCTGCTCTGATAGGCATAGAAAGCGCAGCACCTTCGGGAATATTTTGAATCCCGATACCAATTGCCAAACCAAGTGCGCCTAAGAAAGTGGCTTGTCCATTACCGGCTACTACACCACCAAATGCTACACCAATAGAAAGCCCCTCTGGTATGTTATGGAGTGTAATAGCCAATACAAGTAATGTATTTTTATTGAGTTTTTTTGTTCCTACACCTTCTTGGTATTGGTTAGTGTCTTGGGTGTTTGGGTGAATGTGTGGGATAATTAAATCTAACGCGCGTATAAAAAAACCGCCCAATAAAAAACCTATTGCTGCTGGTAACCATGCAATAGATGAACCTGAACCATAATCAATAGATGGTTGTAATAGAGACCAGAAACTGGCAGCAATCATTATGCCTGCAGCAAAACCTTGCATTGAGTTCAGTATTTTATCATTAACTCTTTTAAATATAAAAACTGCAGCAGCCCCTAATGCAGTCAATAACCAAGTGATGATACCGGCGATGAGTGCTTGGATAAAAGGAGGTAAGTCTTGAAAAAAATCTGACATAAGCTACGCTCCCTTGTATCATTTGAGTTCAAAAAGGTGTATAATATATAGAACTGAAATTAAGTTTAACAGAATTAATTATAATTTTCGATATTAAAAAGGATGTTGGACGATGGAAGCCTACAAAATTGAACATTTACATAAATCATATGCCGATAAAATCATTTTTGATGATTTGCATCTGTCTATTTCTGAAGGAGAAAAAATAGGTCTTGTAGGTATTAATGGTACAGGCAAAAGTACTTTGTTAAAGGTAATCGCTGGTTTGGATGAAGACTTCGAGGCAGAGGTTTCACATCCTAATGCATATCGCATACGTTATTCGTCTCAAAAGCAAGAATTTGAAGAAAATTTAACGGTTTTTGAAGCGGTATTAACGTCAGAGACAAAGACACTTCAAGTGATACGTTCATATGAAGCTGCTGTAACAAAATATAGTGAGACACAGAATGAGACAGATTTTCAACAGATGATGCAAGCACAAGAAGCAATGGATACATATCAAGCTTGGGATTATAGTGCTGAAATCAAAACTATTTTATCAAAGCTAGGCATCAATGATACGACTAAAAAAGTGAGAGAACTTTCGGGTGGCCAACAAAAACGAGTTGGTCTTGCTAAAACACTTATAGAGCAACCAGATTTATTACTCTTGGATGAACCTACGAACCATTTAGATTTTGAGTCAATTAGTTGGCTAATTAATTATGTTAAACAGTATCCACATACAGTGCTGTTCGTAACTCATGATCGTTATTTTTTAAATGAAGTATCATCTCGCATTATTGAATTAGATCGTGGGAAATTAACTACTTATCCCGGTAATTATGAAGATTACATCGCACAACGCGCTGAAAATGAAGTCGTAGAGCAAAAACAACAAGCGAAACAACGTGCATTATATAAACAAGAATTAGCTTGGATGCGTGCAGGAGTTAAAGCACGTTCTACTAAACAACAAGCACGAAAAAATAGATTTAAAGATTTAGAACATGATGTAAAAAATCAGCAACAACAAGATAAAGCCTCTTTAAATCTTGCATATTCACGTTTAGGTAAACAAGTTTTTGAACTTGATAACGTGTCAAAACGCATCGGCGATAAGGTATTATTTGAACACATCACAGAAATTATACAAAATGGACAACAAATTGGTATCGTTGGACCAAATGGTGCCGGTAAAACAACATTATTGAATATTTTGAATGGTGATGACCAAGCGTTCGAAGGGGCATTGAAAGTTGGTCAAACTGTTAAAATTGCTTACTTCAGACAGACTGAAGCGCGCTTAGATCGAGACATCAGAATGATCGATTACTTGCGTGAAGAAAGTGAAGTAGCTAAAGAAAAAGATGGAACTGCTGTTTCTGTTACACAGTTGTTAGAACGCTTTTTATTCCCTAGTGCAACGCATGGAAAAAAGGTGTATAAATTATCTGGTGGAGAACAAAAAAGATTGTATCTATTAAAATTATTAGTACATCAACCTAATGTTCTATTATTAGATGAACCGACGAATGACTTGGATACAGAAACTTTAACCATTTTAGAAGATTATATCGCTACTTTTGGTGGTACAGTCATCACGGTGAGTCATGATCGATACTTTTTAAATAAAGTTGCTCAAGAATATTGGTATATTCATAATGACAAATTAGAACGTATCATAGGAAGTTTTGATGACTATGAAGCATATAAAAAAGAGATAGATAAACGCCAAATGCAAGAAAAGCAACAATCAAAAGTGAAATCAACATATGCAAAGAAAAAGAAAAAGGGTCTATCATATAAAGAAAAACAAGAATATGAAACAATTATTGCGCGTATTGAAACAACCGAACATAGATTAGAAGAGATCGAACAAGAAATGGTTGAAGCAAGTT
This sequence comes from Staphylococcus sp. GDY8P54P, assembly GCF_017892645.1. NCBI lineage: Bacteria > Bacillati > Bacillota > Bacilli > Caryophanales > Staphylococcaceae > Staphylococcus > Staphylococcus sp. GDY8P54P. The sequence goes on along the minus strand of NZ_JAESLN010000009.1, from coordinate 387,499 downwards.
CTGATTACGCTAAAGTCAAAGAATTAAATGAAGAACAACAAAATCTTAATACGTTGTATGAAGATGATATAACAAGATGGAGCGAGCTTGAAGAATTAAAAGAACAATGAGGGATTATATAACATGGAAGCAACATTATCACATTATTTTGGCTATGACACATTCCGTCCAGGTCAAAAAGAAATAATAACTAAAGTAATGGATCATCGTAATGTGCTTGGCGTTTTACCAACTGGTGGGGGAAAATCAATTTGTTATCAAGTGCCGGGATTAATGCTAGGTGGTACCACAATCGTAATCAGCCCATTAATTTCACTTATGAAAGATCAAGTTGATCAATTGAAGGCCATGGGGATTCGCGCAGCATATTTAAATAGTAGTTTGACACAAAAGCAACAAAAAGATATTCAAACACAACTGAAAAGTGGAGAAATCCAATTTTTATATGTTGCACCAGAACGTTTTGATAATGCCAATTTTATGCGCTTATTACAGCAGTTAGATATACACTTAGTTGCGTTTGATGAAGCCCATTGTATTTCAAAATGGGGACATGATTTTAGACCAAGTTATCAGGAAGTCATCCATAAAGTTTTTGCACTACCACAAGATTTTTCAATTGTAGCATTAACAGCAACGGCAACAATCGAAGTACAAAAAGATATTATGGATCGCTTAAACATCGATAAACACGATGAAATCAAAACAAGTACGAAACGACGTAATTTAATATTTCAGGTTAATCCAACGTATCAGCGTCAAAAGTTTGTATTAGAATATGTTAAAGATCATCAAAAAGAAGCAGGCATTATATATTGTTCGACACGTAAACAAGTAGAAGAACTACATGAAGCATTAGAAAACAATAAAATTAGCAGCACAATATATCATGCTGGTTTATCCAATAAAGAGCGGGAAGCAGCTCAAAATGATTTTGTATATGATCGTGTGCGTGTCGTAGTTGCAACAAATGCATTCGGTATGGGGATTGATAAATCTAATGTGCGCTTTGTGATTCACTATAACATGCCTGGTGATTTAGAATCGTATTATCAAGAAGCGGGTCGTGCAGGTCGTGATGGACTGAAAAGTGATTGCATCCTTTTATTCAGTGATAGAGACATTGGTTTACACCAATATTTTATTTCATCTTCAAAAGCAGACGATGATTACAAAGAAAAAATGGGTGAAAAATTGAATAAAATGCTACTATATACGAAAACTAAAAAGTGTCTAGAAGCAACACTCGTACATTATTTTGAACCCAATGAAAAACTAGAAGAGTGTGAGCAATGTAGTAATTGTGTTAGAGAAAATAAAACATATGACATGACGAACGAAGCGAAAATGATCGTAAGTTGTATTGCACGTATGAAACAGCAAGAAAGTTATAGTGTTATTATTCAAGTTTTAAGGGGTGAAGACTCTGATTATATTCGCTATTGTGATTATAATCAATTGTCCACACATGGCATTATGAAAAACTATACGACATCTGAACTCAGTCATCTTATGGATGAATTGCGATTTAAAGGATTTTTAAATGAGCATGATGAAATATTGATTTGCGATGTATCTGTAAAGGAATTGCTAAATAATCAAATTTCAATTTATACAACACCATTTAAACGTAAATCAAAAGAAAAAGTTAACATCAATACTGTAGAAGGCGTAGACCGTGCCTTATTTGATGAATTAGTTGCCGTGCGTAAACAATTAAGTGAAAAATTAACTATTCCACCAGTAAGTATTTTTTCAGATTTTACTTTGGAAGAATTTGCCAAGAGAAAACCAGAATCAAAGCAAGATATGATCTTAATTGATGGTGTCGGAAGTTATAAATTAAAACACTACTGTCCAATATTTTTAGAAACAATACAATCTTATAAAGCTCAAATTTAGTTGAGCAAATAATTGTTTTTAGAATATATAATCTCATATACTTAATTTTAACGGTATTAGTATTTTACATTGAAATAATTGCGATAAATACGAAGTTAATTTGACAACTATTAATATACTATACAAGTACAAATGTAATAGTGATATTGATCGGTTTCAATTAACTTCGTTTTTGTTTTATCTAACTATGTTCAAAAGGGTTAAATGATACATAAATCGGTTATGTGTTAACTATGTGAATTTTTTTAAGTGATAGTAAAGGCAATGAAAAGAGTGAGGGTGAAAAATTGATAGAATTTAAAAATGTAATCAAACGTTATGGGGATAAAAAGGCTGTAGATGATCTTAGCTTTAATATAAAAGAAGGTGAGTTTTTTGTTTTAATCGGACCTTCAGGTTGTGGTAAAACAACGACATTAAAAATGATTAATCGTTTAATTTCATTAACAGAGGGATTTATTTATTTTAAAGGTAAACCAATTAGTGACTATCCAGTATATGAAATGCGTTGGGATATTGGTTATGTCTTGCAACAAATTGCATTATTTCCACATTTAACAATAAAAGAAAATATTGCACAAGTACCACAAATGAAAAAATGGAAAGACGTGGATATTGATGAACGTATAGATGAGTTGTTAAATATGGTTGGCTTAGAGCCAGAACTTTTTAAAGATAGAAAACCAGATGAACTATCAGGTGGGCAACAACAACGTGTTGGTGTGGTGCGTGCATTAGCCGCAGACCCACCAGTTATATTGATGGACGAACCTTTCAGTGCATTAGATCCAATCAGTCGAGAAAAACTACAAGATGATTTAATAGCATTACAGCAAAAAATAAAGAAAACAATCGTTTTTGTAACACATGATATACAAGAAGCGATGAAACTTGCTGACAGAATTTGTCTATTAAACAAAGGACATGTAGAGCAAATAGATACACCTGAAAATATGGTTAGTCATCCTAAAAGTGATTTTGTAAAACAATTTGTTGGGGATAAATCACTTAAAATAGAAAAAGATATTAAACTATCAGAACTTATTGGAGAATTAACGATTGATGAACAGGCAGCTACCAAAGGCTATCCTATTGTTAACAGCGACGTCTCTATTAAAAACATTTATAGTGATTTAGCTAATCATGATGCTATCATTATTAATGATGAATCGACTGCTACTCAACATGTGCTTAAACGCGAAGATATGTTTAAATATCTATCCGAGCATACAGGGGGTGGTCAAAGATGAATGAATTAATAAATACACTTTCAGATCGAAAGGGACAATTGTTAACTACGATATTTGAGCATATCCAAATATCATTTATTGCATTGCTCATTGCTGCAATAATTGGAGTACCATTAGGTATTTTGCTCACGAAGACACGTAAGATTTCTGAAATTGTGATGAATATTGCGGCAGTACTACAGACAATACCATCATTAGCATTGCTTGGTTTGATGATACCACTGTTTGGTATTGGTAAGGTACCAGCAGTGATTGCGTTAGTAGTGTATGCATTATTACCGATATTAAGAAATACATACACTGGTATCAATGAAGTGGATAGCTCATTAATTGAGGCAGCTAAGGGTATCGGTATGAAGCCAGGAAGAAGATTAACGAAAGTGGAATTACCCATAGCTATGCCAGTAATTATGGCAGGTGTTAGAACAGCTATGGTATTGATTATAGGGACTGCTACATTAGCAGCTTTAATTGGTGCTGGTGGTCTTGGTGATTTGATTCTTTTAGGTATAGATAGAAATGACACATCATTGATCATTATTGGAGCGATTCCCGCAGCTTTATTAGCAATTCTTTTTGATTTAGTTTTACGGTATATGCAAAAGCTGTCCTATAAAAAGTTACTTATTTCTCTAGGTGCAATTATTATAATTCTGCTATTAGTGATTATTGGACCAATGTTTGCTCAAAAAGGAGATAAAATTACATTAGCAGGTAAACTTGGGTCAGAACCATCTGTAATTACAAATATGTATAAAATTTTAATTGAAGAAGAAACAGATGATACAGTAGATGTTAAAGACGGCATGGGGAAAACTTCATTCCTATTTAATGCTTTGAAATCTGACGATATAGATGGCTACCTTGAGTTTACAGGTACTGTACTTGGAGAGTTAACAAAGGAAGATTTGAAATCTAAACAAGAAAATAAGGTATATCAACAAGCAAAATCAAGTTTAGAAGATAAATACGATATGACTATGTTAAAACCAATGAAATATAACAATACTTATTCATTGGCAGTTAAAAAAGATTTTGCGAAAAAACATAACCTTAAAACGATAGGTGACTTAAACAAAGTAAGTGACCAAATTAAGCCAGGTTTCACATTAGAGTTTAATGATCGTGGTGATGGTTATCCAGCTGTTAAAAAAGCATATGATTTAGATTTTGGAGAAGTTAAGACGATGGAGCCGAAATTAAGATATCAAGCAGTTGAAAGCGGAGATATTAACTTAATTGACGCATATTCAACAGATGCCGAATTAAAACAATACGATATGGTTGTTTTAGAAGATGATAAAAAGGTATTCCCACCATATCAAGGTGCACCTATGTTTAAAACATCATATTTAAAGGAACATCCTGAAATCAAAGCACCACTTAACAAATTAGCAGGTAAGATATCTGATGAAGATATGCAACAAATGAATTATGAAGTTACAGTGAAAAAACAAGATCCTTATGAGGTAGCTAAAAACTATTTAGAAAAACATAATTTAATTGATTAATTCATAAGACAATACGAGTTTAACAATGTGTTTTACTATGTTAAAGCACACATTAAGTTGAACTCGTATTTATATTTGATTAAATTCTCACTTCAAAAAAAGTTACATTGATTTTCAATGGAAATAAGGTATATAATGGTTACTAAGTTTTGAAATTTCTGTAAATTTAAGGAGGCCCGAATCAACAATGAAAAAACAAATAGAACAATTATCAGCATATCAACCAGGTTTATCACCAAGAGCACTAAAAGAACAATACGGGATTGAGGGTGAACTTTATAAATTAGCTTCTAATGAAAATTTATATGGACCGTCACCTAAAGTGAAAGACGCAATCACGCAGCATTTAGATGAATTGCAATTTTATCCTGAAACAGGTTCTCCGTTAATTAAAGAAGCAATAAGTGAGCATTTGAATGTTGATCCAGCACGTATTTTGTTCGGTGCAGGATTAGATGAAGTGATATTAATGATTTCACGTGCTGTTTTAACTAAAGGAGATAAAATTGTTACAAGTGAAATGACTTTTGGTCAATATTATCATAATGCCATAGTAGAAGCAGCAGATGTTGTTCAGGTACCACTAAAAGATGGTGGGTTTGATTTAGAAGGCATACTTTCTGAAGTTGATGATAACACTAAACTTGTATGGCTATGTAACCCTAATAATCCTACTGGCACATATTTTACACATGATGAATTGCAACGTTTCTTGTCACGTGTGCCTCAAGAAATACCAGTAATTATAGATGAAGCTTATGTTGAATTCGTGACAGCTGAAGACTTTCCAAATTCATTAGCACTACAAGAGCAATTTTCCAATGCTTTTTTACTTAGAACGTTCTCTAAAGCATATGGATTAGCAGGTATGCGTATTGGATATGTGGTCGCTGCTCAAGAAGCAATTGAAAAGTGGAATATTATACGACCACCATTTAATGTAGGACGGTTATCAGAACACGCTGCACTTGCTGCATTAGAAGATCAAGCGTATTTAGATTCTATTCGTGAAAAAAATGCTCGAGAAAGAGCAAAATTCTTTGATTCAGTTAGTAGTCATAAATTAAATCCAAGCCAAACGAACTTCATTTTTGTGAATACGTCACGACCTCACGAATTGTATGAAGCATTGTTAAAACAGGGGTGCATTACAAGAGAATTTCCGAATGGTGTCAGAATTACGATTGGCTTCCCTGAGCAAAATGATAAAATGATCGAAGTATTAAATAACTTTGATTTATAACAAACATCATTTATAACGTTCAATAAATTAAAATGTATAAAGCTTGAACTATATAACGAAAATATTTAATTTATATAGTATATTATGATAGGCTTATGTACAATTTTGGTTTCATTGAACGTTTTTTGCTATACTAATAATGATAAACAGGGTCATGTTGTCAGATGATTAATGTAATCATGCGTGATCATTGTTAGTGAATGAGAACTTAAAAGGGAGTAGAGTATGAGATGACTAGAAAATCAATTGCTATTGATATGGACGAAGTACTTGCTGATACAGTAGGTGCACTGATTGAAGATGTGAACAAACGTACAGATTTAGGTATAACCTATGATATGCTGGACGGTAAAAAATTACGTCACGCAATGCCCGAACATGATGGCTTATTGCATGAAATTTTACGCGAACCAGGTTTTTTCAAAAAATTGAAAGTGATGGCACATGCTCAAGAAGTTGTGAAAAAATTAACTGAATACTATGATGTTTATATTGCTACTGCTGCAATGGATGTTCCTACATCATTTCATGATAAATATGAATGGTTAAGAGAGTATTTTCCATTTTTAGATCCACAGCACTTTGTTTTTTGTGGGCGTAAAGATATCGTAAATGCAGACTATCTCATAGATGACAACCCTCGTCAGTTAGCTATATTTACAGGTAAGCCAATTATGTATACTGCGTCTCATAATGTAAACGATGATCGTTTTACACGTGTAGATGACTGGTATGATGTTGAAAAATATTTCTTAGGTGACCGTGATTACGATATATAAATTTAATGACATGCACGTATCTTTGTGTGTTTAAATATGTAATTTTAATGATGCTATACTTAAAATGTGCAGAATCTTGAAAATTCATGAGTGAGCGGGCGATAAGTTCAAGTGTACTATCTATACTTTAAGAGAGTAAACATTTCTAAACGCTATATCAAAAGGACTAATCCATTGTGTACGTGGATTAGTCCTTTTGAATAAGATTTTATTTAGTAAACATTATATATAGTGTATTTATTCATATTCATTATCAGGCGTATTTTCAGGTAACGTTAAAATTTGTATTGCTTTAGGTATGACTTCAATATGGATAGGTGTTTTTAATGCAATTTCTCCATCGATGTCCACCTTCATTTCGGGTGTGGTCTCTATTTTGATATCTTTAGATAATAAATGCTGAATACCGTTTGTCATATGGTTCCAGTTCATGCTATCTCTTTGTTTAAATATATCACTCAATACACTCGAACTGTGTTCTTTAAAAATAAATAAATTCAGATAACCATCACTAGGTGAAAGGTCTGTTAAAGGTATGCGACTGCCTCCTATAAATGACCCATTAGCAACAACGAGCATTGCAGTATTACCATCAATAACTTTACCGTCAACGGTTAATTGATAATCAAAATGCTCCGGATTAAGCAAAGTTTTAACTGTAGATCCTACGTAACTCAATTTGCCAAAGATGTCCTTATTGCCGTTTTGAACATTTTCTGCATTTTGAACAATGAGTCCCAATCCAGCAAAGTTTAGTGCGTATTGATCATTGATTTTCATAACATCATAAGACTGCAACTCTGATTGAATAAGTTGTTGACTGGCCATTTTATGACGTGGACTCAGGTTTAATGTTTTAACAAAATCATTAAATGTGCCACCTGGAATAATACCAATAGGGATATTCAATTCATGTTGCATTATGCCATTGATTAATTCATTGACAGTACCATCGCCACCAAGGAGGAAAATGATATCTACATCGTCACTATAACTTTGGTCTTTAATCTTCTGACAAAATCTTATAATATCACCCTCGTCTTCACTTAGTTGAAGCGACAGATGTTTACAAAATGTAGTTAAGGAAGCTGCTACATCTCCAAGTCCCCGATATATATCTTTAATACCACTATATTCATGATAAAATAAGACACCGTGTTTGAATTTAGTATTTTCCAATTTTTTCACCATATTCTTTTAAATTTTGTTGCTTATTCACTTTACCCATATTTTCACAGTTATAATTATATAGGAAGAGTTGGTGGCATTTACTTTATTTTTAAATTTTTTTGCTGTGACAATTTTTTGCAAGGATGAATAGGATAATGTTTATCTGAGCTTTAGCGCATGAAAAAACCCACTTACTCAATAAAGTGAGAAGTGGGCTTGATACGTGTGCTATTTAATGCCACGCATACCTTTGACGATTTTTGGTACAAATGCTAAAACAATCAAACTAACTACAATTGCAATACTTCCTAAAAATAGGAAGTAATTTTTGTGTCCCAGAGGCTCAATGAGCTTCACTAAAGTACCATTTATAGCTTGTGCACAGGCATTTGTTAATAACCATAAACTCATCATTTGCGTATTGAAAGCTTTTGGTGCGAGTTTAACTGCTGCACTGTTACCTGTAGGTGATAAACAGAGTTCACCGATAACACAAATAATATAAGATAGAATAACCCAGTTGACACTAATGTCTGCACCGCCAGCTGAATGCCCAATAGAGCCAATCATTATGTAAGAAGCACCTGCTAATATTGCGCCTAAAACAAATTTTGTTGCTATGCTTGGTTGACGTCGAGCCATTTTGGCCCAAATCAATGAAACCACTGGCGCTAACAATACAATAAATAATGGATTTATCGACTGGAAGAGTGTAGGACCGAAATCTGTTTTCCACCCAAATAGATTTAATTTCATGTCACTGCTTTCAAATGCAAAGAGATTAAGAACGTTAGCACCTTGCTCTTGAATAGACCAGAATATTACGCCAAGTATAAATAGCGGTATAAATGCGATTACTCTTGAGCGTTCATCATCTGTGACTTCTTTACTTCGAATCATAATTGTGAAATATACGATTGGTAATGCAATCCCTAGTATAAGTACTGTTGTACTAACTAAATTAAATGATAATGTGCCTGTTAAGCCAGTAATTAATAATACAACTGCAATGATTACAATGATTGCAGCAAATAAAATACCATATTTTTTCTTCTCACTTTTATTCAATGGGTTGGTTGGTTTTGTACCAATTTGACCTAAATTTCTTTTATTGAAAAATATGTACCAAACGAGTCCAAGCGCCATTCCAATTGCAGCGATTAGGAAACCGCCGTGGAAGTTACCTGTATGTACAAAGCGATCTAGAATAATAGGTGAAAGTAATCCGCCTAAGTTAACAGACATATAGAATATAACAAAACCAGCATCTATTCGTGTATCTCTATCGGGATATAATCTACCAACAATATTTGAAATGCTTGGCTTCATTAAACCAGAACCTACAATAATAAAGAACATAGAAATAAATAATCCTACGATATCTAAAGGTAAACTTAAGAAAACATGTCCAATAATGATTAGAATACCACCGTAAAACGTTGCTCCGCGTGTTCCTGTAATTCTATCGGAAATCCATCCGCCGAGTACAGAGGTCATGTATATCAGTGCCCCGTATACTGCCATAATTGACTGTGCAGTACTTTTATCCATGCCGAGTCCGCCATCTTTGATAGCGAAATACATGTAGAAAATGAGTAAGGCACGCATACCGTAATAGCTGAACCTCTCCCAAAATTCAACAAAGAATAATACGCCTAGCCCTTTAGGATGTCCAAAAAATCCTTTTTGTGGGATGGATTGAACCGCTTGTTCATGGGCTTTATCTTGATTTTGCATAAAAACATTCCCCGTCCTTTCATACTCCCTATAAGAATGTATAAAAATGATTTTACGCTTAATTAAATTAAATTTCAATAATATTCTCAAAAAAAGAATATTTAAAATATTGCCACTATTCAAAGAAAGTGTTATTTTAGTTGTATCTAATATAAAGGGGGATTTTAATATGCAAACAGTAAAAAAATTGTTGATTAGTTTTTCTGCAATCTTGTTATTTGGAGGTATATCAGTTGATTCTCCTGATGCGAGTGCAAAGGGAAAGGCTAAAGACACTGCAAAATATTTAGAAACTAAAGGTGGTTGGAAAGACGGAGAACCTGGTTATACTGCAGGTTGTAATATTAGTTGGGCACTTGGCATTAAAGATGTTTGTGGAGAGAAAAAGGATTCTTTATAAAACTGTGAATTAAATAAAAAATATAATAAGATTAATTAAGTATTTATAGATATATTCAATTTAAGATTAAACTAAGTTTGTAAATATGACTATTTTAATGTGTGAACATTTAGTACGCATATTACTACGATAGCAGTCTTCTGAGCTTTCTCAGTAGACTGCTTTCTTAATTAATAAGATTAATCAATTGGAAGGCTTTAAGTAATTGGGATATCGAGAATAGAGATTATAGGCTCGACTAGATATTTTAAATAATAATCTCAATACCTATAAAAAAGCTATGAAAAAACGATTGTCAGATTTTTCATAGCTAAGATTAGTCAATTTTATGAGTGAGCAAGAAAAGATTAACGATTATCTATTTTTTCTGGATAGAGATCATGATTCATTAAACGATGTTCTGCCATTTTTTCATATTTACTGTCAGGGCGACCATAGTTTGTATAAGGATCAATAGATATACCACCACGAGGCGTGAATTTGCCCCAAACTTCTATATAATGTGGATCCATTAAGTCGATGAGATCATTCATAATAATATTCATACAGTCCTCATGAAAATCGCCATGATTTCTAAAGCTAAATAAATACAATTTTAATGATTTAGATTCTACCATTTTAATATTTGGAATATACGAAATATAAATAGTAGCAAAATCAGGTTGACCCGTAATAGGGCATAAAGATGTAAACTCAGGACAATTAAATTTAACAAAATAATCACGGCCCGGGTGTTTATTATCAAATGATTCTAATACATCTGGTCGATAATCAAAATCATATTTATTATTTTGGTTTCCTAGTAAAGTAATATCTTTTAAATCTTCATGTTTACGTCCTTCAGACATCGTAATTGCTCCTTTAATATTTAGATTTTTGTTCCTTTTTCTGAACGGTTAACGGTTGGCGTCTTGCTTTTTCAAACATATAATAGCTTGCACCAATAATAATGATATAACCTAGAATTGCATAGAAATCTGGTGACTCACCAAATAAAATAAAACCAAATAGCGCGGTGAATATAATAGATGCGTACGTAAATATTGAAATATCTTTAGCTGGGGCAAAACTATAGGCTAAGGTAATACCTATTTGACCAGCAGCCGCAGCTAAGCCAGCACCGATTAAATAAACAACTTGCATGACAGACATTGGTTCGAATGTAAATATCGTAAATGGAATGAGTGCTATTATAGAGAAGAAAGAAAAATAAAAAACAATCGTATATGGTGCCTCTTTGCTACTTAATGCTCTAACACAAGTATAGGCACTTGCCGCGAAGATACCTGATAGTAATCCGCCAATCGCTGGAATCATAGAAGAAGAAAACTCAGGTTTCACAACGAATAACATACCAAAAATGGCTACGATCATAGCAATAAATTGGTAATTGCGTACTTTTTCGTTTAAGAAAATCAAACTAAGTAGTATCGTCCAAAAAGGATTTAATTTCATTAATGTATCTGCGTCACTAAGAATCATATGGTCGATGGCATATATATTTAATAATACGCCAATTAAGCCAAGCGCAGAACGAGATATTAATAAAGGCTGGCTACTCAATTTACCAAAAAGTGGTTGTTTGTACTTAAATATAAAATACAAAGGAATAAACATTGCCACTAGGTTTCTTGCCAATGATTTTTGAAAGACAGGGAGATCTCCAGCTAATCTAAAAAAAACAGACATAAAGCTAAAACCAACTGCAGAAATTAGAATAGCAATAATACCTTTTATTTTTGGATTCACATATATCGCCTCAATTTTAAAATTTTAACGTATCTATATTAGCATAGTTAATTAGAAAATGTATATATCTTGAATTTAAAAGGGAAATATATTAAAGTATAAATACGAACAAACGTTCTGTTTATGTAGTGTTTCATTAAGAAATTTTAAAAGTAATTAAGTATAGCAATTAGTTCTAAAATATAATATATGAAGCGCAATATATAAGGCCTATGGCTAGATAATCCAGATATATCAAGCTTTAAAGAGAAATTAAAAAAAGCAAGCATTGAGCCTCTAAAAGTCGAAAAAATATTTTTTAAAAATTTAAAATTGAGTTTAAGGTTGAATTGGTGCCATTTTCATACTGTTTTCATTGTTTTGACATAAATTAAAGACTTTTAATAAGGCGATGAGTTATGTATAATGAAACACATAATATAGTATTAATGGCCAGGACGAAACACTATATATTGTGTTTTGATACGTGGTCAATTTATTTATAATAAATCAAATTTTAAGTAAAATCACACAGTTTCAGGCTTTAAATAATGACAAATAAGGCATTAATACTTAAATGTTGAGTTTTTACATACCTACTTATAGAATTACAAGTTACTATATATAGTGGTTATTTCAATCATTTAATACATTCAAAAGCAACACCTCGAAAGCCTTACAATTTTTGATTTTCCAACTTACGTATTTCTATTAGAAAGAAGGTGAGCCAATGAAAGTGGTATATTTTTCGTTTTCCGGCAATGTGCGCAGATTTATAAAAAAAACCGAACTGACAAATGTTATGGAAATCACGCAAAATAATTGTTCAGAGAGAATTGAGGAGCCATTCGTTTTGGTCACTGGGACAATAGGATTTGGTGAGGTACCCCAACCAGTTCAAGCGTTTTTAGAAGTAAATGATGATTTATTAAAAGCTGTTGCAGCTAGCGGAAACCGTAATTGGGGACAAAATTTCGCAAAAGCTGGACGATCAATTTCGGAACGTTACCAAGTTCCATTATTATTGAAGTTTGAAGTACAGGGCACTGCAGATGATATAGATGAATTTAAAGATAAGGTGGGAAATTTCAATGAAGATTATGGACGAGAAGAAATACAATCATATTGAATTAAACAATGAGGTTACAAAAAGAAAAGATAATGGTTTCTTTAATTTGGAAAAGGATCAAGAAGCGCTAGCAGTTTATTTAGAAGAGATTCAAGATAAGACAATCTATTTTGATACTGAAATTGAACGCTTACATTATCTCGTGGATAACGATTTTTATTTTGACGTTTTTGAAAAATATTCAGAAGCGGATTTACAAGAAATTACAGATTATGCTAAAAGTATTGACTTTCGTTTTGCCAGTTATATGTCAGCAAGTAAATTCTTTAAAGACTATGCGTTGAAGACAAACGATAAAACACAGTTCTTAGAAGATTATAAGCAACATGTTGTGATTGTTGCACTATATCTAGCAAATGGTCATAAACCAACAGCTAGACAACTTATCTCAGCTATGATTGAACAACGTTATCAACCAGCAACGCCAACGTTTTTAAATGCTGGGCGTGCGCGTCGTGGTGAGCTTGTGTCATGTTTCTTACTAGAAGTAGACGACAGTTTAAATTCAATCAATTTTATAGATTCTACAGCGAAACAGTTAAGTAAAATTGGTGGCGGTGTTGCTATCAACTTATCTAAATTGCGTGCTAGAGGAGAAGCGATTAAAGGTATTAAAGGCGTGGCAAAAGGTGTATTACCTGTTGCTAAATCTCTTGAAGGTGGATTTAGCTATGCTGACCAATTAGGACAACGTCCTGGGGCTGGTGCTGTGTACTTAAATATTTTCCATTATGATGTAGAAGAATTTTTAGATACTAAAAAAGTTAACGCGGATGAAGATTTACGATTATCAACTATTTCTACTGGTTTAATTGTACCTTCAAAATTCTTTGAACTGGCAAAAGAAGGTAAAGACTTTTATATGTTTGCACCACATACAGTTTATAATGAATATGGTGTAACGTTAGATGACATTAATTTAGATGAATACTACGAAAGTTTAGTAGCCAATCCAAATGTTGATAAAAAGAAAAAAGATGCTCGTGAAATGCTAAATATGATTGCACAAACACAACTGCAATCTGGTTATCCTTATCTAATGTTTAAAGATAATGCGAATAAAGTACATCCTAACTCTAATATTGGTCAAATTAAAATGAGTAACTTATGTACAGAAATCTTCCAATTACAAGAAACGTCTATTATTAACGATTATGGTATCGAAGACGAAATAAAACGTGATATATCTTGTAACTTAGGATCTTTAAATATTGTTAATGTTATGGAATCTGGAAAATTTAAAGATTCAGTGCACACAGGCATGGATGCATTGACAGTGGTCAGTGATGAAGCAAATATACAAAATGCGCCAGGTGTTAGAAAAGCTAATAGTGAATTACATTCAGTTGGATTAGGCGTTATGAATCTACATGGTTATCTAGCCAAAAATAAAATTGGTTATGAGTCTGAAGAAGCAAAAGATTTTGCTAACATATTCTTCATGATGATGAACTATTATTCAATTGAAAGATCCATGGAAATTGCAAAAGATAGACAAGAAACATTTAAAGACTTTGATAAATCAGATTATGCGAATGGGAAATATTTTGAGTTTTACACTTCGCAAACGTTTGCACCAAAATATGAAAAAGTACGTAAATTATTTGAAGGTTTAGAAATTCCTACACCTGAAGATTGGAAAGCATTACAAAAAGAAGTTGAAACTCACGGCTTATTCCACGCATATCGTTTAGCGATTGCACCAACACAAAGCATTTCTTATGTTCAAAATGCGACAAGTTCAGTTATGCCGATAGTTGACCAAATTGAGCGCCGTACTTACGGTAATGCAGAAACGTTTTATCCAATGCCATTCTTATCACCAGAAACAATGTGGTACTACAAATCTGCATTCAATACTGATCAAATGAAATTAATCGATTTAATTGCTACGATCCAAACACATGTGGATCAAGGTATTTCTACAATTCTTTATGTAAACTCAGAGATATCAACACGTGAATTATCTAGATTATATGTTTATGCACATCATAAAGGGTTGAAATCTTTATATTACACTAGAAATAAATTATTAAGTGTTGAAGAATGTACGAGTTGTGCAATATAAAACGAGGCTATCTAATTTAATAAACAAGGAAATATGAATCTTGAAATATCGCATATGTTTTAAAAACAAAAAGGTAATGCATTAAGTGAACATGATTTAAATTAAAGTGTATCAACATTATAGAAATAGAGTCACTTATGCAGAGGGATAGAAAATCTAAAGATATATTTAGATTTCTGTCCCACTTTCTGTGTTTTATAATTCAAATAAATATTTACTGGATAGGGGAATTATCTAAATGAAAGCAGTCAATTGGAATACTCAAGAAGATATGACAAATATGTTTTGGCGACAAAATATTTCGCAAATGTGGGTAGAAACTGAATTTAAAGTTTCAAAAGATATTGCAAGTTGGAAAACATTATCCGATGAAGAAAAAAACGCATTTAAAAAAGCATTAGCAGGTTTAACTGGTCTGGATACACACCAAGCAGATGATGGCATGCCATTAATCATGTTACATACTACAGATTTACGTAAAAAAGCGGTTTATTCCTTTATGGCGATGATGGAACAAATTCATGCTAAAAGTTATTCTCACATCTTTACAACTTTATTACCATCTAGCGAAACAAACTACTTATTAGATAAATGGGTCCTAGAAGAGCCACATTTGAAATTTAAATCGGATAAAATTGTAAATAATTATCATAAATTATGGGGTAAAGAAGCATCGATTTATGATCAATATATCGCACGTGTATCAAGTGTTTTTCTAGAAACATTTTTATTCTATTCTGGTTTCTATTACCCATTATATTTAGCTGGGCAAGGTAAAATGACAACCTCAGGAGAAATCATTCGTAAAATTTTATTAGATGAATCTATTCATGGTGTGTTTACTGGGATGGATGCGCAAAGTTTACGAAATGAATTGTCTGAAAGTGAAAAACAACAAGCAGACCAAGAAATGTATAAACTATTAGATGAATTATATAAAAACGAAGTTTCTTATACACAATCTTTATATGATGATATCGGTTTAACTGAAGATGTGCTTAACTATGTAAGATATAATGGTAACAAAGCATTATCAAACCTTGGATTTGATCCGTACTTTGAAGAGAGAGAATTTAATCCAATTATCGAAAATGCGCTAGATACATCTACAAAAAACCATGATTTCTTCTCTGTTAAAGGCGATGGTTATACATTAGCGCTAAACGTTGAAGCATTACAAGATGAAGATTTTATTTTTGAAGACTAAATTGCGACCATTTCAACTATCATAATAATATAAAATTTAGTGATTGCAGATGTCTGAAATATAAGCAATTTTTAATCACCAAAAAACGTCAGTTTCTATTGAAATTATATAGAAATTGACGTTTTTTTAATTTGTATAAGTTTCGTTCGATGTACTACAATTTACAAATTTTATGCCAATACAACTAATTCGAACACTAATTTTGTCTTACGTAATAGTTGAATGAGTGATTCAAGTGAAACGACAAAAATTTCTATAAATACTTGAGTATAAAATGAAAGTACTTGATTAAATGTATTAGTTTCTAATTTAGATATTTTTAACATAAATGGAGAATTGTTTTGATAATCTCTATTATTGCTATTGAATTTACTTGCAAAGATGATAAAATTTAATTTATAGGTATTGATAATGATTATCACATTCAATACGATATAGCGTTTATGAAAGGATTAATTACTCACTATGAAATTTTTACTAAATGGCGTTGTCTTAGCTATTATTTTATTCTTTTTAACTATCCTTTCTTTATTTATAGGCGTTAGTAAAGTATCGATTACTGATATTTTTCATTTAACGCATGAACAAATAAATATCATCGTGTCTAGTAGGATCCCCAGAACTATAAGTATTTTAATCTCTGGAAGTACTTTAGCGCTTTCTGGACTTATTATGCAGCAGATGATGCAAAATAAATTTGTGAGTCCAACGACAGCAGGGACAATGGAATGGGCCAAGTTAGGTATTTTAATATCAATGATATTTTTTCCACAAGAGAATATTATTATTAAATTAATATTTGCAGTAATATTAAGCATCGGTGGCACATTCTTATTTGTTAAATTAGTACAGTACATACGATTCACAGATGTTATTTTTATTCCACTTTTAGGTATTATGCTTGGTGGTATTGTGTCTAGCTTAGCGACATTTCTTGCTTTAAGAACGAATACTGTACAAAGTGTAGGCAACTGGCTTAACGGAAATTTTGCTATCATTACGAGTGGTAGATATGAAATATTATACTTAAGCATTCCTTTATTAATACTTACATATATATTTGCTAATCATTTCACGATTGCAGGGATGGGGAAAGATTTTAGTAATAACTTAGGCGTTAACTATGAAAAAATAATAAATATTGGTTTATTTATCACTGCAACTATAACAGCGCTTGTAGTTGTTACAGTGGGGACATTACCATTTTTAGGCCTCATTGTTCCGAATATTGTGTCAATTTTTAGAGGTGATCATTTAAAACAAGCATTGCCTCATACAGCAATGTTAGGGGCAGTATTTGTTATGTTTTCTGACATAATTGGTAGGATTATTGTCTATCCATATGAAATAAATATTGGTTTAACAATTGGTGTCTTTGGCACGATTATTTTCTTAATCTTATTGATGAAAGGAAGACATAATTATGCAGATTAGTGCTAAATCAAAGTTAATGATATTAATCGCTATCACTTTATGTGTTGCTTTAATTTATCTTTTCATCGGTATTGATTTCGAAATTTTTAGATACCAGTTTATCAGCCGTTTTAGAAAATTAGTGCTTATGCTATTGGTAGGTGGAGCAATTGCAGCTTCAGTAGTCATTTTTCAGGCAATTACAACGAATCGTTTGTTAACACCGTCGATTATGGGTCTTGATGCTGTATATATGTTTGTGAAAGTATTGCTGGTATTTGTGTTTGGTGTACAGTCTGCATTTGTTACTAATATATATTTAAGTTTTGCTACTTCACTGTTAGTAATGGTTATATTTTCACTATTACTATTTCAAGGCATTTTTAGAATTGGTGATGTGTCAATATACTTTATTTTACTCATAGGAGTTATTTTAGGCACTTTCTTCAGAAGTATCACTGGATTTTTAGAACTGATTATTAACCCTGAAGACTTTTTGGCAGTTCAGAGTTCAATGTTTGCCAATTTTGATGCTTCCAATAGTAAATTGGTGATGCTGTGCGGAGTTATATTAATGATATTAATCCTTATTACAGTGATTGCGATACCGTATTTAGATGTACTTTTATTAGGCAAAGACCAAGCAATTAATTTAGGTTTGTCTTATAAAATGGTTACAAGATTATTACTTATACTTGTTGCGATATTAGTATCCATCTCTACTTCATTGGTAGGTCCAATTACATTTTTAGGATTGTTAACTGTTAATCTAGCACACGAATTGATGAAAACCTATGAACATAAATATATATTACCGGCAACGATTTGTTTAAGTTGGTTGAGTTTATTTATTGCACAGAGTGTAGTGGAAAATTTATTTGAAGCGACGACGCAAGTGAGTATCATTATAGACTTAGTAGGTGGAACGTACTTTATCTATCTATTAATTAAAAGGAGACATGCGAATTGATACGTGTTCAAGGATTGACTAAAACGATTCAAGATAAAACGATTTTAAATGACATTAATGTAGAAATCAGTAAAGGGCGTTTAACTTCAATGATAGGTCCAAACGGCGCTGGTAAGAGTACCTTATTATCAGCAATCACACGCTTGATTGATTTCGATAAAGGAACTATTGAGATTGAGGGGAAAGCTATATCTGAATATAAAAGTAATGAGTTATCTAAAAAATTATCTATTTTGAAACAGGCCAATCATACTGAGTTAAATATTACTGTGGAGCAACTTGTTAATTTTGGAAGATTTCCATATTCAAAAGGACGCTTAAATGAGGCGGATCGAGCGCAAGTTGAGTATGCACTTGAGTTATTGAATCTTAAAGAAATTAGACATCGTTACTTAAAAACATTGTCAGGTGGTCAACGACAACGTGCATACGTAGCTATGACGATAGCACAGGACACAGAGTATATTTTGCTTGATGAACCATTAAATAATTTAGACATGAAACATTCAGTTCAAATTATGAAAACATTACGTCAACTCGCTAAATCCCTCAATAAAACTATTGTTGTTGTCATTCATGATATTAATTTTGCTTCGTGCTATTCAGATGACATCATTGCATTGAAAGATGGAGAAATGGTCAAAGCAAGTACTAAAGATGAAGTTATACAAGAAGATACGCTTAAGACACTATATGATATGGACGTTAAAATTGAAGACATTCGCGGACAACGTATTTGTGTATATTTTGATGAAGAAACAGCAGAGTATGAACTATCGATATTACAATCAGTCTAAAATGAAATGGTTGTTAATGAAGGGAGTGATGCAACTGCAACGTTGTTCATTTTAAAAGGCATATTGAAATGGTGATTAACTTTATTATTCCAGGAGGATTAAACATATGAAGAAATTTGCTTTATTTATGGTTATAGGTTTAATGTTTTTATTAGTAGCATGTAATAATGGAGGTTCAGACGACAAAAAGTCATCTGACACAAAATCAGATAATAATGAATCAAATAAAACAGTTAAGATAGAAAATAATTATAAAGCTAATGGCGAAAAGCGTGATGGCAGTGACGCAAAATCTGTAAAAGAATCAGTTGATGTTCCAGTAAATCCTAAAAATGCAGTTGTCTTTGATTATGGTGCATTAGATACATTAAAAGAGTTAGGACTTGAAGATAAAGTTAAAGCACTTCCTAAAGGTGAAGATGCTAAATCATTACCAGATTTCTTAAGTGAATTTAAAAGTGATAAATATTTAAATACTGGTAGTTTGAAAGAAGTGAATTTTGACAAAGTTGCAGAAGCAAAACCTGAGGTAATATTCATATCTGGACGTACAGCTAACCAAAAAAACTTGGATGAATTTAAAAAAGCAGCACCAGATGCTAAAGTTGTTTACATAGGCGTAGATAATAAAGATGAAGTTAAGTCGCTTAAAGCAAACGCTGAAAAAATAGGTAAAATTTATCAAAAAGAAGATGAAGTTAAGTCTCTTAATAAAAAATTAGACGATAAGATCGCAGGTATAAAAGAAAAAACAAAAGATTTAAAAGATCAAAAAGCGTTATATTTATTAGTAAATGAAGGTGAATTATCAACATTTGGTCCAGGTGAACGTTTTGGTTCTATGATATTTAATACAATGGGCTTTACACCAGCAGATAAAGAAATTAAAGAAAGTAATCATGGACAAAATGTTACAAATGAATATGTTGCAGAAAAAAATCCTGGTATTATTTTTGCGATGGACCGCGGACAAGCTGTAGCAGGTAAATCTACTGCTAAAAAACCATTGAGCAATGATGTCATCAAAGATGTTGATGCGATTAAACATAATAAAGTATATGAATTGGATCCAAAACTTTGGTACTTCTCAAGTGGTTCAACAACAACTGCAATTAAACAAATTGAAGAAGTTGAGAAAGCAATAGATAAAAAATAGTAATAGGCATAAGTGGGGATTGTCTTAATAACGTATACTAAAAGCAGTGAAAATCACTTTAAACGTGAATTCACTGCTTTTTTAATATGGTATAGTCTTGCTTACCGGTTGTTAATAAATGTGACAGGGATGCGCTTGATTAGTCTCAATTGTTTTTTGTTTGGCTCAGTACTAAAATGACATTGAGCACTTAAGTAATAAATTGAGTTGAAAACTTGTATAATGAATAAAAATAGTAAAAGAAGGTGACATAAAAATGATTTTAGATAATGTGAACCCAAATGATTTATTTCCAACAGAAAAGAAAGGTCCCAGTGTATTGGGTACGATAGAGTATTCTGTACAAGGTTCTACAGAATTTGAAGGTGCGTTTATTGCTACAAACGAACGCATTATTTTAAATGTAGATATGAATGGGGAATTCTATTATAGAAGTATAGGTTATGATGAAGTAGAGAAAATTACATACGAAGACGGTCGCATTCATTTCACATTTAATATTGGACCAATGCCGATGAAAGATATACAAAAAGGTGATGCAGAAGCGTTTGTACAATTTGTAAAGGACAAAATAAACATTCAATAAGAAGATAGTGTTTGAGAGAACGTGCCTTTACTATGTTTAAAATGGATTTACGATATTTGAATATATCAAAGAGAGAGACAGAAATTAGAAAAATAAATTTCTGTCTCTCTCTTATTGTTAAACGCCAATTATATAGAAAAGTACGTGCTGTAATGATATTTACAGCGATTATTAAAATGGGCATCACAGTTTGGACAAGCTTCAATCAACATATATGCATTGATTGTCATTTCATGTTTACATACACCACATAAAATAGCTTTTGTATTAAACGCTTCAGTTTCCCATCTCTGTATTGGGTGAGAGGTGTCTTCATTATGAGATTTATAACATGGATAATATTTATTACAGCATTTGAATTTAATTGCTATTACATCTAACGGTGTATGGTAGTGTGTACAACGTGTCTCGCTATCTACAGTTGCACCATATATTTTTGGCATCTTATAACACTCCTAACGTTCAATAGGATGCTCACCGATGATTCTAACTTCTGGATGAAGTTCAACATCAAATTTAGCTTTAACTGTTTTTTGTACGTGATGTATTAAATCTTCGTAATCAGTTGCAGTACCTTTATCTACGTTTACCATAAAACCTGCATGTTTCTTTGATACTTCTACGCCACCTATGCGATAGCCTTGTAGATTTGAATCTTGTATTAATTTACCAGCAAAATGTCCTGGTGGTCGTTGAAAGACGCTGCCACAAGATGGATATTCTAGTGGCTGTTTTGTTTCCCTTCTTTCAGTCAAATCATCCATTTTCTCTTGGATATCTTGTAGATTGCCAGGCGTTAATGTAAATGCAGCTTCTAATACAACTAAGTGTTCTTTTTGAACGATACTATTACGATAATCTAACTCAAGCTCTTTGTTTGTCAGTGTGATTAAGTCTCCTTTTTCATTAACGCATAGGGCATAATCGATACAATCTTTGACTTCACCACCATAAGCCCCCGCATTCATAAATACAGCACCGCCAATTGACCCTGGGATACCACAGGCAAACTCCAATCCAGTTAGTGCATTGTCTCGTGCAGTACGTGATACATCAATAATTGCAGCACCACTTCCTGAGATGATTGCATCATCTGAAACATCAATATAATCTAACTGGAGTAAACTGATGACAATGCCTCTAATTCCACCTTCTCGGATAATAATGTTTGAACCATTCCCTAAATACGTGACGGGGATATCGTTTGTGTAAGCAAAATGGACGATAGCTTGTACATGCTCATTTTGCGTTGGAGATAAGTAATAATCTGCTTGACCTCCCGTTTCAGTGTATGTATAGCGTTTTAGTGGTTCGTCAACTTTTATAATATTTTTTGGAACTATTGCTTCTAATTCTTTTAAGATGTCATCTTTATGCAATTATAGAACATCCTTTCCTGTTGAATTCATTTATATATTATACCAATGATTTAACTTGTTTGCTAAACAGTATATCGCTTTATTGAAAACGATTCAGTTTATTTATTCTTTTAATGATTAAACGTTAGTGATGTGTGTTCGATAAATCTTTATTAATTTCACGGAGTAGTTGTTTAAAAAGTAATTGTTTCTGATTTTCGTATTCACGGATTGGCGCTGTATCAGTTGCTAAATTGTACTTTTGTTTTCCGAAGTGAGTTGCTGAAGATGCATTGATTGTTAAATAATAATTTGTCTTCAGATAATCATTATAAAGTTGTGAGTCTATTTGAACAATATGTAATCGAGCAATTTGTTTTAAATCAATGAGATTATTAAATTGAGCCATAACTACTTTTTTGTGATATGGATGATGAAGTCTATAAAAACCTTGATAATTTAGTCTTTTTTCATCTAAAGCAGTGATATCATGTAAATCATCTACCCCTACTAATACATCTAAAATAGGTTCAGTAGGGTAGTTGAAGTGGCTAGTCCCTCCAATATGATGTGTTGTTTTTACTGGTGTATCTAAAAGGGTCAATAATTTATGACGTAGCATCTTATATTGTTTAATAAAAGTTTGCTGAACATCTTCTTTGATAAAAGGTTGAACATCCGAATACATTGAAATAAATCACTCCTTTAAATGATCAAAATAAATTGTTAAACTATAAATTCTGGAATAATATATCATATATTATTTTCAAGTTAAATAAGTTTCTGTATAATACGTAATGATAAGGAGTGCAGAAATGAAAAAATTAATGTGCTTTGTTTTATTGGTTTGTTTTGCTGTCGTAATTGTTGCTTGCGGACATGAAGGTGCCAACGAATTTAAAGATTTCGATAGCACTTTAAATGATGTAAAGCAAAAAGAAAAGGCGTTCAATAAAGAAATGGATTCTATTGATTTAGAAAACATTAATGATTTAAGTAAAACAGATATGACTGATAAAAACAAAAAAGAATTTAATCAATTGCAAAACAATTTGAATAGCAGGTTAACACCTAAATTTGAAGCATATGAGAAAGCTACAAAAAATCTGCCAGCACAGTCCGAAGAAACCAAGGAATTAAAATCTAAATATTTGACATCAATCAAAAAGAAAAAAGCTGCGATTGATGAACTTAAAACATTTGTTGATTTATACAATCAGTCAGTTAAAGCAAATGAAGATATTTTAGATTATACAAAACTTTTTGAAAAAAATAGATCACAAGTAGAAGAAAATATGAAAAAAGCTAATAATGCAGGTGAAAGTGTTAAAGGCTTTAAAGAGAAATTAGAACAAAATAATAAAGATTTAAAAAATACAGCGGAAAAAGAATCAAATGCTAGAAGTGCTAAATCAGAGCAACAAGCCATTGAAAATCAAATTATGCCATTAATAAAAAAACAAATTAAAGACTTAAACAAGGCAGAAATTACAGATGGTTATGTGAATGATGCGCGTAAAAATACGATTGAGATGTACTACAGCTTACAAAATTACTATGAAACAAGAGAAGAGACAATTGAAATTGGTGAAGCAATAGCTAAAATAGACATCAATCAATTACCGAAAGAAAGTAAAGATTTAAAACAATATGATAAGGATTTTAATAAAAAGTATGCCGAAATAAAAGGTAAATATCAATAATAAATTATTCAATTAAGTTATGAGATTTGTAATAAACTGTTAACAATAAAAAGGTAATTGTGTATAATTGGAAACAATGATATGTGAATATCATTGGAATTTCACACTTTTAGATACAATGTGGTGTGTTAAATATTTTTAGAGGTGAATAGAATGGCTATAAAGCTGAGTTCGATTGACCAGTTTGAGCAAGTTTTAGAAGAAAATAAATATGTATTTGTGCTGAAGCATAGTGAAACATGTCCTATTTCAGCCAATGCTATTGATCAATTTAACAAATTTTTATATGAAAGAGATATGGATGGTTATTATTTAATCGTACAACAAGAAAGAGCTTTATCAGATTATATAGAAGAAAAAACGAATGTAAAACATGAATCGCCACAAGCATTTTATTTTGTGAAGGGACAAGCGATTTGGAATGCAAGTCACGATCATATTAATGTGAAATCTTTGGCAGGCGCTGAAGAGTAAAAAAATAAATATTTAAAAAAGAAACGCTTGTTAAGCTTTAAGTTATATTAAAAGGTTTAGCAAGCGTTTCTTATAATGTGAAAAATTGTGTTTTGGCATGTATAATATAAAGTTGAATTAGTCATAAATCCACGGTAATTGAATATTGATCATTTTATCAGGCGTGGTATTCGCGTCAATTTAAAAATAAAGCTATGAAAAATGTAAGGTAATATGAATATTAGAGGTGACAAAATGAAAGTATTAGTAGCGATGGATGAATTTAATGGTATTATATCTAGCTATCAAGCCAATCGGTATGTAGAAGAAGCGGTTGCTAGCCAAATAGAGAAAGCGGATATCGTACAAGTACCGTTGTTTAATGGTCGGCATGAATTGATGGATTCTGTCTTTTTATGGCAATCAGGTACCAAATACAGAGTGGTTGCCCATGATGCAGATATGAATGAAGTAGAAGCAGTTTATGGTATTACAGATAATGGCATGACAATTATTGAAGGCAATCTATTTTTAAAAGGACAACGACCAATTATAGAAAGAACAAGTTATGGTTTAGGTGAAATTATACTTGATGCAATAGAAAATGGTGCTGAACATTTAATTATTTCGTTAGGTGCTATTGGTAGTTTTGACGGTGGTGCTGGTATGCTTCAAGCACTCGGAGCTAAATTTTATGATGACGAAGCGCAAGAAATCGATGTTACGCAAGGCAGTCGTGTACTAAAATATATTAGACGTATAGATGTTTCTCAAGTTAATCCAAAATTGAAAGATATGAGAATTCAACTTATGTCAGATTTTGATAGTAAATTATATGGTAAAAATAGTGAAATTATGCAAACATATGAAAATTACCAAATTTCGCATCAAGAAGCGGCTGAGATAGATAATTTAATTTGGTATTTAAGTGAGATGTTTAAAGCTGAATTGAAAATTGCACTAGGGCCTATTCAAAGAGGTGGCGCTGGTGGAGGTATAGCTGCAGTGTTAAACGGCTTATATGATGCTGAGATTATGACAAGTCATGAACTAGTGGATCAGATTACACATTTAGAATCATTAATTCAACAAGCAGATTTAATAATATTTGGTGAAGGTGTGAACGAACAAGATCAAATTTTAGAAACGACGACCGTTCGCTTAGCTGAGTTAGCTACAAAATATAATAAACCGTCGATTGCCATTTGTGCTACTGATGATAAATTTGATTTGTTTGAATCGATGGGTGTAACAGCAATGTTTAATACATTTATCGAAATGCCGCAATCCTTTACAGATTTTAAAATGGGCATTCAAATTAGACATTATACGGTTCAAGCGATTAAGTTATTGAAAACACAATTTGATGTTAATCAATAAAACAAGCATGCATCGTTGTCTATTGATGTACTAGAACGATAAAATTACTAATTAAACATCGGCAAAAGTGCCCTGAACATCTTGTACCAAGTAAAACCGCCAATTTCTGTAGATTTACAATAGAAATTGACGGTTTTTTTAATAGCGTTTGGAGATGATGAAAAATAGCACCATTATAACGATGACACCTGATGGCATTGTAGGTTTAAGCAAGCATAACATTG
The DNA here is from genome assembly GCF_017892645.1 of Staphylococcus sp. GDY8P54P. NCBI lineage: Bacteria > Bacillati > Bacillota > Bacilli > Caryophanales > Staphylococcaceae > Staphylococcus > Staphylococcus sp. GDY8P54P. The sequence continues at coordinate 361,335 of NZ_JAESLN010000009.1, read as the reverse complement.
CAAAAGGTATGGGAACGTGGACTAGAAATGTATGCATAACCAAAATGATAAAACATAAATTAAAAAAAGAGGATGGAACAGAAATCTGATTATATTAAAAAGATTTCGTCGTTCCACCCTGGCAAATAAAAAGTGATTACATAAGCTAGCTCAAGCATAAGCCTTAATAACGCAATAAATTGAGCGGCAATATTAAGGATTACCTGAGCTAGCGCTCTATATGGTACCGATATTATTTATTATTTTGATAAGTTACTACTACTTCTTGGGCGATACCAACTATAACCTCAATCGCTTTTTCCATGACATCAATAGATGCATATTCGAAAGGACCATGGAAATTATCACAGCCAGTAAAAATGTTAGGGGTTGGCATTCCCATAAATGAAAGTTGTGAACCATCTGTACCACCACGGATTGGTTCAGTATTAGCTGGGATATCTAATTTGTCAAAGACACGTTTAGGAATATCTATAACATGTGGCATAGGTTTGATTTTTTCTCCCATATTGTAATACTGATCGTTTATTTCAACTTCAATGGGTTCATCTTCAAAATGACTATTGATATCATTTTTAATTTCTACTAAACGTTTTTTACGTAAATCAAACTCATGTTTATCATGATCACGAATAATATAGTAAAGCTTTGCTTTCTCAACATCACCATCAAATTTCATTAAATGATAAAAACCTTCATAACCTTCTGTACGTTCAGGCACCTCATTTTGTGGTAAAAGTGCATTGAATTGCTGGCCTAAAAGTACAGCGTTGACCATCGCATCTTTTGCGGAACCTGGATGAACATTCACACCATGACAAGTTACAGTTGCTTCTGCAGCGTTAAAACTTTCGTATTGTAACTCACCAAATTGACTACCATCCATTGTATATGCAAAGTCAGCATTAAAACGTTCGACATCAAATGCATGTGGCCCTTTACCGATTTCTTCATCCGGTGTAAAAGCTACTCTGATACGACCATGTTTGATTTCTGGATGCGATGTCAAATGTTTTAAAGCTTCCATAATTTCAACGACGCCAGCTTTGTCATCTGCTCCTAATAGCGAAGTACCATCTGTGATCATTAAAGTATGTCCTTCTACTTGTTTCATTGCAGGAAAGACATCTTGGCTTAAAACTCGATTTGTATCACCAAGCTGAATTGGTTTCCCATCATAACGCTCAATGATTTGTGGATTGACATTTGTGGCATTGAAATCAGGTGAAGTATCAACATGTGCTAAAAAACCGACAGTCGGGATAACTTCGTCTACATTACTTTCTAATGTTGCAAATAAATAGCCATTTTCATCAACATCAGTTTCTAAACCCAAATCAGTTAATTCATCGTTCAATAAATCCAATAAATCCCACTGCTTTTTAGTGGAAGGTGTTGAATTTGAAAGTGGATCAGATTGTGTATCAATTTTGACATATCGCGTAAGTCGTTCAATAATATCATTTTTCATAAAAACACCCCTTATGCTCTGTTATTCATATTATATGATTTCTTATATATTTTACCATTCATTTTACCAATATGTTGTTTTATGCGTGTATAAATATAATAAATAATCTCTGCACACAGAATACCAAAAGCAATTGCACCCGAAATAAGTGTTACTTCGAGAAATGTATTGACGGCATGTGTATATTGGTTACTCACTAAGTAACGTGTTGCTTCATACGCAAGTCCTCCAGGGACAAGCGGAATAATGCCAGGCACAATAAAGATGATGACTGGTCTTTTATAACGTCTACTCATGGTATGACTCATAATTGCTAATATAAAACTCCCTAGAAATGAAGCCATAACTTTGCCTAATTCTAAATCAAGGGTTACTTTATAAATAATCCATCCCATAGCACCAACGAAACCACAAGCTAAAAGGAGACGTCGAGGTGCATTAAAAATAACAGAAAATAGCATCGTTGCTAAATAACTAATAATAAACTGTAAGACATAGTAGCCAATGACCATTTGAGCACTCCTTTTTAAAATATTAATAATACGATTGCAACACCAGCGCCTATAGCAAATGATGTTAGTGCCGCTTCGACACCGCGAGACATACCAGCGATGAGTTCTCCTGCCATAAGGTCACGAATAGCATTTGTAATTAAAATACCAGGAACTAATGGCATGACACCTGCAATGGTAATAATATCTTGGTTTGCTGCCATACCTAATTTTGAAAATGAAGCTGCTATCGTAATCACAACTGCAGCACTAATAAATTCTGAAAAGAACTTTATTTGTATATAACGTTGAACAAAGTCAAAAGTTAAAAATGCACCAGCTCCTGCAAGAATTGCAAAAAAGAAGTCATTCATAACTCCACCAAACATAAATAAGAAGAAGCCACAAGCTATGGCGGCAGCAAAAAATTTAGTGATAGATGAAAACTGTAGTGATGCATGATGTAAATGTATGAGTTCAGATTTTGCTTCATCTATACTTAATTGATTACTAGAAATCTTTCTAGATAAACTATTTGTTAATGCAATTTTTTCTAGATCAGTCGTACGCTCACGTATACGGATAAGTCTTGTATTTGTACGGTTATTGAGTGAAAATATAATCGCTGTAGATGTTACAAAACTATATGTATCATCTAAGCCAAAACTTGCTGAAATTCTATTCATCGTATCTTCAACGCGATAAGTTTCAGCGCCACTTTCAAGCAATATTCTGCCTGCGATGAGCACAACGTCAATCACTTTATCTTCATCAATGATAGTGATCGAATCAGACATAGCTGGGCACCTCCTAAATTTTTCGTAAATCAATCAATAGAAAGTTTACCGTGTACGAAGGTAACTTTCAATAGTATTTATTTCAGTACAGATTGTTATTATCATTAACCACCTATATTGTAACAAACTTAAATTTATAAATGATATGTTTAATTATAAAAAATATTGAAGTCATGCATATGAGTTGTTATAGCTTAAGCATATTTGCATGTGTACACTAACGATTTAAGCACGTTACTTTCAAAAGTGATTTGTTATGGATTATGTTGAATCCCCATGTTTGAATAGACCGTTCCATGATATAAATTAAAAAGCTTGAGATATATAATTTAAATTATCCCAAGCTTTGAAAATACATTTATTTAGTTATAATTTAACTATAGGGTTAAACATCACTTGATTACGACCTTCATTTTTAGCCATATGCAACATATCATCTGCAACTTTAAAGACGGTACGTTGAGATTTATAGTCATCTTTAGTTAGGTATCCGACACCAATAGAGACTGATAATTTAATCATTTCTTTGTTTGGTAAATGGAAAGTAGATTGTTCAACGCCTTTACGGATACTTTCACTTAACTTAACACATTGGTCTAGTGTGTAGTCATATAACACTACAGAAAACTCTTCACCACCATTACGGTAAATGCTAAATTGTTCAGGCACATAGTTTTTTAATAATTGTGCGATTTGTCGTAATACAGCATCACCTGAATCATGTGAATACATGTCGTTAACATCTTTAAAACCATCAATATCAATGAGTAGTAAACCTAAGCTTTCATCATTTTCTTCTGCAATGCGTGTAGTTTCATTCAAATGTCTATCGAATTCTTTAACATTGCCTAAACCAGTCAAATAATCAAATCTATCTTCATTTTCATAGCGATTTACTAATGAGAAGAAATGCCAAATATCTACGAATGTAATCGAAGAAGTGATGGTTAAAACGAACGATAACGGTATCATATATAGTACTTCTTTAAATTCATAATACGGACTAATCAATGATAAGATGACAAATATGACTAGCGTAATTAAGTTGAGTATTTGTAATGAGATAATATCATTTTGTTTTAAAAATGGACCTATTGCTCCAACAATGATGGCTATTACAATTAAAATCATTGCAGTTATAATCGTATAATCACCAATTAATACATTAACTAAAGATACGATAAACGCTGCTAAAACTGTATAAACCATATTTGTATATCTACCTAAAAATAAAATCGGCACAAAAGATAAATAGAGGACATACTCATTAAAGATAGGGACAGGTTTAACAGATAATAATAATGCTACAATGGTCATTAAAATCGTGACGTATTCTTTTGAAAACACCATATTCTTATTTTCAGAGTACTGTAATCGGTGGAATAAATAAATTCCTGCGACAGTGACCGCAATATTATAAATAATAGCTTCAAACATTTTTCTTACGCTCCTTTAAATAAACACTTAGTCATTGTAAGTGAAAAGTTACATTTTGTCATCATTGATATTTAGAAATTAATAACATTCGTTTAAAATTCATGTTAAAATACTTATTTGAGTGATTGTAAAATATATAAATTGATTATTCTATAAAAAAGAAAGTGAATTTCAGCGTTGAACTCTGCTAATGATTACATTACTATTTGTATTACTAAAAGTACATCGTGTATTATAGACTTAATTGAATCGTTTATAGAATTTTCGATACATATATCAAGTAAACTATGTTTTGAAAATATACAAGTGTATATCCATAACCAAATATGATTTCATATTTAGAATATTTATAGAGACTTTAAACTCAAATTCAAAATTATAAAGACTTAAATTAATGAAGGTGAACTGATGTATACGTTATTATTAATCATTTTTTCAATGATTGTCAGTTTAATACTTACTCCCATTGTCATAAAGGTTTCCCATAAATTGGGCGTCGTTGACCAACCTAATTTTAGGAAAGTACATAAAAAACCAACTTCTGTCTTAGGAGGTACTGTGATACTACTTTCCTTTTTATTGGGGATTTGGTTAGGGCATCCAATTGAAACAGAGGTGAAGCCACTTGTCATTGGAGCAGTATTAATCTACTTAGTAGGGTTAATAGATGATATCTATGATTTAACGCCAATCTTAAAATTATTAGGACAAGTGATTGCAGCAATGGTTGTCGTTTACTACGGCGTAACCATAGATTTCATCTCATTACCGATTGGACCGACAATACATTTTGGTATTTTAGGTGTTCCGATTACTGTGATATGGATTGTAGCGATTACCAATGCGATTAACTTAATTGATGGATTGGATGGTTTGGCATCTGGTGTAGCAACAATCGCTCTGATGACTATTGGTTTCATCGCAATATTACAGGCAAATATATTTATCATAATGATCTGTAGTGTGCTTATCGGTGCGCTATTAGGTTTCTTATGTTTTAATTTTCATCCGGCTAAAATATTTTTAGGTGATAGCGGCGCATTGCTTGTTGGTTTTATTGTTGGTTTTCTTTCGCTTTTAGGTTTCAAAAATATTACGTTTGTGTCTTTATTTTTCCCGATTGTTATTTTAGCAGTACCGTTCATAGATACTTTATTTGCTATGATACGACGTGTGAAAAAAGGTCAACGTATTATGCAAGCGGATAAATCGCATTTACACCATAAATTACTAGAATTAGGTTATTCACATCGCCAAACAGTAATACTGATATATTCAATCGCGTTGTTATTTAGTCTTTCAAGTATTATTTTGTATTTATCACAACCATGGGGTGTACTCATGATGCTTGTGCTCATACTCATTACGATTGAACTCATTGTTGAATTTACAGGATTAATCGATGATGATTATAGACCGCTCTTAAAATTAATTGAAAATAAAGAGCGACATAAAGAAGATGAATAGATAAACTACCTAATTAGAACCTGAGATATGAATATCTCAGGTTCTAATTTTATATGATTTACAAAGTCACGACTGATAATACTTAATTTTTCAAATTATACATTCATCACATGCATCAATGTATAGCGGTAAGTTTATGTTTACCTGATAATTGTATGACAGTTATGCATTTTTGAAAGGTCATAAACTGAAATGGAAATGGTTTAGTTTGTTGGTATGTCAAATGGTAGCTTAATGATAGCTTGCTCATCTAAATCATAGTTACCAGAAGTGATTTTATTTAGAAAAGCAATAAAATCGTCATACTCCGCTTCTACCACGTCTATTTGATAACTCACTTTGTCTGTGTAGGTTGTGTTTCGTAAGAAGAATGATGTTTGTGCTAATTCATATTCAAATTTACCTGTAAGATCATAATCGATAGTGATTGTAGTTGGTATTGCTGAACGCAAAGCAACACGTCCTACTTCATAAATAACATCTCTCACAGCACCACTATATGCTCTTATTAAACCACCGCCGCCCAATTTTATACCACCGAAATAACGCGTAACTACGACACAAACATTGTGAACTTCTAGTTTTTTTAATATTTCAAGCATTGGTACGCCTGCAGTTCCACTTGGCTCTCCGTCATCATTTGCTTTTTGAATATTCATCTGTGCTCCAACTGTATAGGCTGAACAATTATGTGTCGCTTCCCTATGTTCTGATTTTACCAAGTTGATAAAGTCTTTAGCGTCTGCTTCAGATTCAACAGGTTTGATATGGGCAATAAAGCGTGATTTGCTAATTACATTTTCTATCATATGTTCTTGCTTTATTGTTATGATTGATTCATCCATATTTAAACACTCCAGTCATAGTTTCGATCAATACCTATTATTATACACGGTTCTGAATTCAAGTTTAATGTAAAAATAAATTTTCTTTTAATATAAAATAATGTATCATAGTTGTGAGTATAATTGAGGAGGATTATGATGAAAATTGCTGTATTAACAGATTCAACGAGTTATCTATCTCAAACATTAATTGATAAATATAATATAAATATTGCCCCACTAAGTGTAACTTTTGATAACGGTGAAAATTTTGAAGAAAATGCATCTATTTCAGCAAATGAATTCTACGAAAGAATGAAAGCATCTAAAACAATTCCTACGACAAGTCAGCCGGCAATCGGTGAATTTGTAACTAAATACGAACAATTACGTGATGAAGGCTATACGGATGTCATAGGCGTTTTCCTTTCTTCAGGTATCAGTGGTACTTATCAAACAGCTACACAAGCGGGTGAAATGGTTGAAGGTGTTAATGTTCATACGTTTGATTCGAAAATTTCAGCTATGGCAATGGGGAGTTTCGTATTACGAGCAATTGAATTAATTGAACAAAATGAAACACCGCACGCTATCATTAAAGAGCTTGAAGCAATGCGAGAAGTAACTGGTGCGAGATTGATGGTAGACGATTTAAAAAACTTGCAAAAAAGTGGACGTATTACTGGAGCCCAAGCGTGGATTGGTACGATGTTAAAAATGAAACCAGTCTTAAGGTTTGAAGACGGTTTAATTTTGCCAGATGAAAAAATACGTACTAAAAAACGTGCGCTTAAAGAAATTATCAATAAAGTGATTGATATCGTTAAAGATTATGAAGAGGTTACGTTATTAGTTATAGGTGGAGATGTTCAAGAGGATACAGACTGGCTGTACAATGAATTACAAAAAAACTATCCACAATATAAAGTACACCGTTCAAATTTAGGCCCTGTGGTCGCAGCTCATTTAGGTCCAGGCGGTATGGGCTTAGGTTTCACTGGTAGATCTATTCGTATAGACTAAATTATAGATTCAAAAGTATTATTATCATTTTTAAGAAAAGTAGTATTTTTGCAAGAGATGTATAGTGAAACCAACACTTCGTTCAGTCATCGATGCCAACCATAATATGACAAATGAGTTGTTTAGCATTTAAATTACTGTACGACTAACAAATAAATCATTTATTTTATGGCGGGTCTTTGAAATTAAAGTGAAATTTAATTTTTGACTCGCTTTTTGGTTTGGAGGAAACATACAATTAAATATTATGGAAGAATGATTAATGATAAATCCTTATTAACAGATGAACGTATAAAGCAAACAACGAAAGGTGTGGTATTAGATAATAATGGCTATTGGACATGTGCTCAATGTCACTCACGCCGACAAACGCATTTTTACAAATATCTATCAACAGTGTTAGATAAGGAGATTGTCTACTGTAGAAATTGTATCAATATGGGTAGAATGGATAATATAACTGAAATCTATATCATAGAAAGTCAGAATGTAATGACACCTTGTCATTATCAATTACCATTCAAATTATCAGAACAACAACAATTTACATCTGACAAAATTGTATCAGCGATTGCAGGCTTTCGTTCACTATTGCTCCATGCAGTCACAGGTGCAGGTAAAACTGAGATGATATTTGAAGGAATTAAATTTGCGCGGAACCACGGTTATAATGTCGCAATTGTATCTCCTCGAGTTGATGTTGTTTTAGAAGTCAGCATGAGGATTAAGGCAGCTTTTCACGAAGAAAAAATAGATGTATTGCATCAATCATCACAGCAACAATATAATGGCCATTTTGTTATCGCCACAATTCATCAACTCTATCGTTTCAAACAACATTTTGATGTGATAATTGTAGATGAAGTAGATGCCTTTCCTTTACCTACAGAACCAACGTTAATACAAGCATTGCAGCATGCCTCGAAGTTAAAACACTGTCATATATTAATGACTGCCACACCAACAAAAGCTTTAATGAAACAAATTAGCAATTTAGAAATTATTCAATTACCTGCGCGTTTTCATAGACATCCTTTACCCGTGCCTCAATTTAAATTCCTTAGAATCAATCCCAATAAGAAGCAATATAAATTATTACGATTTTTACAACATCAAGTCAATCAACGACGATATACGCTAGTCTTTTTTAACAATATTACTTTAATGAAACAACTGTATCAGTTATATAAAGCTGAAATTCCATCTTTAACATATGTCTACAGCAATGATGTATTTCGTTTTGATAAGGTGAAACGTTTGAGAAACGGGGAACATACCGTTGTTTTCACCACTACCATTTTAGAAAGAGGCTTTACTATGGCAAAACTCGATGTTGTAATCATAAACAGTCATCAGTTTGAAACGAGTGCCATCATTCAAATATCAGGAAGAGTTGGAAGAAAAGCAGAAGCACCTACAGGAAGTGTATTTTGTTTGCATGAAGGGATCACACTATCTATGATTAAAGCTCAATATCAGATAAGGAAAATGAATCAACTTGCACAAAAAAGAGGGTGGATAGATTGACTGCGACATGTTTATATTGTCACATCTATTATTCAGAACCTTTAAATGCATTTACGTTTTACAAAAAGGCTTCAAAATTGTGTGATGATTGCAATCATCTCTGGGAGATAATGAAATTAAAGACGACGAATCGATGTGCAACATGTTTGAAGTTACGCAATGAAACTGAAATATTATGTTCGGATTGTGCCGAGTTAGCTTCGAAGTTTAAATTAATGAATAAATTGTATTGTTATTACCGATATGACGGTATTGTAAAAGAAATGATTCAACAATATAAATTTCAAAGAGATGTTGCAATCGCAGAAATAATCGCAGAAAAGGTTAAATTGCCTCATTACAAATATGATTACATTATCCCCATACCGTCCCCTTTATTTAGAGATAAAGAAAGAACATTTAACCCCGTACAACTAGTATTAGACATACAAAAAGTTAAGTATTATTGTCTGCTTGCCACACACTCACATATTAAACAATCAGAATTAAGTAAAGAAAAACGTATGCAACGACCCAATCCTTTTGTAATGGAACAAAGTGTGGATTTAAAAGGAAAATGTATTTTATTAATCGATGACATTTATACTACGGGCTTAACGGTTCATAATGCGGCACAGCTATTACTTGATAGAAAAATCAGAAAATTCGATGTGTTTACGTTTGCACGCTAGGTTATTCGTGGTATTATAGAAATAAGCACTATTACCAATATAGAGGTTTTAAAGGAGTCGATTACTATGATCAGATTTGAAATTCACGGAGAGAACCTCACTATTACTGATGCGATTCGCAACTATATTGAGGAGAAAATTGGTAAATTAGAACGTTACTTTAACAATGTGCCAAATGCAACTGCACACGTTAAAGTTAAAACGTACCAAAACTCAGCAACTAAAATAGAAGTAACTATTCCATTGAAAAATGTTACGCTAAGAGCGGAAGAACGTCATGATGATTTATACGCTGGTATTGATTTAATTAATAGCAAATTGGAAAGACAAGTTAGAAAATATAAAACGCGTGTAAATCGTAAAAATAGAAAAAATGACGAACAAGAAGCTTTTGCATCATTACCTGAAGAACAAGAAGCAGAAAATCTTCAAAATGATGACAATGATAGTGAAATTGAGATTATTCGTTCAAAAAATTTCAGTTTAAAACCTATGGATTCTGAAGAAGCAGTATTGCAAATGGATTTATTGGGCCATGATTTCTTCATTTTTACAGATCGTGAAACAGATGGTACGAGCATAGTTTATAAAAGAAAAGATGGCAAATATGGACTAATTGAAACAACTGAATAATTTAATTAAATTAGTGTCATATTTATAAAAGTAGTAGCGTCCATGATTGAGTGAAATCATGGACGCTCATTTTTTGCTGTGTTATTATGTAATAATTTGAAAGTGAACATGTATGTTGTGTATATTTTAAATGAGTCAATATTATAATTTGTATTCAAAAACATGTAAGTAAATATAGTATAGATGGCACGATAAACGTAATAAGTGTAAATTTAGGCTTATAAATGATATTATAAATTGTTGTAAACTAAGAGTTATATAGCTAAAGGAGCGAACAGAATGGGTTTTTTATCAAAAATTGCAGATGGCAATAAAAGAGAAATAAAACGCCTTGGTAAATTAGCCGACAAAGTCCTTGCACTAGAAGAGGATATGTCGATATTAACTGATGAAGAAATTAAAGAAAAGACAAAAAATTTTCAAGCGCAAGTTCAAGCAGAAGACGATATTAAAAAGCAAAATAAAATTTTAGATGATATTTTACCAGAAGCCTTTGCATTGGTAAGAGAAGGGTCAAAACGTGTATTCAACATGATTCCTTATAAAGTGCAAGTTATGGGTGGTATAGCCATTCATGGTGGCGACATTTCTGAAATGAGAACTGGTGAAGGTAAAACGTTAACGGCGACAATGCCAGTTTATTTAAATGCGTTAACAGGACGCGGTGTACATGTTATTACAGTCAATGAATATTTATCTAGTGTACAGAGTGAAGAAATGGCAGAATTATATGAATTTCTTGGATTAAGTGTTGGTTTGAACTTAAATAGTAAAACTACTGCAGAGAAAAGAGAAGCTTACGCATGTGATATTACTTATAGTACCAACAACGAATTAGGATTTGACTACTTACGTGATAACATGGTGAATTATGCAGAAGAACGCGTGATGAGACCACTTAATTTTGCGATTATTGATGAAGTAGATTCAATCTTAATTGATGAAGCACGTACGCCGCTTATTATTTCAGGAGAGGCGGAGAAGTCAACGTCACTTTATACGCAAGCAAATGTTTTTGCTAAAATGCTTAAAAACGAAGATGATTATAATTATGATGAAAAGACAAAAGCTGTGCAATTAACAGAACAAGGTATTGATAAAGCAGAGCGTATGTTTAAAATTGATAACCTTTACGACGTGAAAAATGTTGATATCATCAGTCATATTAATACAGCGTTACGTGCGCATGTTACGTTACAAAGAGACGTAGATTATATGGTGAACAACGGCGAAGTATTGATTGTTGACCAATTTACAGGACGTACAATGCCTGGACGTCGTTTTTCAGAAGGATTGCACCAAGCGATTGAAGCTAAAGAAGGTGTGAAAATTCAAAACGAATCCAAAACAATGGCTTCAATTACATTCCAAAACTACTTCAGAATGTATAATAAATTATCTGGTATGACAGGTACTGCAAAAACAGAAGAAGAAGAATTTAGAAATATTTACAATATGACAGTTACACAAATTCCTACGAACAGACCAGTACAACGTATTGATAAGCCAGATTTAATTTATATCAGTCAAAAAGGTAAATTTGATGCAGTTGTAGAAGATGTCATTCAAAAGCACAAACAAGGTCAACCAGTCTTATTAGGGACTGTTGCCGTTGAGACAAGTGAATATATTTCTAACTTATTGAAAAAACATGGCGTACGACACGATGTCTTAAATGCGAAAAATCACGAACGTGAAGCGGACATTATCGCAAGTGCTGGCCAACGCGGTGCGGTGACAATAGCTACCAACATGGCTGGCCGTGGTACGGACATCAAATTAGGTGATGGTGTTGAAGAAATTGGCGGTTTAGCAGTAATTGGTACAGAGCGCCATGAATCACGTCGTATAGATGACCAATTACGTGGTCGTTCAGGTCGTCAAGGTGACAAAGGTGATAGCCGTTTCTATTTATCGTTACAAGATGAGTTAATGGTGCGCTTTGGTTCGGAACGTTTACAAAATATGATGAATCGATTGGGTATGGATGATTCAACACCAATTGAATCTAAAATGGTTTCTCGTGCTGTTGAATCAGCTCAAAAACGTGTTGAAGGTAATAACTTTGACGCTCGTAAACGTGTCCTTGAGTATGATGATGTACTGCGTAAACAACGTGAAATTATCTATAGTGAACGTAATGATATTATTGACAGCGATGAAAGTAGCGAATTAATTAACGCAATGCTACGCTCTACATTAGAAAGAAGTATTCAATATTATGTAAATGAAGAAGATGACGATCCAGACTATGAACCATTCATCAACTATGTAGAAGACGTCTTCTTGAATGAAGGCGAATTAAAAGTTGAAGATATTAATGGAAAAGATAATGATGATATTTTTGAGGTTGTATGGTCAAAAATAGAAATAGCATTAAAAGAGCAAAAAGAAAAAATTGGTAGTCAGTTTGATGAATTTGAACGTATGATTTTACTTCGCTCTATTGACACACATTGGACAGACCATATCGATACAATGGATCAATTGCGTCAAGGTATTCACTTACGTTCGTATGGACAACAAAATCCACTACGTGACTATCAAAATGAAGGTCACCAATTATTTGATACTATGATGCAAAACATTGAAGAAGACGTAAGTAAATATATTCTAAAATCAGTGATTTCCGTTGAAGATGACGTAGAACGTGATAAGACAACTGATTTTGGTAAAGCTGAGCATGTATCAGCAGAAGATGGAAAAGAAAAAGCGAAAGCAGAGCCTTATGTTAAAGATGAACATATAGGTAGAAATGACCCATGTCCTTGCGGTAGTGGTAAAAAGTATAAAAACTGTCATGGCGCTTAAGTTTATCTAATATGATACACATGTGAGACAGGATTTCACTATTTGAATTATTTTTATATGTCAGGCATCTTTTACAGTTAAATTGTAGCGTTTAACTGTGAAAGATGTTTTTTTTAACATAAGCTAGCAGCGATTTGGTGCTTAAGTTGAAATTAACAGTTTATATTTTGTATCATATGTATGATAGTCTAGTAATTAATTTAGTAATTATACTTCATTCGAAAAATTTAGGAGAGATGCATAATGGAATTATCTGAAATTAAGCGTAATTTAGATGCTTATAAAGAAAAGTTAGAACAACTTAGGGGGTCTCTTTGACTTAGAAGAAAAAGAGACAAACATACAAGAATACGAAGAAATGATGGCGGATCCTTCGTTTTGGGATAATCAAGATAAAGCGCAAGACGTAATAGATAAAAATAATGCTTTAAAATCTGTTGTCAATGCGTACAGAGATTTAGAAGCAAATATAGAAGATATGGAAACGACACGAGAATTATTGTTAGAAGAAGACGATACGTCGATGAAAGACGATTTAGAAGCGAGCGTCACTCATTTTCAAAACGAATTAAACCAATTTGAACTACAATTATTGTTAAATGGGCCTTATGACGCGAATGATGCAATTATTGAATTGCATCCTGGTGCAGGTGGTACTGAATCACAAGATTGGACAAATATGTTGTTGAGAATGTATCAACGCTACTGTGAGCAAAAAGGCTTTAAAGTTGAAATCGCAGACTATTTACCTGGAGATGAAGCGGGCGTAAAAAGTGTAACAATGATTGTGAAAGGTCATAATGCATATGGTTTTTTAAAAGCCGAGAAAGGTGTACATCGACTCGTACGCATATCACCGTTTGATTCATCTGGTCGTCGACATACATCTTTTGCTTCATGTGATGTCATACCACAATTTAATAACACTGAAATAGAAGTAGAAATCAATCCTGATGATATTACTGTTGATACATTTAGAGCTTCGGGCGCAGGTGGTCAACATATCAATAAAACCGAATCTGCTATTAGAATTACCCATCATCCAACAGGTATTGTGGTAAATAACCAGAATGAACGTTCACAGATCAAAAACAGAGAGGCTGCAATGAAAACATTGAAGTCTAAACTATATCAATTAAAAATTGAGGAACAAGAACAAGAAATGGCCGAAATCCGTGGAGAACAAAAAGAAATCGGTTGGGGAAGTCAAATTAGATCTTATGTATTCCATCCATATGCAATGGTTAAAGATCATAGAACAAACGAAGAAACCGGTAAAGTCGATGCAGTCATGGATGGTGATTTAGGACCGTTTATCGAAGCTTATCTACGCAAGCAAATGAATCTGAATCATTCAGAAAAAGATTAATACTTAAATAGAACAATTATTATTCATAACTTTATGAGTGAGCTAGAAACCAATGTATAACTTATTGTTTTCTAACTTACTCATATTTTTTATAGCAGTATAAAGTAGGCAAGACTGACACGTTCATACGAAACGACTGCTTAATTTATTTCAGTAATTTTTAGATAAACTACTACTTATATGTAAAATACAAACTTAAATATTACAGTTAAAGTTAACAGATATTCAAAGGTGATTAAAACTATTGTGATAAAGATAAGAAAGCTATGATTAAAGCGTTAAAAGGGGATTCATTCAAAAATATCTTTTGCATTACAAAACGATAACAAGGGTAAAAGTATTCAGAGAATATGCTATATTATGATTGATTAAATATTGAATAAAATTAGACAGCAAAGGATTGAAATACATCATGAAGAAAGGCTTAACTTTTTCTGTAACTTCTGCAGCACTGTTTTTTGGAATGAATGGTCTAGCGTCAGCTGATCAAGTACATACAGTGAAAGAAGATACGGATTTATCAAATATAGCGCATGCATTCGCAACAACGACTCATACGATACAATCATTGAATCATATGGAATTTGTGCAGTCGGTTAAGGTTGGGCAAACGCTTGTATTACCTGACGAAGATATTGTAGAAGTTAAAGAAGGCGATACACTTCAAAGTATTGCGAATAAACATCACCTCAGTTTAAATGAACTTTATCAATTAAATCCATTCATTACTGAAACAATTTATCCTGGGCAACTCATTGCAGTTTCTGAAAAAGGATCGTCACATTTAGACAACCAACTACAGAGTGCATACGTACAAAGTGACTCGAATAGTGATCCATTCACAACAGGGGTAACAACTGAAAACAGTAATGCTTTCACAAGATTAGCGAACGATTATATACCAGTAAAGCAGCAATCTTGGTCAAATAACAGTGTTGATGCGCGCAATACCACTTCAAATGGTCACAACCTTCACAATAATAGCTATCAATCAAAACACTATGTAGCCGGTGGGCAGAATTATTATGCTTGGGGGCAGTGTACATACTATGCTTTTGATAGACGTCAACAACTTGGTAAATCTATAGGCAATTTATGGGGCAATGCTAATAACTGGGCATCGGCTGCGCGTCAAAATGGTTATGTGGTTAATGCTACACCTGAAGTAGGTGCTATTTTACAGAGTAGCGCTGGAAATTATGGTCATGTAGGGATTGTAGAACGTCAAAACAGTGATGGATCCATTTTAGTTTCAGAGATGAACATGCAAGGCTTGGGACAAAAATCCTATAGAACGATTTACAATTCAGGACAATATAATTATATTCATTAAAAAATAAAAACTTATATCTAGCAGTTTTATCTGCAATTGTAACAATATTCTTAATGTATAGCCCGGGACATAAACATGTCTCGGGCTTATTATTTTAGAGGCCCTGCGTGCAGGCTAAACGTGTCAGAATCAGTATTTTTTACACTCAATATGATTTTCACTAAAATTTATTACAGTCTTATTATTTTTGAATCTTGTAAAATGAGTAAAACTTGAAAGACAAAAAAGTAAGTTATATTTTAAAATTAGAACGATTTGATGATATTTAACGGCATTAAAAAGACATTTTAGATATGGAATGATATTATAAAATCAAGTATAATCAATCATTAAATAAATGAGGAGGCGCTATCATGGGAGTACATCAATATTTTAAACGTTTATCAGACTTAGAAAAATTAATACGATTGCCTGGGAAATTTAAATATTTTGAGCATAATGTTGCTGCACATTCTTTTAAAGTGACTAAAATTGCTCAGTATTTAGGTACAGTAGAAGAATATCACGGCAATAAAGTAGATTGGAAAAGCTTATACGAAAAAGCCTTAAACCATGATTTCGCCGAAATTTTTACAGGGGATATTAAAACGCCAGTCAAATATGCGAGTGGAGAATTAAAAAAATTATTCTCACAAGTAGAAGAAGAAATGGTAGATCATTTTATAAACGAAGAAATACCAGAGCAATATCAATCCATATACCGAGAGCGACTGCAAGAAGGAAAAGACGATTCGCTAGAAGGTCAAATCTTATCAGTTGCTGATAAAATTGATTTGTTATATGAAACATTTGGTGAAATTCAAAAACGTAATCCTGAACCACTATTTTTTGAAATATACGAAATGTCATTAGAAACAATCATGCAATTTGATCATTTGAATTCAGTACAAGATTTTATAGAAAATATTATTCCTGAAATGCTTACAGAGAGATTTATACCGAAATCGGAATTACGAGAAACAACGATGTCTATTTTAAATAATAGGAACGGGTGACATGAATGATCTGGTATATACTTGCATCTTTT
Source organism: Staphylococcus sp. GDY8P54P (assembly GCF_017892645.1). NCBI lineage: Bacteria > Bacillati > Bacillota > Bacilli > Caryophanales > Staphylococcaceae > Staphylococcus > Staphylococcus sp. GDY8P54P. The sequence goes on along the minus strand of NZ_JAESLN010000009.1, from coordinate 344,454 downwards.
TTTCCATGCATACTTGTCGTATTGTTTAGCGTACTGACTAGAAGTAAATGGGTAGGTACGATTTTAACTTTGATCTTAATAGGTACTTCAATTGAAAAAGGATTTTTTCATGATGAATGGATTATTTTTATAGATGTTGCTTCATTATTAGCAGGTTACTTAATTATTGACCAACTAGAACTCCATAAAAAAGAAGATGATTAAGTATTAAGCGTTAAGCAACTTAATTGTAATAGCATGATGAAAGATATATAATTATTTAACTTCATTTTATCTGAATAAAAATTTATGAACGCAAACAAACATGGTATTATACTGTGTTTGTTTTTATTTAGTGAAATATCATTTTTGCGAACAAATGTTTGTATTAAAGGTAATAAATCTGTTAAAATGTAAACTGTTAATAGTATACTTAAGTAAAATATAGTTACAGCCACTATAGTAAGTCGCGTATTAAATGAGATATTTAAACTATGTTCGAACGGATAGAAATATAATAGGAGGCATGTGTCATTATGGAACACTACCCATTTAAATTACAATCGAATTTTGATCCTAAAGGTGATCAACCTGAAGCGATTCGACAAATTGTAGATGGTGTGAATGCGGGTAAGAGACATCAGACTTTACTTGGAGCTACGGGTACAGGTAAGACATTTACAATGAGTAATGTGATTCAACAAGTTGGTAAACCGACTTTAATCATCGCCCATAACAAAACGTTAGCAGGACAATTATATAGTGAATTTAAAGAATTCTTTCCTGAAAATAGAGTCGAGTATTTTGTCAGTTACTACGATTATTATCAACCAGAGGCGTATGTACCATCAACTGACACATTTATTGAAAAAGATGCGTCAATTAATGATGAAATTGACCAATTGCGTCACTCTGCGACAAGTGCACTATTTGAAAGAGATGACGTCATTATCATAGCTAGTGTGAGCTGTATCTATGGTTTAGGTAATCCAGAAGAATATCGGGACTTAGTGGTTAGTGTTCGTGTAGGTATGGAAATGGACAGAAGCGAGTTACTTAAAAAATTAGTAGATGTGCAATACACAAGAAATGATATAGATTTCAGACGTGGTACGTTCCGAGTTAGAGGAGATGTTGTAGAAATATTTCCTGCCTCTCGTGAAGAAATGTGTATTCGCGTTGAATTTTTCGGAGATGAAATAGATAGAATACGTGAGGTTAATTACTTAACTGGAGAAGTGTTGAGAGAGCGCGATCATTTTGCTATTTTCCCAGCTTCTCACTTCGTTACACGAGAAGAAAAAATGAAATCTGCCATCCAACGTATTGAAAATGAACTTGAAGAACGATTATCAGAATTGCGTTCTGAGAATAAATTGCTTGAAGCTCAGCGCTTAGAACAAAGAACGAATTATGATTTGGAAATGATGAGAGAGATGGGATTTTGTTCAGGTATTGAAAATTATTCTGTACATTTGACACTTAGACCCATGGGTTCCACGCCTTATACATTGCTTGATTATTTTGGAGATGACTGGCTTGTGATGATTGATGAGTCACATGTGACATTACCACAAATTAGAGGTATGTATAATGGTGACCGTGCGCGTAAACAAGTGCTTGTGGATCATGGATTTAGGCTACCAAGTGCTTTAGACAATAGACCGTTAAAATTTGAAGAATTTGAAGAAAAAACGAAACAACTCGTATATGTATCTGCTACACCAGGACCTTATGAATTAGAACATACAGATGAAATGGTGGAGCAAATCATTCGTCCAACAGGATTATTAGATCCTAAAATTGAAGTGAGACCTACAGAAAATCAAATTGATGATCTGCTTGGCGAAATACAAACGCGTATTGAACGAAATGAACGTGTTTTAGTAACGACATTGACTAAAAAGATGAGTGAAGACTTAACCACGTATATGAAAGAAGCAGGCATCAAAGTGAATTATTTACATTCAGAAATTAAAACTTTAGAGCGAATTGAAATTATTCGAGATTTACGTGTGGGTACCTACGATGTGATCGTTGGTATTAACTTATTAAGAGAGGGTATTGATATACCAGAAGTATCACTAGTCGTTATTTTAGATGCAGATAAAGAAGGTTTCTTACGCTCTCAGAGATCACTTGTCCAAACAGTAGGTCGTGCAGCCCGTAATAGTGGTGGTGAAGTGATTATGTATGGTGATAAAATTACGGATTCAATGCGCTATGCACTTGATGAAACAGAGCGTCGTAGATCGATTCAACAAGCATATAATGAAAAGTATAATATTACACCAACTACTATTAATAAAAAAATTCATGATGTAATCAGTGCTACTGTTGAAACAGATGAAACAAACGAAGCAAAACGTACGGAAGTACCTAAGAAAATGACGAAAAAAGAGCGTGAGAAAACGATTGATAATATAGAAAAAGAAATGAAGCAAGCAGCTAAAGACTTAGACTTTGAAAAAGCAACTGAACTCAGAGATATGTTGTTTGAATTAAAAGCAGAAGGGTGACGAAAATGAAACAACCATCCATTGTAGTTAAAGGGGCACGTGCCCATAATTTAAAAGATGTTGATATTGAAATACCTAAAAATAAACTTATAGTTATGACAGGTTTATCTGGGTCAGGCAAATCTTCATTGGCTTTTGATACGATTTATGCAGAAGGTCAACGTAGATATGTAGAGTCATTAAGTGCTTATGCAAGACAGTTTTTAGGACAAATGGACAAGCCAGATGTCGATACGATTGAAGGTTTATCTCCTGCGATTTCAATAGACCAAAAAACAACGAGTAAAAACCCAAGATCTACAGTTGCAACAGTTACTGAAATTTATGATTATATTCGTCTGTTATATGCGCGTGTTGGGAAGCCATTTTGCCCAAATCATGGTATCGAAATTGAATCTCAAACTGTGCAACAAATGGTCGATCAAGTTTTACAACTTGAAGAGCGTAGTAAGATTCAATTACTGGCGCCTGTAGTAACTCATAGAAAAGGTGCGCACGAAAAATTAATTGATGATATTAGTAAAAAGGGATATGTACGTGTGCGTGTTGATGGCGAAATTATTGATGTTAATGAAGTGCCGAATTTAGATAAAAATAAGAATCATACGATAGAAGTTGTCATAGATCGCCTTGTAATCAAAGAAGGTATTGAAACACGTCTAGCAGATTCTATAGAAACGGCGTTACAATTAGCTGAAGGTAACTTAATCGTAGATATTATTGGTGGCGATGAGTTAAAATTTTCCGAAAATCATGCTTGTCCCATTTGCGGATTCTCAATCGGAGAATTAGAACCACGAATGTTTAGTTTTAACAGCCCATTCGGTGCTTGTCCGACTTGTGATGGTTTAGGACAAAAACTGATGGTCGATTTAGACTTAGTCGTTCCTGATAAAGAGAAATCATTGAATGAAGGTGCAATCGTTGCCTGGGAATCATCAAGTTCAGACTTTTATCCAACATTATTAAATCGTGTTTGTGAAGTCTATAAAATAAATATGGACAAACCATTCAAAAAATTAACTGAACGTCAAAAGGATATTATTCTTTATGGTTCCAAAGATAAAGAAATTGAATTTACATTCAAGCAACGAAATGGCCAAACGAGAAAACGCACAATGGCGTTTGAAGGTGTGATTAATAATATCAATAGACGTTATCATGATTCTCCTTCAGAACTCGTAAGAGAAATGATGAGCAAATACATGACAGAACTCACTTGTGAAACTTGCCACGGTAAACGATTAAGCCGTGAAGCCTTATCAGTATATGTGGACGGGAAAAACATTGGTGAAGTGGTAGAACGTTCAATTAAAGATGCATTGTATAACTATGAACATATCACAATGTCAGAACAAGACAGAAAAATTGCCAATCAAATTCTAAAAGAGATTAATTCGAGATTAGAATTTTTATATAACGTAGGTTTAGAGTACTTAACCTTAAATCGTGCATCTGGCTCTTTATCAGGTGGTGAGGCGCAACGCATACGTTTGGCAACTCAGATTGGTTCTAGGCTTTCTGGTGTATTATATGTTTTAGATGAACCTTCTATAGGCTTGCATCAACGTGATAATGATCGGTTAATTAGCACATTAAAAGAAATGCGCGATCTAGGTAACACTTTAATCGTTGTTGAACATGATGATGATACGATGCGTGCTGCAGATTACTTAGTAGACGTAGGACCAGGTGCTGGTGAACACGGTGGTGAAATTGTTGCTAGTGGTACGCCTAAACAAGTTATGGCAAATACAAATTCATTAACAGGTCAATATTTGAGTGGTAAGAAAAAAATTGAGGTGCCAGAATCACGTCGTGAAGTTACGGATAGAAAGATTAGTGTTAAAGGTGCACGAAGTAATAATTTGAAAGATGTTAGTGTAGACTTTCCGCTTTCAACGATGAATGTTGTTACAGGTGTGTCTGGTTCTGGTAAAAGTACATTAGTCAATGAAGTATTGTATAAGTCATTAGCTAAGAAGATTAATAAATCTAAAGTCAAACCAGGAGATTATGATGAAATTAACGGTATAGACCAACTTGATCGTATTATTGATATTGATCAATCACCGATTGGTAGAACCCCACGTTCTAATCCAGCAACCTATACTGGTGTTTTTGATAATATACGAGATATTTTTGCACAAACGAATGAAGCAAAAGTGAGAGGTTATTCTAAAGGTCGCTTTAGTTTTAATGTTAAAGGTGGTCGTTGTGAAGCATGTAAAGGTGACGGTATCATTAAAATAGAAATGCACTTTTTACCAGATGTTTATGTGCCTTGTGAAGTTTGTGGTGGTACTAGATACAATCGTGAAACGCTTGAAGTAACATACAAAGGTCAAAACATTGCAGATGTCTTGGCTATGACTGCCGAAGAAGCAACAAACTTTTTTGAAAATGTGCCTAAAATACATCGTAAATTGAAAACATTAGTTGATGTTGGTTTAGGTTATGTTACTTTAGGACAACCGGCTACGACATTATCTGGTGGTGAAGCACAACGTGTTAAACTTGCTTCAGAATTGCATAAACGCTCTACAGGTCGTTCTATCTATATTCTAGATGAACCAACCACTGGTTTACATGTTGATGATATTAGTCGATTATTAAAAGTACTAAATAAATTGGTTGATAATGGTGACACAGTTGTTATCATCGAGCACAATTTAGACGTTATAAAAATGGCTGATCACATTATTGATTTAGGTCCAGAAGGCGGTGATGGTGGTGGCACAATTGTTGCAACAGGCACACCAGAAGATATCGCAAAAGTGAAGGGCAGCTATACTGGTCAATATTTAAAACCAGTTTTAGAAAGAGATACTGTTCAAGCATAACGTTATATTGAATAAACTTTGTAATAACATATAAAATATTATTTACTCCATACAAGTAGACATCATCATATGTCAGAATGTATGGAGTATTTTTTGATATCTAATATTTTAATTTATTTAGACATGTTGGGTGGTCAACGCAATGATTTAAAATAAATTAAATGTTTAAATCAGTAACAGTAATTTCATTCATAAATAATATAAGGTATGATGTCTACGATGGGATTTATTTTGGACTTCTGTACTTTTTTATATAGATTATCAGTCCTTTTTGATATGATAATGACATATGTAATTTTAGGAGAAATATTAATAGAGGTGAACCTATGTTAACAACAAAGAGTTTAATTGAACGCTTTAACCTTGAGCTTATAGCTGGAGAGTCAGGCTTAAATAAACAAATAAAAAACACAGATATATCAAGACCAGGATTAGAAATGGCTGGATATTTTTCTCACTATGCATCCGACCGCATTCAATTGTTAGGGACAACAGAGTTGTCATTTTATAACCTACTACCTGATGAAGAGCGCAAAGGACGTATGAAAAAATTATGCCGGCCAGAAACACCAGCCATTATTGTGACAAGAGATTTAGAACCGCCAGAAGAGCTTGTAGCATCAGCTAAAGAGTTTGATACACCGCTTATCACATCAACAGTTGCAACAACGCAATTAATGAGTCGTTTAACGACTTTCTTAGAACATGAGCTGGCAAGAACAACTTCATTGCACGGTGTGTTGGTAGATGTGTATGGTGTCGGTGTGCTTATAACAGGAGACTCAGGTATTGGTAAAAGTGAAACAGCACTTGAATTAATCAAGCGTGGTCACAGACTTGTCGCGGATGACAACGTAGAAATTAGAGAAATAAGTAAAGATGAATTGATTGGTAGGCCACCTAAATTAATAGAGCATTTATTAGAAATTAGAGGGTTAGGTATTATTAATGTCATGACACTGTTTGGTGCAGGTTCCATTTTGACTGAAAAGCGTTTACGTTTAAATATTCATTTGGAAAATTGGCATAAAGATAAATTGTATGACCGTGTTGGCTTGAATGAGGAAACATTGCGCATCTTAGATACTGAGATTACTAAAAAGACAATACCGGTTAGACCAGGTCGTAACGTAGCAGTGATTATTGAAGTTGCAGCGATGAACTACAGACTTAATATTATGGGCATTAACACTGCAGAAGAATTCAATGAACGCTTAAATGCTGAAATTATGCGTAACGGTAGCAACAATAAGGAGAATCAATGATGTTATTGAATTATATTGATCCAATCGCATTTGAGCTTGGTCCTATTTCGGTTCATTGGTATGGCATTATCATCGCCGCAGGTATACTATTAGGATATTTTATCGCTCAAGAAAGTGTTAAACGCATAGGTTTTGATAAAGATATATTGATTGATATCATCTTTTGGAGTGCGATTTTTGGTTTTATCGCAGCCAGAATCTATTTTGTTATTTTTCAATGGCCATACTATGCACAACATCCAATAGAAATACCAATGATTTGGTATGGTGGTATCGCTATCCACGGTGGTCTAATTGGTGGTTTTATCACAGGTATTTTCGTGTGTAAACAAAAAAATATCAATCCATTTCAAATTGGTGATGTGATTGCGCCAAGTTTGATTTTAGGACAAGGTATTGGTCGATGGGGTAACTTTATGAATCATGAAGCTCATGGTGGACCTGTGTCTAAATCATTTTTAGAAAATATCCATATACCGGACTTTATTATTAATAATATGTATATTGATGGCCAATACTACCAACCGACGTTTTTATACGAATCTATATGGGATATTCTAGGATTTGTTATATTAATCTCATTAAGAAAACACTTACGTATAGGTGATACTTTCGCGCTATATCTTATCTGGTATTCTATAGGTAGATTCTTTGTAGAAGGTTTGCGCACAGATAGTTTAATGCTCACTGGAGACATACGTGTTGCTCAACTGATGTCTGTCGTGCTTATAGTTGCTGGAATTATCCTTATGATAGTTAGAAGAGTGAAATATAATGCACCACGATATAAAGGTGTTGGCCCTTTAACATGGTCAAAGCAAAAGGTGAAGTGATAGAATATAATGCGTGACTTAAAAAAGTTAAAAGTTGACGGTGAAAATCCGTTGTGGCATATGTATCGTTATATAAGCCGCGTCAAAATGTTTAAACAAACAGTAGTTGTTGAAGTTTGTCGCTACTTACCTAATGTGAAATTAAAGCATTGGATGTATCGCAATTTATTAAATATGAATATAGGTAGACATAGTGCATTTGCATTTAAAGTCGTACCTGATTTATTGCATCCTGAATATATCACGATTGGTGAAAACTGTGTCATAGGTTATAATACAACTATTTTGACGCATGAATTTTTAGTAGATGAATTTCGAACAGGGCATGTTGATATTGGAAATCATACGTTAATCGGAGCCAATGTAACCATTTTGCCTGGTGTAAAAATTGGGGATTATGTGAAAGTTGGTGCTGGTACTGTAGTATCTAGAGATATCCCAAATCACACATTGGCGTACGGAAATCCAATGCAACTGAAACAATGACTAAATACAGGAGGTGAACATGGATGGCGCAAAACAACAATAAAATTATTTCAATGAAGCTTGACAGTCCTTTTTATAGGAAATTAGCGGACCAAAAATATCAACAACAAGATTATAAAAAGGCAGCAGAATACTATGAAAAAGTGCTTGAAATGTCACCCCAGGAATTTGATGTTTTTGAAATTAAAGTAAAATTATCAGAGTGTCTCGCACATCTTGGTTATAACAATAGAGCAGAACATATTTTTTATGAAATGATTGCAAAGCAAGAATCAGTCATGGATAGTTACTATCAACTCAGTCAACTGAATATTACGCTAAATGAAGCAAATAAAGCTTTTTTATTTGGAATGAATTACGTCATTTTAGCAGAAGATGATGATTACCAAGAAGAGTTAGAAGAAATGTTTGAAGTTACTTATAACTCAGAAGAAAAGATAGAGATTGAATGTCAATTATTTGCTGTTCAACTCATTTTTCAATATTTATTCTCACAAGGTAGACTACCTGAAGCAAGAAATTTTATTTTGAATCAAAATGAAGCGATTCAAGATCATCGAGTGGTTAGAAATTTATTAGCTATGTGTTACCTTTATCTCAATGAATATGATACTGCTAAAGTAATGTTTGAACGTTTGCTTAATGAGGACAATACTGATGTACATGCGCTTTGCCATTACACATTATTATTGTATAACACTAATGAACAAGAAAAGTATCAACGGTATTTAAATATTTTAAGTAAAGTTGTACCTATGAATGATGATGAATCATTCAAATTAGGTATTGTCCTATGTTATTTAAAACAATATGAAGCTTCCCAAAAATTGTTACAACCTCTTTATAGAAAAGGGAAATTTCTTTCTATACAAATGTATAATGCGTTGAGCCATAATCATTATCATCTCAATCATATTGAAGATAGCAAATTTTTTTGGTCCAAGTTACAAGAAATATCTAAGGTAGATGTAGGTTATGCACCTTGGGTCATTGAACAAAGCAAGTCGTACTTTAACGAGCAAGTGTTACCACTATTATTAAGTGATGATAGTCATCATAGGTTATACGGGATTTTCTTGTTAAATCAATTAAAGGGTCGTGAAGTACTACTCACACAAGATATATGGGCTGTCTTAGAAGATATGAATGATTATGAAAAACTATATTTAACTTATCTTATTCAAGGTTTACAGTTAAATAAGTTAGATTTCATTCATAGAGGCATGTTAATGTTGTATAATATTGAATATTTGAAAAATAACGCAGAATTATTTATTGTATGGATTGATAAAGCAGAGGCAATTATAGCAGAACAAGCAGATTTAACATATGTAGATGATTATGTGGCAGCTTTTGTTTATATGTATTATCGTAGTATGGATGCTAAGATTACGAAGCAACAAGTATTGGAATGGTTTGATATAACAGCTTATCGTTTGAATAAAACGATAGATTATTTGGTAAGCATATAATTTTATGAAATGCAAGAAATCGTATATAATGCGTATAATGAATTAATAAACAGGAGGCAATTTAAATGGCTGAACAAGTGGATTTTGATGTTGCAATTGTAGGCGCAGGACCAGCTGGTATGACTGCTGCCGTATATGCATCGCGTGCAAACTTAAGTACTGTAATGATTGAACGTGGTATGCCAGGTGGACAAATGGCAAATACAGAAGAAGTTGAAAATTTCCCAGGTTTTGAAATGATAACAGGGCCAGATTTATCAACTAAAATGTTTGAACATGCTAAAAAATTTGGTGCAAAATATCAATATGGTGATATCAAATCAATAGAAGACAAAGGTCAATACAAAGTTATAAATCTTGGAAACAGTGAAATTACTGCACGAGCTGTGATTATATCTACTGGTGCTGAATATAAAAAAATTGGTGTGCCAGGTGAACAAGAATTAGGCGGTCGCGGTGTAAGTTATTGTGCAGTATGTGATGGTGCATTCTTCAAAAACAAAAAATTATTTGTTATCGGTGGTGGAGATTCAGCAGTTGAGGAAGGTACATTCCTTACAAAATTTGCTGATAGTGTAACAATCGTACACCGTAGAGATGAACTACGTGCGCAAAAAATCTTACAAGATCGTGCATTTAAAAACGATAAAATCGATTTTATTTGGAGCCATACTCTAAAAACAATCAATGAAAAAGACGGCAAAGTTGGTTCAGTTACTTTAGAATCTACTAAAGATGGTGCTGAACAAACATTAGATGCTGATGGTGTTTTCGTATACATTGGTATGAAACCACTAACAGCACCATTTGAAAATTTAGGCATTACAAATGAAGTAGGTTATATTGTTACTAATGAAGATATGAGTACGAAAATACCAGGCGTATATGCTGCTGGTGACGTACGTGCAAAAGGTCTACGTCAAATCGTAACTGCAACAGGCGATGGCAGTATTGCAGCACAAAGTGCAATTTCATATATTGAAGAATTAAAAGATGTTATAGAAGCATAGGCATAAACGCGTTATTTACTGTAATTAATTAAATAATAACGAGATTCAGACAGAGCTAGAATGTACCAACCTTACACGAATCATGTAGGTTGAGCATTCTAGCTTTTTTACATAATCGCATTTTAAGGTTGAAGTATTCGCTAGTTATGCGTTTTAGTTTTTTTATGCAGATGTATGCGTGATGATTTTTAAAACGTCGTAAAGAGATGCTGCTTTTCATAAATGATGTGAATCGAAAAAGAGATAAAGGTCCTTTAACATTTTTGGCAACAACTTTGTTACTTTTAAGTCAGTCTGCAATAGCAGTTAAGGTGAATTAAGTGATAAAACTACTACCAAAGTCGTTTTTCATGTAAAATATAATGTGATAGCATAGTGGTCATAAACTGACTAAGTTAAAACGATTGCGTATATGGATAAAAAATTCCAATATTATAAATGGAATATTAAAAATAATCTTTGGATGGTGTAAAGCAATGCAACGAGAAGAAAAAGAAGTGACTAAAAGTGAATTATTAGTTGTGACTGGTTTGTCTGGCGCAGGTAAGTCGGTTGTAATTCAAAGTTTAGAAGATATCGGTTATTTTTGTGTAGATAATTTACCTCCAATACTATTGCCGAAGTTTGTAGAATTAATGGGTCAAGGAAATCCTTCGCTGCAAAAGGTTGCCATTGCCATTGATTTAAGAGGGAAAGAACTTTTCAAATCATTGATTAAAGAAATCGATCAAATCAAAAGCAACTCAGACATTATCGTTGATATGATGTTCCTAGAAGCATCCAACGAAAAGTTGATTTCGCGTTATAAAGAGACGCGACGTGCACATCCATTAAACGAACAAGGCCAGCGCTCATTAATCGAAGCAATTGAAGAAGAACGCAGCTTACTCGCTGAAATTCAAAGTTTAGCAAATTATACGATTGATACATCATTTATGAAACCTAAAGAGCTTCGTAAGCGCATTGGAGATTACTTTAATCAAAGTAATTATCAAACATTTAATATCAATGTAACAAGTTTTGGGTTTAAACATGGTATTCAAATGGATGCAGATTTAGTGTTTGATGTGAGATTTTTGCCAAATCCGCATTATGTAGATGAACTCAGACCATTAACTGGTGAAGACGAAGCAGTATATAATTACGTTATGAAATGGAAAGCAACAAATATTTTTTATGAGAAATTAATGGATTTATTAAAATTTATGATTCCAGGTTATAAAAAAGAAGGTAAATCACAACTTGTGATAGCGATTGGTTGTACTGGAGGCCAGCATCGTTCTGTAGCTTTAGCAAAACGTATTGGTGCAGAGCTTAATGAAAATTTTGACTATAATGTATATGTGCATCATAGAGATGCTCAAATTGAAAGTGGCGTGAAACGAAAAAATGAAAAGAATTAAACTTGTACTTATTGGCGGTGGTACAGGTTTATCTGTTTTAGCACGTGGTTTAAAAGACTTCCCGATAGATATTACGACGATTGTCACAGTTGCTGATGACGGAGGTAGTACGGGGAAAATCAGAAATGAAATGGATATTCCTGCACCAGGTGACATACGAAATGTAATTTCAGCACTCAGTGATTCTGAATCAACAATTGAAAGATTGTTTCAATATCGTTTTAAAGAAAATCAAGTTGAAGGTCATTCTTTAGGCAACTTATTGATAGCTGCATTAACGAATATAAATGATGATTTTGGCCATGCAGTAAAAGAATTAAGTAAAATTTTAAATATAAGAGGCCGTGTGATACCATCTACAAATTCTAGTGTACGCTTAAATGCAGTGATGGAAGATGGCGAAATTGTTTATGGTGAATCAAAAATTCCTAAAAAAAATAAAAAAATAGAACGTGTATTTTTAGAACCAGAAAATGTAGAACCTATGGAAGAAGCGGTTGAAGCGATAGAGGATGCAGACTTAATCGTTTTAGGACCAGGTTCGTTATATACAAGTGTAATCTCAAACTTATGCGTTAAAGGTATTGCGGATTCGTTATTAAATTGTGATGCGCCTAAGCTATATGTATCAAATGTTATGACACAACCTGGTGAGACCAATCATTACACTGCCTTAGATCATGTCGAAGCAATACATAATCACATGGGTCGTCAATGTATAAACTATGCTATATGTAGTACCCAAACTTTTAACACTGATGTCTTACAACGTTATAAAGAAGATGGGGCAGTTCCAGTTAAATGCAATATGAGTGATATGGAAGCACGAAACATCAAAGTTTTTACGCACGAAAACTTGGTGGAAGTATCACAAGAAAATTATGTTCGACACAATACAGAGGTCTTGTCTAAAATGATTTACGAGATCGCTATGAGAGAGACAGAAACGATTGAATTTAAACGAGATAAATAAAATCGTAAAAAAACTAAGTATTAAACTTAGATAAGAAGGGGCTGAAGATGTATGAGCTTTGCATCAGAAATGAAAAATGAACTGACTAGAATAGAAGTAGATGAAACAAATGCAAAAGCAGAGCTCAGTGCGCTTATACGGATGAATGGTGCACTCAGTCTTTCCAATCAACAATTTGTGATTAATGTTCAAACTGAAAATGCTACGACAGCAAGACGGATATATTCCTTAATAAAAAAAGTGTTTAATGTTGAAGTAGAGCTACTTGTAAGAAAAAAAATGAAATTAAAAAAGAACAATATTTATATTTGTAGAATTAAAGCACGTGCTAAAGAAATTTTAGATGAATTAGGTATATTGAAAAATGGTGTCTTTACGCATGAAATAGATGAAGCGATGATTCGTGAAGATGAAATGAAAAGAAGTTATCTACGAGGTGCTTTTCTTGCGGGTGGATCAGTGAATAATCCAGAAACATCTTCTTATCATTTAGAAATATTTTCATTGTATGAAGACCATTCCGAAGGTATTACGAATTTAATGAATGAATATGAACTCAATGCTAAACATCTAGAACGAAAAAAAGGAAGCATTGCTTATTTAAAAGAAGCTGAAAAAATTTCTGATTTCTTGAGTTTAATCGGTGGCTATCAGGCATTACTTAAATTTGAAGATGTGCGTATTGTTAGAGATATGAGAAATTCCGTAAATCGATTGGTCAATTGTGAAACGGCGAATTTAAATAAAACCGTTAGTGCAGCGATGAAGCAGGTCGAAAGCATTCAACTAATCGACCAAGAAATTGGTTTAGATAATCTTCCTGATCGATTACGGGAAATAGCGAAGTTACGCATAGAGCATCAAGAAATTTCTCTGAAAGAATTAGGCGAAATGATGTCTACAGGTACAATTTCTAAATCCGGTGTCAATCATCGTTTAAGAAAATTAAACCAAATGGCTGATAAAATTCGGAGTGGTGAAACAATTGAACTTTAATCATTTGTCTGTAAAAGAAAATGGTGCTTATTACCAATGTTAAAACTAATTTTAAAAATATATTAAAATGTTATTGAAAAAAACTGCTTTTTGATATTATAATATGCTAATTAGATTTATATATGACGCCTCATATGAGGTGTCTTTTTTAATATGATTCAAATGGAGTTGTATTTTCTGAAGCATCAACTTACTTTGTTGATACCAAATAGATTATGACGATTAAGCGTATGCTATTGCAGTCTAAGGTTAGGTACAGCTAAGTATCATATTTAGTACAGGTTATGGCAGATAGTCTGTGACATGATTAAAATTTAAATGAAATAGAATGGGAGTGAATCAATGACAGCATTAATAAAAAATCATTATAAAAGTATCATCTTATGTTTAATTGGAACGTTTATCAACGCTATAGGTGTAAATTGCTTTTTACTTGGATCAAATTTGGGTGATGGCGGTACGGTAGGTATTGCGCTAGCCTTAAAATACACTTTGGGATTTTCTCCAGCTTGGTCTTCTTTGATTATTAATACCATAGTCGTTTTTATCGGCTGGAAGTATTTAAGTAAAACAATCGCTGTTTATACCGTTATTTCAAACACGGCACTCTCATTCTTTTTACGAGTAACTGAAAATATTAATTTAGGGATAGATGATTTTGTTATAAATTCTGTATTTGGTGGTGCAATTATAGGAATAGGTGCTGGACTTGTAATTTCTACAGGGAGTACCCTTGGAGGCACATCTGTAATTGCTAAAATTATAAGTAAATACTCAGAAATGAAGACATCACAAGGTATTTTTATTCTAGATGGCATTGTCGTCTTATCATTCTTGATGGTGTTACCATTAAAGAATGTCTTGTTTACGATTATTATGCTATTCATTACTGAAAGAGCGACTTCATTTATAATTGAAGGCTTTAATCCTAAAAAAGGCGTTACAATCATATCTAATAAGAATGAAATCATCAGTGACAAAATTAATTCCTTTACTGGTCGGGGCTCAACTTTATTAAATGGAAAAGGTGGTTATGCAAAAACAGAAACAACGATGTTATATGTTGTTGTGCCGCAATCTCAGGTGACAAGAGTGAAAAAATTAGTCAATGAAGTAGATGAAAATGCCTTTTTAGTTATTCATGATGTGCGAGATGTCTTAGGCAGCACGTTTATCAATGTAAAGTAATAGTGTTATGCTTAAGTTATTAAATATTGATAAATAAATACAAAATCATTTTCACAAAATCTTAAACGCTTAAATGTTGAAATTTAAGCGTTTTGAATAACAGCGAGTTTCAAATCTACTGGTTTGGTATTTTTCATGGTGTGAAAATAAAAAAAGACTTTCATCAACGGATAGTAAATGTCAATGAAAGCCCGAAAACTTCAATGTTCAGTTTGATGGTTTTAAGGAAGATTATCCAAAATATCCCCTCGAAGGGCATATTATAAAGTTATTAAACGCTGTTATATAGGTTTTTGTTTTGTGATTTGGGGACTATTTGGGGACTGGGATATAAATTATAATAAAAAACCACCTAATATTTATTATTAAGTGGCTTAAATAGTTTCTAATAATTTCATCGCTTTTTCATCTTCACGCTCGTAAGTTTCTTGAAGTAAGTGGGAGTAAATGGATTGTGTTGTGGCTGGGTTGGAATGTCCTAAATGTTTTGATATATATAGTATTGAAAAGCCATGATGTATGAGTATAGAACAGAAACTGTGTCTTAGCGAGTGAATAGTTATCTCTTTTATATTTAGATTAGCACATGCTTTTCTCAGTACTTTGTTTACAGCAGCATTAGTTATCGTTTTACCATCAACAGTAAAGATGTAACCACTGATATTAGTAGGTCGTGAATCAATAAATGATTGAATGCGTTTCATAGTTACTGCATCAATACTTATTATTCTGTCTGATGTTTCGGTTTTGGTACCTCTTAAATGAATTTTATTATTTTTAATATCCAGATCTTCACGTTTCAATTTAGCAATTTCTGAAAATCTACCACCTGTTGCAAGTGCTACTAATAGCACAAGTGATGAGGTGGTATTTTTTTGTTCAAAATAATGTTTAAGTTTTTTGAATTCAGATTCATTAATAAATTTCATTTCTTCTGTTTTGGCTGGAATAGATGCGTGTAATTCTGCTTTGTATGTAGGGTTTTTAATAACATAACCTTCATGTATAGCATCATCGAATGCATTACGTATATAACTATTTAACTTTCTAATCGTTTCATAACTGTGCGTTAAACCGTACTCATTGAGAAACTTTTGATATTCAGTACGTTTAATATCTTTTAATAACTTGTGTCTAAAATGCTCCTTAATATGCTTGTATGCAGATTCATAATGTCTTTTAGTTGATTCTGATACGTGTGGTAGTTTATTAACTTCATACCATTGATAAAAATAATCTGCAAATGTTATATCATTACTTACAGCATAACCATTTCTCATTTTATATTCTAAATCTTCTGCAATTCGTTTAGCTTCTTGTTTAGTACGATAACCACCTTTTTGAACTTTTTTACGGTTACCTTCATCGTCTACATATGAGATAGAATATCTCCATGTTTTACCTCGCTTTTCAATGTATGCCACTTAATCACCTCGATTTTGTTCTGACAAATATTGTTTCAATTCATTTATTGTAGTCATTCTTACTAGACGTTGTAATTTTAAAGCATCTTGTTGTTCTACTGCTTGGTTAATTGCTGAATAGTAATTATCTTCATAGAAAACGTCTCTATTTTGGTTAATCATACCTAATTGACTTATCAAACTATTTCTATCGTCAATATTCTTGTTTAACAAATCGAATATCAATGTATATTCATGTGAGTGCGAAATAAGGACGTTTTCATCTTTTTCTCTAGATATTTTAGTTCTTTCGTTTAATAATCCTTCTTTAAATATATTTATTATATTTCTCAATCTATCACGCTCATGATCTTTTAAAATAAGAAGTTCTTTTTCTGTTTCGTTGTTATCTAAGAGTATATTAACGTCAGTTCTTCCTAAAAATAGTTCAAATCGTTCTTGATTTAATAGCCATTCCAAATCAAAGTATGGGTATTCAACAGAATTAATTTTAGAATTTTTTTTGTCAATTCTAACAAAATTATCTGTGAATTTTTTATTAGGTAAACCTTTATCTAAATTTGCCTGTTTCATATTAGCAAATTGATTAAATTCTTTTTCAGCATTCTCTAAATTATATGAGGCTAAAGTTAGAAATCTTGAATAAAGGTTTTCTTTATTTTCTGGATCTAATGAATATGCTAAAGATAACAGCCTTTCTTTTTTAGGTAAACTGACAGAATTATTTTCAATTTTTGAAATATATGATTCCGATATACCCGATTTATTTGCTAATTCTTTCATTGTAAACCCTTTTTCTTTCCTTTGTTCTTTTAACAAACTGTTCAATGACATGGTTTCACTCCTTTAATAATAATTAATACAGTTATCATTTTACATTTATTTTCAAGTTTTTCAAGATTAATACTTGCAATTTTAAAATAAGCGATTATAATAAGGGTATATTCAAGTTTTGACATTAGCAAAAATTGAATTAAAAAAGAGGGGGGTTACTTATGAAAGATATTAACACTTTTAAAATTAAACAGTTACTAGTTAATAACAATATGAGTATTAAAGAACTAGCAAAAGAAACACCAGTTAATTATTCGTATTTGTTAGAGATTTTAAATCATAAAAAAAAGCCATCAATAATGCTAGTAATGAAAATTGCTAAAGCACTTAATGTTGAAATAGATCAAATTTCCAATATCAGTATTAAGGAGGAAGTTAGATGATTAAACAGTTTTTTGACGGTAAAGAAATTCGTTTTATTGAAAAAGACGGGGAGTATTGGGCAATAGCAGGTGATGTTGCAAAAGCATTAGGGTATTCACACACACCACATATGACTAGATTATTAGATGTGTCAGAAAAGGCTGTCCATAATGTGGACACCCTTAAAGGTAAGCAAAAAGCTGTAATTATTTCAGAAGTAGGTATTTACGAAGCTATTTGGAATAGTAGACGTGATGAAGCTGATGAGTTTAAGAAATGGGTTAAGCAAGTTATTAAAGAGTTAAGACAATCAATCGGATTAAAGCAACATGAAGTATTTCATTTAATGGATAAGCAGCATCAACGAAAAGCTATGGACGTTTTGCAAAAAGGTTTATCTAATCCCAATAAGATTAGTTATATTAAATGTCAAACTGTAGTTAATAAATGTGTTTCAACATTGTTTGGTTATGATAAAGCCTTAAAAAAAGAACAAATGAGTGAGGATATGTTAATTATTCGTCAACAAATTTTAGATGATACAGTCGATTTAATGACTTCTATTAACAAATTTGGTTTAGATATTTCAGTCAGTAAAACTATCTACAATAAATATTTAAATACACAAGCTACTGCTTAATAAGGAGGTGAAAATAATGCAAGAACAACTACAAGAAAATGAAGGTATTGTAATTATTAATGAACCTAAACTTGTGTGGTCATTTAAAGATTTACAGTCACACATGCAATTATCAAGGAATTCAGTTATGAAAAAACTTTTGCTTAATCCGAGATTTAAAAAGGACATTGAAAAGTATGTACATGAACCTAAATCACAATCAGATCATTACAAGTTTTTAGCAGAACCAATGAAAGAATATATTAAGAAGAATTTTAACGAAATATATAATTCCTAGGAGGGATTAAATGAAAAACTACGTAATACTACTCACATTACTTACAGTATTTACCTTATTACTAGCATTAGCGATTAACGATGTGTTTGTACCATTAGCTTTATATATTATAGGTGCAGTCGTAGCAATACCGTTGAAAGATAAAATTATTATAGGAGTGAATTAAGATGACAAAAGATGAATATATCGAGCAAACAGAAAAATCTCATCATATTTTAGGTCAAAGTGACTATGCGAATGAACTAATGAAATGGTTAATCGATTACTGCAATTCAAAACCACTTGATGAAGAAATCAGCGAAGATTTGGGAGAACTACTATTCAATTTAAATAATAAATTATTGATTGATTTAAATGATTTAAAAATGCAGATGACAAATATTAGAAAAGGGAGTAAATAACATGAATTTTGAAATGGATAATATAGGTACACAACTAGAATTATTGAAGGAAAATTTTGAAGATATGAAAGAAGCGCAAGGTTGGTTTGACGATGAGTGTTTACCGTATGACCGTAATTACCTTATAACTAAAGATGAAGCTCTTTCATATGCTCGTTCTTATCACGAACATCGTATTCACAGTAAACAGATGTTTGACCTATTGAGATTGTATATAAACGAATTTGAAACGATTATTAAAGAGTTTAGAGAATTAGAAAAAGCGTCCCGTGAGAACTTTGGCGAGGAATCACGAAACGCATAGAACGGATATTTAAGAAAAATATCTACTTAAAATACTAACATATATGAAAGGTTGATTGTATGGACGAAACAACACTTTATAAACAACATTTTGAATTTCATTCAAATTTAGATTATATCAATACAACAAGTTTATCAAGAATCAAGGAGATTAGTAAGCGAATAAATTTCGCTTCTATCTCTAGTGATAAACAAGTCTTTAATAATAAAGGTAATTTATATCATCGTGAAAAGCATGATATCGGTGATTACATTAATAACCTTACTTTAGATTATATCATAATTCCTAAAGAAATTGGAGTTATTTATGGAATTGTAAATACTAAAATTACAGAAAATGATAATGGTGAAGAGGAAAAGAAGGCAAGTTTCAAAGCAGATGCGTTCAACAATTATGCGAGATTTATTGCAGATCTCATATCAGATAAAGTGATTTATTCAGATGAATTAGATGCATTTTTAATAGTCAAAAGTAACACATATGAAGTAATAGACGACACAAATTTTGCCTTAAATTATCCAGTCGATAATAAGCATCAGATAAACGATTTTTTAGATGTGATGCTTGAAATGTACCGTGAACACCTAAATGTAGAACATGGTTACAATATCCTCCCTTATACCATCGCAGGTAATGATTGGATATACGATTGTAAAAACTTAGAGTTTAGGAAGAAAACACTTAATTCAGATGAATTATACGCTAAAAAATACGAGGTTAATGCGTCAGAGATTGATACAGACACACCTAAACGCTTCTATAATCTAGTTACCGAAAGTGATAAGAGTAAAAATAATTTAATGTTAGTACATGCTTATGCTATGTATCGCAAAATGAATCTCATACAAGCAGAAAAATGGTTTTTAATGAAAGACTTCGGACGTTCAGGTAAAGGGTTATTCATGACAACATTTGATGAATTGTTACAAGTTAATAAAGTAAACTTTGACAGCTTAATTTCAGGTGGATTTGAAGCATCTAACGAATGGATGAATTTTTACGGTGCAGATATTGCACATGCCAACGAAACAGGTGAAATCACAAAAAATATGATGCGTATATTAAGAAAAATTGCGACTGGTGAAGTGATTTCGGGTCGTGGCATTGGTAGAAACGCATTCACATTCAAAAATAAATCCTTATTAGTTCTAGATACAAATGAAAGTGTTGATACAGGGGAAATTACAGCAAACACGACACGTACAATTAAGATTTCACTTAAAGATAGACCACTTAACGAAACAGATGAAGAACGTTATCAAATATTCAAGCCATATTGGGATTTCGTGCAACCAAACGGTAAAAAGTCAGTAGCAGCTGCAGTTTCATTCTTGATTGCAAGTTTAGAATATCTGAAAGAAATTGGCCAAGAATTTAATTTTAATGATGTGACACTTAAACACTACTTTAGTGAAGATGAATTGACTGAAACACAAGTTTCTTTATTGAAAGCATTATCTAGGCAAAATTTCATATTTGCTGGTGATGAAACATTACAAAAGTTAATTGAACAAGATTATAAAAGTTTACGCTACAAACAAGCTAAAGATGACATGAAAAAAATTGGTATCAGTCTTAATAATCAAAAAAAGATAGATGGTGTAAATACAAGGATTCATGAAGTAGGCAACACAGAACTATTCAATATGGCGTTAAATTTAATCAATAATAAGCGTTACCGTAACTCTTAGGTAACTCTTATAGTAACTCTTAAAACGTTGCAATAACAGTCGGTAACTCTTGTAACGCTAATTTCTATATCGTTTTTTATAAATGAAATTATCTTTTACTACTATAGAGAAAATAAGGGTTACAAGCGTTACCGTAACTCTTAATTAGGAGGTATTCAATGACAGGTTATCATGTAGCAAAATATTTATTAAAAAAGAATATACAAGTTATACCTTTAAATCAATATAAGAAACCTAGTGTTACTTTTGCAGATATTGATGTTACTGATGAGTTCATTGAATATCATTCAAGTTTGTATCATCAAACACATGTATTAGGTGTGCTTACACGTGGTCTATGGTGTATCGATATTGATGTAGATCATCAAGAAGGTAGTAACGGATTAGAAAGTTTAAAAATGATACCTTTTTATGCCGAAGTTGTAGCTAATGCACAAAATACTTTAGTACAAACAACGCCTAGTGGTGGCAAGCATATAATATTCAAAAAAAGGGTTGGTATTGAATATGGTCAGAAAATAGATTATTTACCATCAGTAGATATAAAGGCACATGATAATAATTATTTTGTGTTAGCAAATAGTCAAACAAAAAAAGGGATTTATAAACACAATAAAAAAGATGTAACAGAATATAATGGAGAATTTGAAAATCGCATTTTTTCTAAACGTGGTAATTACACCCAACAAGTGTTAGAGCCGTATTCTATGAAACAAGTGCTATCAGACCACAATTTTGACCATTTAGGTGCTGGTAAAGGTGGATTAGGTAAACAAGCATATCAACGTATTGTAAATGGTGAAAGCGAATATAGGAATAATGATTTATATAAAGCAGCAAGCTATGCGAAGCAATGTAACATCGACATTGAACCGTTGCGTATATTGATTGGGGATAATAAAAATGGTGACGTTTTCGATGAGAGAAGTTGGGAGGCTACTGTAAGAAGTGCAGGCTACTAATATTGAAATAAATTATGATAAGCAAGCTAAAAAAATAGGGTTAATCGTTGGCATACCAGAAGAAATGTATTTCTGTTCAATAAGTAAAATATCGGCAGTTTATGTTGAATACATTGATGAAAAATGGGTGGTATGGCGTGAAAGTTATGTACCTAATACTAAAAGACGTACCAGTTATAAATTGATTGCTCATGGTGGCTTTGAATTAGTAATGGCACGTACTAAAAATTATTTGGGATATATTAAAAAGAATAGAGGATGAAGAAAATGAGCTATAAGCAACCATTCAAATTAAATAATAAGAAACTCAATATTAACGATATTAAGAATTTAGAAATTGCTAACAAACCCATTTGTCACATCTATAAAACGAAGGGCAAGTATCACTATTTAGAAATAGACTTTATAACATGTGATTGGTGTTTGTCGAGTTTAGGACAGGCAACGCTGCAATCAAGGTTAAACACTGAATCAATCTTCTTGTGGTTAAGAGGATACAATTTGAAACTCAATTATAACAGTGTAGGGCATATGACAATATATTTACGCGGTGATCACTTAGCGATTAATTATTTACTAGATGAAATTAATAAACTCACTGCAGATGCTAAATATTGGCAGAAATACAGAGATGGTAAACGTATGTTAGAAATTGATAGAAATAGTCACTATGTTATGCCGACACACCATATTAAAGGTAATACACAGAAAATAAGTTAAGGGAGTGTTTCCATGAATCACAGACGTATAGCACATCAAATTTTAGCACGTTTACCTACCCATGTGAACAATGTATCTGTTAGGTATATTGATTCACTGGTAAGGCAATATGCTAGAAATAAGAAAGACTTTAGTGCAATAAAGCGAATAATAAATCAAAAACGAAAGAAGGCATTTAATTATGGTAAAAACAGTACAAGACAATACAATCAATATCTTTGATAATCAAATTTATGATAAGGGTGTTAAGGCAAAAGAGGTTAAACAGAAGTACCATCAGCTAACAAATCGTATTAAACAGCTCAATAGTAAAATTACACATTATCAAAATAATGATGAATTTGCAGAAGCAACAAAATTAAAAAGTCTACAATCAGATTTAGAACAAGAATTAATCGAAGTCGACGAACAACTTAACTCATCAGATTATAAAGTAACTGAAGAAGAATTTGACCAGTTCTACAAGGCATACAACAAAGAAATGACAGAATTTAAGGATGAACATCAAAAACTAGCGAAAGAGATGCAGGATAAACTGCAAGATGTTGTGAAAGTGTATCGTAAAATGATTGAGAATAAAAATGAGGCTGGTCGTCGTATATCTCGTGAACGTTATGTTAAGCAAGAGAAGAACAATCCTAATGACATTCACAATAGATTTAATGGGCAAATGCTAGACCACGAAATTAATTTAGGTGATGGTGATAAATACAATGAACAAACAACGCCACGTGGTTATGCATGGAGAGTCGAACAAGCATTAGATACCGTTTCTCGTGATGAGTTCCAAAAATATCATTATGGCCAAAAACAATGGTAAGGATGTGAGTATATGCTAACAACAATCAAACAATCAGATAATAACGTTAAATATAATAAGCAAAAGAATCGAATTACAGTACAAGCACTTACGACTGATAAACCTGTAGAAATGGGAACGACCAAAACAGTAGATCCTAACTATCGGACTTTTAAACCGTATGAGTTGGATAACAATGTATTTCAAGTATTAAAGGACAATGACAGACTCTGTGTGATGTTAGATAACAATAAAGATGATAATATTCTTGCTTCTATCCATCGCGGCAATTTGACAGTTGTCGTCAATCAAGGATTATACGGATTGGCTATTGAGATAGATGATAGACCCATTATGCAAGAATTCATAAAGTTAGTGCAGCAGAACAAAGTTAAGAGTGTACAAATCTATACAGATGAAGTGACATCGATGAATAAGCTCATTGAAAAGATTGGTAAAATAAAAGCAATTTCTATTAATACTAGGTAATGTAAAGTGGTATTATGACGGCGTTCATGGTATAATATAGATATTAAAGATATACTAAATCTTTAATGTTGAGCGCTCAGTATTAAAGTCTAAATTAGCCATTGGGCATTTAACTCCTTGTTATTTTCATTAGTTCCCAGTTCTTCTGCACGTTGGTTTAGGCCATCACTATTAATTGGTGGTGGTCTTTTCTTATAAGTAGTGGGTGTGATGAAAGTATGGATATATTGAATGTGGCTGATATATAAGGAGATGCCAATATATTAAAGGTATAGTTATCAAGGGACTTCACAATAAAGGACACAGTGAATAAGCTACCTATGTTAAAGGTCGGGTTATTAAGCATACAGTTTATAAGGTCACTACTTTTAGTATGAGTATTAGATCCAACTAATGAGATAGTTCACATAGAAGTTTCATTGTGATTGTTCATCAACATTCAAAGAGAAGAAATGAATTGTAATTGATATTTGATTTCTAATTAAGAATGATTAATCCAATTAAGATAAATTGTTTAAGTTAATTCATTTGTTGAAATTCAATTGTTGATTGAGTTCAGAAGATAAATGATTTCATTTGTTGAATCAATTCAGTTAAGAAGTTCATTAAGAAAAGAAAGTAAATGTAAAAAGTAATTTCAGATTTGAATTACAAAAAAGTTTTAAAGAATTATTTTCAAAATAATATTTCTAATTTCAAAATAAAAATTAAATTCAAAAATCAAAATGAGATTTAAAAATATAAATAATAATTGTTGTTCGTAAAGTGATAAGCAAGAACAATGTTAGAAGCAATTAGGAGATACAAAACGTTATAACTAAGCATGAATACTTTGCATTATACAATGCCATTTGTAGCCATTTAGAGAGCTATACAGAGCATACATTTATTTAGGTGCTCAATAATCTTACATGTAGCTTAAATGGTCTTAGAATACGTTGTATGAAAAGAGTAAAAAGTAACTAAACTTAGATTGAAAGTAAATTAATTTTGCCCAGTAGATAATTAAAGTAGTGGTGGAAATTTTAACGGATAGATAATTTAATCGGGCAGTGAAAATAATACTGGAGATTATAAAAAAGAAAATGAAATTTGAAAAAAATATTTTCTAAATTTAAAGGGAGGCGTTGAATTTGCGCCCAGCCTTTTTGAAAACGAATTAAACGAGCCCGCCTTATCCGTAACCGAATCTTGAAATGAAAAGCTAAAATTGTGTAAAAATTCACAATATCAATAGATAAAATAGCCTAATTTAAGCCGTTTATGGCCTAATATCCGACTATTAAGCCTTTCAATGCACTATAAGACGTTTGTCAGAGCTTAATATGAATTATTGTTTCAATACATATAATACTAATAGGAGATGATATGGATGTCACAAAGAAAATTATTATCACAACAGAAAGCATACCGTACAAAAGATGTACAAGACCAAAGAAAAGCTACTGAAGAAGCAATGAATAATCTTACTAAATTAGCACCAGAAGCACCTGATTGGCTTGATTCAGAAGCTACAAAGGAATGGTACAGAATTTATCCACTACTTAATGAGTTGCCTGTAGCGAGCTTAGATTTGGCGTTAGTATCAACGTATTGTCAAGCCTATTCTGATTACATCAACGCCAATAAACGATTAGAAAATGAAGATTCGGTAGTTGTGACTGAAAGAGGGTCAAAACTTAATCCTAATCATACAATCAAACGTGATGCATTATCACAGTTAAATAGTATTGCGCCTAAGTTAGGACTTACAGTTGAATCTCGGCTTAAAATCATGGAACCGAAACCTAAGCAACAATATGATCCATTCAGTGAATTTTTTGAAGATGGTAAAAAACCACAATCGGTATATGAAGAGTTTGGTATGGATAATAACGATTAAATAATAAAGTGCTAGGGAGGCCTGCAATGATTTTAAAAAGAAGTAAAAATGTGCTTTGGTATTATGAAGAACCTAAGATTACCGAATACGAGCTTTTAACACAATACTCACCCATGATGATTAATAGCAAAATACGAGTGATACAAGAGCAAATAGATGCAATGTACCACTTGAACACATCGCACATGTGTTGTGACGAAGTTGAAGGCGTTATTACTGTTTCCTATCCATTAGAAAAGTTAGTATTTTGGATAATACAACAAAAAGATGAATTAAATCATTTTAAAAATAACAGTACTAAGAAACTAAATCTAATGAAGAAAATCATTCGTAGATATACACCTAGAGAACAAAAAGAAGTAATGAGATATTTCCAAACAAATGGCAGTGAGAAGCCACACAAGACGATTGACAAGTTGCAAGAAGATTTATATAAAGTGCATCATAACCAACGTATAGAGCGTAATAAGCAACGTCAAAAAGAGAGTGAAGTAATATATCAAAACTTTTTAGTCGAAACGAAGGCATCATTAAATCAGGAACGTGAGGAGTTAGTAATATGACTGATGTAGATTATCCTGTTTTAGAACGATACATGCGCAATTATCACATAATGGTAGACACTTATAAGAATGAATCTCACAATATGGACGAACTTCAATATATGAACCTAGAATCGATTGTGAAGGGTATTACAGAGGTATACAACAATAGCCAAGTAAAAGTGCAACAGATTATTAAATTGTCATGGTGGGACGATAACAACTACACAGACAACGTTATAGCTGATGTGATAGGTATAAGTGAATTGACGTTAAGACATGCGAAAGAAGTTATATTAAAGCGTGTGGCAAAGGCCGTAGATTATGTATGAAATATGATAAAAAGACAGTGAAAGAGTTTATATTAAACTATCATAAGACAATAGATAACAGTAAAGAGTATGATGAAGATACAAATGTTGATGACTTCTTTAGTGTGAATGACCAACAGGAAGCAGTACCT
Source organism: Staphylococcus sp. GDY8P54P (assembly GCF_017892645.1). NCBI lineage: Bacteria > Bacillati > Bacillota > Bacilli > Caryophanales > Staphylococcaceae > Staphylococcus > Staphylococcus sp. GDY8P54P. The sequence goes on along the minus strand of NZ_JAESLN010000009.1, from coordinate 317,696 downwards.
ATAGACGAGAATAATGTTGAAGAAAGCATATTTTATAATGAAATAGAAACATTAATGGAGCAAGTGGCCACAGATAAAGAATTTTACATGTTTTGGCTTTTAGCAGAAGGCAAGACTTATCAAGAAGTAGGACGTATATTTGAAGTGTCTGCAGAAAGGGTTAGACAGATGTTCAATAAGTTGTTGGAAAAAGTAATGTAGTTTTATGTTATAATAATTCACTGAGAAAGTTCAGTTAAAATTTATAAACTGAGCTTTAGTGAAGAGGTGGAAAAATGAGAGAATTACAATATGGAGAAATATTAAATAAAGAAATAATAAACCTATTCCCAAACGATAAACAAAATGAAATTGAAAATATGATAGTGTCCGATGAAAAAGGTTTTTTTATAGACTTGAAGGAAATATGTAATATTCTTCAAATAGCAATTGAAGAAAAAATAGATGGATTTGATTTTTCATTAAATGATTCTGGTTATTACGATAGTAAAGAAAATAAAATAATAATAAATCGGATAGAATCTAAAAATAGAAAAAGGTTTACACTTGCTCACGAATTAGGTCATGCGTTATTGGAACATGAAGGAATATCATTCAGAACGAATGACAAAGATAAGTATAAAGATATCATTAATAAAATAAGAGAAACTGAGGCAAACAAATTTGCAGCACAACTATTGATGCCCAGAGGTCTTGTTAGTCATTTATTATCAGAAGCAATAAAAAACAAAGATTATAATCCTAAAAATTTGGATGAATTTCAAGTTGATCAATTAATAAAAGAAGTAGCTAAAAAATTAAAAGTATCTGAGGAATCTTTAGGATATAGTATAAAAAATTACGAACTATTAAGTGATAAAACATGACAAAATCAATTTATAATGAAATACAAGAAAAAATTGAATATTACAATTTATACAATACAATCTATCTTAAAATAAATTTAATCCCCAACGATCAAGAAAATCCTTATAAACCATATACAATTATTGGAATAGATATAGAGTATAATAACAGTGAAAATAAACAACTTAATAAAGAGTATGAAGAAATGGTTGAGACCTTAAATAAAAAGATTGATATTGATCAAAAGCGCCATAAAAAGGAATGGCAATTATTTTATTTAATAAAAGAAATACTGCAAGAATCAGAGAATATAGATACGTGCACTTTTAATTACTTTAGAGGACAAAGATCTGATTGGCCCATGCTACCAGGTATATTAAGAAGCGATATTTCAACAGAATTAAAAACTAATTTTGAACAAATTTATAAAAAAATTGCTTACAATTATCCAGAAGAATTAGATTATATACCATATAGTAAAGATAACAGAATGGATAGAGCTCGACAGTTATCAATATTACAACATTATGGCATGAAGACGAGTCTACTTGATATAACTAAAAATCCATATATAGCTTTACTATTTATATTCAGTGTGTCTAATAAGTATAAACTTAGAAAACCACGTTTAGAATTATATTCCATTGATGAAGAGGAACATTTCGATAAACATTTATTTATGAGAGTTCAAAAAGATTTGAATAATAAGCGAATTGAAGCTCAAAAAGGTGCATTTTTAAATTATGATTTCCTTTACGATCTTAATCATACGGATGTCAAAAAAATGAATAGAGTAGTTATTAAAATGGAATTTGATAAAATTGAATATGCAAAAAGATTACAAGAAGATTTAAAATTAGCTCAAGAAATGATTGAAGAATATAATAACTCTCAAAATAAAAAGGAAAGCCAATTAGAAATAATTAAGAATTTCGTTGAAGATTTAAAGAGAAAAATCGATAGTTTTAATGAGATTCTTCAACTTGATGAAAATGTGAAAATTGATGAAGATAAGCAGTTATTCAAAGAAGGATATGAAGAATTAAGAAGAGAAATGTTAACAAAATTAAGAGAGTATCATTATTTCGAAAATCATCTGTATCCAGATTTAGATAAGCAAATTGGTTTCATGGTATCAAAATATAGTGATGAAACTAAAAAGGAATTTATTGATGATATATAGAAAATTCATCTTTACTTTTAGTTGTAATAATAATCGAATCACATAGTATAGTGGTAATTATTGTGTAGAAAAAATGAAAAGTATAAGCGTATATGCTTATTTAAGGGTAGACACTTATATGTTTGCCCTATTTATATAAATAAGGGGGCGGGGGGTATATGGAAGGAATAAGTTTAATAATATATCTTTTATGTGGATTATATATATTTAAGCATTTATATGTAATTTACTCTGATTTTATAACTCCATTTGTATGGGATATAAGGATTTCGAGAAGTGATGAAGGTAATGCTATTATATCTATGTTTTTAACATTATTTTTAGTATTAATGTCTCTTGCGATTTTCTTAGCTGTGATACATACATTATTTGGTGACTTTGATTTCATTTTTGTAATTTTAGCTAGTTTATATTTTAAATTTGGTACTGATAAAGGAAGAATTTCAGACAATTAAGTTACATAAAAACGAGTTGTTGATAACAAATAGAATTATCTACTCAAACCACCAACATGTGTATCGGGGGCGGTTATTTTTATATTAAATAGACGGTGAAATAAAGATATATACAATAGTTATAAAGGCAGGCACTTATGTGCTTGCCCTATTTTTTTATGTTATATTTAATAATAAAATAAATAATAAGTAGAAAGAGGGAGAAATATTGGGCATAGAAGGCAAAAAGTATAGAATAAAAGTTTTTTTAAAGAATGGTGAGCATTTTTATATTGAAGAAAATATTGGTGGTTTTAACACAGAGAAAGAAAGAAAAAATAAATTCGAAAATTATATTAAAACCTTTGGAGATTTGAAAGCTATCGGCATTGATGGATACACAGGAGAAGATATTGATCACATAGAGTTCGTCCATGATAGAGAGGGTAAAATTGGATTTTAATAATAGTCTCACTTTAATTAGTGGTCTATTTTTTTATTTACATATACGAACAAACATTCTATCATATTCATGAGGTGATTATAAATGGAACCAAATTTAGATTGGAATAAAGATTTCCAAGAATTCCAGGATATTTTGAATTCAGGAATACATCCCGAATGGTTATATAACGCAAAAGCAAATATGATACTCAACCCTTCATACACAGGACAGGGCAAACAATTTTTCTTTACTAAAGATATTATTAAAGCTAGTAAAATAGTTCCTTTTTATTAAATAGAACATTGAAAGAAGGTATATAACATTAACAAACAATTTCAAAAAGAAAAACTGTGGAGTAGATATAAATACGAAGTTTTATGGCATGATCAAAACGCTTATAATGATATTAGATTTTTGATGAATAATGATGTTGAAATTGAATTAGTTCAACAAAAAATTCAATACGCCTTAAATAAGCAGCCTACTAAAGGCTCAATAATAAATGCTTATTGTCATATGTGGGGATATTTTAAAAAAATAAGTACTGAACAAGAAAAGCAGTTATTTATAAAACTAAAGACAGATTTTGAAAATCGTATTATAACAGAAAAAGAATTGATTGATTTTATCAAGAAGTTAGCTGATTTATATGAAGTCACTTATTTAAAACAATCTACTATTATAAATAAAGCCCACCTAAATGAATAGGTGGGTTGGCTTATGAAAATATATAATGACATGAGGTGCATTTGTATTACTATTCTTCATAATCACTTGGATCATATTCATATCCATACTTTTCTGCATCAGCTTTTCTTATTTCTTCTCTTTCAGATTCACTAGCTTTCATCCACTCATCTTGCCCATTAACCCAATCTTCATGTGTTTTTTGTTCACTAGGTGTACGTTGTACTCCGTTATTTTCATAATCATAAGTTTGTTCTGAATCGTCGTCTGGGGATTGATTTTCATCTAACATGCCAACATCGCCATTAGGAATACCTGTAAATCCGTGTTCTTTCGCAACTTTTGCATTAGCTTCCATTTTCTCTTGGTCAGTAGGCTCTTGTTGTGTAGGTGTTTGTTTCTGTGATTGAACAGGTTGTTGCTCTTGAGTATTCACTTGCTCTTGTACTTTTTCATTAGCTTTATCGTCTGACTTCTCTTTTTCTTCATCAGACTTCTTATCATCTTTCTTACTTTTTTTATCCGATGCTTTAGTTTCTTTCTTATTTTCCGACTTGTTTTCTTCTTTATCCCCACATGCTGCTAATACTAAAAAACTTGCTAATAGTAAAAATAAGACCTTTTTCATTTCACATATCACCTTTAAAAATAAATTATTAACTTAATTGTACTATACCTAAAAAACAAAAGTGATAACAAAAAGTTATGATTAATCTAAAAATTTAAGAATTTGTTTATATTTAATGATAATATGGACGTAATTATAGAACATCAAATGAACAACTATACGTTTATTCATTTCTCGATGCAGCACAGAGTGAATGTCAGAATCGTTTATAAAGTTATTTAAGATATTTTGAGCTGTTTTTTTTTTTGAGAATTATGTAACAAAAGCTATTACTCAAAAATGAGTATGTGGTTTGGTAGCTCAAAAAAGAGCAAACAATGTACACGGTCAAAAATGACCACATACTTTTATCCAAAAAAGACGATAGCAAAAGGACGAAAAAGTCCAATTGTATATAAAGGAAAAGTAAATAGTAATATTATTTCTTAATTCATCTTGTATTAGTGTGCTTTTTAGAAGATAATTATAAAAACAACAATTAAGAGGTGAGCAACACTTGAATAGATTTGATGGTAAAACTGTTATAACTATTATTGGTGTAATTAGTTTAATGATATTCACTTTTATTTTTACGATTGGCTATATATTGAGTAATATAGATCCAGAAAATAAATTAGAAGGTTACACAATTGCTATAAGTTTCATTGGTATTTTTGCTACATTTGGTGGTGCTTATTTAGGTGCAAAAATTGCAGGAGATAACGCAAATAAATTATTAGAAAAAGAATATGAGAAGAAATCAATAAAGGATAGAGAAAAAATAAAAATAAGACTTAGTATGTCTATGGATTTTATAGTGAAAATTAACGATAGAATAGTTCAGTCATACTCTATGAAAAGGATTGCAAGTAGTTTACATAAAGAAAAAGAATTTTTATTGGATGAAAAATATAATATTAAAATGTTTAGACCAGAGAATAAGGTTTATTTTAAAAATAATTATTGTGAATATGATGATTGTAATGTAAAAGAAATAAAGTTTACAACAAGAAATTATGAAGAATTGATTAAATATATTAGTATAATTGATGAAATTATTTATAGTAATGAAATGATTGAATTAAGGAAAGAAGAACAGAAGCAGTTATTTGTCTTTAAACAGCTACTTAAAAATATTTATACATTAATAGAGAAAGATTACTTAGGAGAATATGTAATTAATATAAGTAAAAATAGTAGAGAGAATGCGCTAATTGAATATTTAATTCAATTAAATATATTATTAGTAGATATTCAAGAATGGTGTATGGGAATATCACAAAACAATTGATTTTATAATGGGGACTAAATGGGGGCGCGAAATTCAAAACGTATCAAAACGAATGACACTATAAAATATAAAAATACCGACACCACAAGTATTTTGACAACTAGTGATATCGGGTGAAAATGAGAAAATAACTTATTAATCCCCTCGAAGGGAATCGAACCCCTATTCTAAGAACCGGAATCTTATGTGTTATCCATTACACTACGAGGGGTAAATAACAATAATATTAGTGTACAAATCTTATAAGTGTTGGTCAACAATAATTTATAATGTTTAATGAAATTCTAAGTGTTATTTTTTGACCATATTTGACTTTTAGGTTAAAATAAATTTATCAGTTAGAAATAAGGAGGCAATATTAATGAATTTAATACCTACAGTAATTGAAACTACAAACCGTGGGGAACGTGCTTATGATATTTACTCACGTTTATTAAAAGACCGTATTATTATGTTAGGTTCACAAATTGATGACAACGTAGCCAACTCTATCGTATCACAATTATTATTTTTACAAGCACAAGATGCTGAAAAAGATATCTATCTTTACATTAACTCACCAGGTGGTAGTGTAACTGCTGGATTTGCTATTTATGATACAATTCAACACATTAAACCAGATGTGCAAACGATTTGTATTGGTATGGCTGCATCTATGGGTTCATTCTTACTTGCAGCAGGAGCAAAAGGTAAACGTTTTGCTTTACCAAATGCTGAAGTAATGATTCACCAACCACTTGGTGGTGCGCAAGGTCAAGCAACTGAAATTGAAATTGCCGCTAATCATATTCTGAAAACACGTGCTAAATTAAATAAAATTTTAGCTGAGCGCACAGGTCAATCAATTGAACAAATTGAAAAAGATACTGACCGTGATAACTTCTTATCAGCAGAAGAAGCTAAAGAATACGGTTTAATCGATGATGTTATGGTGCCAGAATCATAATATATCGCGTAAGCTAATAATGACATACAAGTAACAAAAAACAAGTCACGACAATGTACGACCATTTCTAAAATGCATGATGCATATATGATGTGGTTGACATGTGTGGCTTGTTTTTTTAATAATATTTTGAAAGTATGATTAGTGTTTATTTAAGAGATTTTGTTTCTTTTTATAAATTAAAATAATCGAAATGACTAACGTCAATAATCCAATGATTACTAAAGACATAGAAATGACGATCATAATAGCAGGTTTTTCAAATGCCAAAATACCATTGGTGATGAGGAGTAAACCTGCAATGAATAATAAGATATGGCTAATACTATCTTGTTTCATTTTTAAATAGTCCCTTTCTTAATGAACTAAATTTTCTAGTGCTAGTTTCAGATTTGGGTATTTGAATTCAAAATCTAGTGCTTGCAACTTATTAGGTAAAACTTTTTGAGTATCAAGTACAACTGTCGACATTTCACCTAAGATAAGTCTGAGTGCAAATGAAGGTACCCATGTATAGTGTGGGCGATGAAATTCTCTTGCAATGGTATAACCAAACATATTTTGATGTTCTGCAATAGGTGATGTGAAATTAAATACGCCGCGTGCTTTTTCATTATTTATGGTATAGAGTATCGCTCTTGTTAAATCTTCAATATGAATCCAAGAATACCATTGTCTACCACTACCTATTTTACCACCGACATTTAAATCATAAGGTAATTTCATCAATGGTAATGCACCACCTTGATTTGATAGTACCATTCCAAATCTGCCAATAATTACTCGTGTGCCTAATGATTCAAATTGACGTGCTAAACGTTCCCACTGATATACCACTTCAGATAAAAAATCAAATGGTAATGTTTGATACAGCTCAGTATATGTACGTGTTAAATCAGGTTTGTAATAACCTACTGCGCTGGCGTTAAAGAATACAGCTGGCTTTTGCTTTCTGTTTTTAAAAAGGTCGTATAGTGCCTGAGTAGATTGTAATCGACTTAACATAATATTTTGTTTATGTGAGGAGGCCCAGCGATTATTTAAGCTAGCACCGGCTAAATTGATCACGATATCAATATCTGGAATTTGGCTTTCCCAATTCGGTTCTGACCAGTTAACATATGTGATTTTAGGATGTGATGTAGCATTGTTTTGTCTTGTTAATATCGTGATTTTGGAATCACTTTGTTGTATTGCCTCGATTAGCTGAGTACCTACTAGACCAGTACCGCCTGTAATTAGATAGTGTTTCATAGTATCACCTCATAGAATTGTAGTATGGAATCGTTCAGGTTTTAAATGCAAGTAAATCTCATAAAGAGTATGACAAAATTTATTCGAATTTTGTTCAAAAATATGTCATTTACTATGTCAAAGATGTATTTAAAATAAAATCATATGTCGTTATAATAAAGGTACCTTCGATATTAATTAATCATCTCTTAATTATTTCGAGTATACCCCATAATATACTAGCGAAGGTAAAATTTTGACTCCCTTTAGTAGAGGCCTATACGATTATCGTGTAGGCCTAATTTTTTATGATTCTTAATATACATCATTGAATCGGCAGAAATTATTTTGATGTCATTATAATAGTGTAATTGAAGTACTACATATTATAAAATAAATAAGCCGATAATGCCAAAAGCGATTAAAAACAAAAATAGCACAAGTATAAAAAGTTTATAGCGCGTTTTAATTGGGATTTTTGATTCATCATTATCATTTACGCTCATCATATGACGCAAATGGGTAGGCTTTTGTTGTGATTGATTTGATTCATTAAATAAGTCGTACTTTTTCAAAATCTAGTCACATCCTGTTATGATATTATTGATAGTAAAAGAATAATTTAAATAAAAGTATTGAAACAATATTCGAAATTAGATTAGTATTAAGTTGAAGCTACAATAAAAGTGTTGTATGTGATTATTTTACTATAGTTTGGAAATCAAAGTAACAACTACATTAAAATGTGGTTAATAAGGTTGTTTAATCAATGAAATAGTGTAAAATATAGTTCTAACATGAAGTTAAATGCCATTTGAAAATGATGATTTGATATAAATTGAAGTGAGGGGAGCATATGCCTAAGCATAATCAAAATAACAATTTTGATGACAAAGATAATAAAAAAATGAGTGGTTTCGCAAAACTGATCAGTGGATTGATTGTCCTATTACTTATAGGTGGGTTAGTTTTTGCAATTTTTGCATTCGTAGATCATTCAAATAAAGCCAATGAACGTTTGGCAGACCAAAAACAAGAAGAAAAAGACAAAAAGAAAGAAAAAACTAAGGAACAAAAAGACAAGAAAAAAGAAAAATCAACTGAAGAAACAAACCAAACACAACAAACCCAACAGACACAGCAAACACAGCAAACACAACAAGTTCCTCAGACACAACAGACGCAACAAACCCAACAGACACAGCAACCTAGAACACAAGAAAGAAGAACTACGGAAGAAAAAGATTCACCTGAAAAAACAAAGGAAGAACGTACTACTGAAGAACGTTCAACAGAGGAAAAAACAAGCGAACCTTCAACAGAAGAAAAAACAACAGAAGAAAAGACGAGTGAACCTTCTACTGAAGAGCGCACATCTGAGCCTTCAACAGAAGAGAAGACGAGTGAACCTTCTACACAACAACGCAGTACGCAACAAAATACTCAACAACGTTCAACTCAAAATAATAATTCAAACACAGAAAAAAGTTCGCAATCATCTGATGAAGATTAAATATAAAAAGAAAATTATATTTCTAGAACACGTGCTGTCACATACAGTGCGTGTTTTTTATAAATATTAATGTGAATTTAGCACTAAAATGAAACGCAGCTTATCATTTGTAGTAAGAATCATATGAAACAAAAAAGAATGATTAAAATAAAAAGCTCACTAAATATGAAATGAGTGACAAAAGCAGTATGATTGATAAGCAGCCACCTAAACAACCAAATGGACCTAAATGACAACCAATGTGTTTGTTGTAATTAAATGATTGATATGGATTTTTTTGAGAATGTTCTTTCTTTTGTTTAAAGTAATCGTCATCTTTGTATCTTTTATCTTCTGGGTCTATAACTTCTGGTTGTTTATTGTTAGACATGTATATTCCTCCTGAAAAATAACTCATTAAGTTTATATTTATTTTAAGCATAATTGGAGATTGTTTCAAAGAAACGCATGTTGATGATGTTATGTTTAACATATAATTAAAAAATGTCATGTGGAAAATGATTAATAAAAAAAGAAAATGGGTAAAATATTTCTATAGAGAATAGAACTATAAAAGTATAAATTTCACTTTATTTAAGAACAAAGTATTTCTCTTGCTTTTTTAAATGTATAGTAGTATTATAGCAAATATAAGAGGTTATATTTTTTTGTCCCAGTAGGGACGTAAAAAGTCAATCTATGGTTAGAACTTGACCCTTGTATATAGAAACGGAGGAGGTTAGTAGTGAAGAACTTGATAAAAATTCAACAAAAGCTTGTCCCAGAAATTGTTGAAAAGATGTATCGTCGTTTTTCAATACTCACTACTATCGCTCAGTATCAACCCGTCGGTAGACGTAGTTTAAGTGAATATATGGATTTAACTGAAAGAGTGTTGCGTTCTGAAACAGATGTTTTAAAGAAACAAGCACTTATCAAAGTTAAACCCACAGGTATGGAAATCACTGAAGCTGGTGAAACGACAGTACGCCAACTCAATAGTTATTTTAACGTTTATTCAGATGATCATCACCTTGCTCAAATTATCAAAGAAAAATATGGCATTAAAGATGTTTATGTCATTCCTGGTGATTCAGACACTGATAAAACGGTTAAAATTGAATTATCTAAACAAGCCGGACAGCTAGTTGAAGATGTTTTATACGATCATGCAACTGTAGCAGTTACTGGTGGCTCAACGATGGCATACGTAAGTGAAGCTATGCATCGGCAACCTTACGACGTATTTTTTGTACCTGCAAGAGGTGGGCTTGGTGAAAACGTTGTATATCAAGCCAATACGATTGCAGCCAGTATGGCACAGCAAACAGATGGAGATTATACAACGCTTTATGTACCAGATAATGTCAGTGAAACAACGTATAATACACTTATGTTAGAGCCTTCAGTGATACACACTTTAGAAAAAATTAAAGAAGCAAATATTACAATCCACGGCATTGGTGATGCGCTGAAGATGGCGCGTAGACGTCAATCACCTAGTGAAGTTATTGAAAAACTTCAACATCACAATGCCTCGGGAGAAGCATTTGGATATTATTTCGATGAACAAGGGCAGATCGTTCACAAAGTAAAAACGATCGGACTTCAATTAGAAGACCTTGTATCGAAAAAGTTTATCTTTGCCGTTGCTGGGGGTAAATCAAAAGGAGAGGCAATTAAAGCTTATCTTTCGATTGCACCCAAAAACACTGTGTTAATCACAGATGAAGGAGCGGCAAGTATTATCGCGAATAATAGTAATAAAAAGTGATTCCACTTTTTAAATATCATTTTAAAGGAGGCCATTATAATGGCAGTTAAAGTAGCAATTAATGGTTTTGGTAGAATTGGTCGTTTAGCATTCAGAAGAATTCAAGATGTAGAAGGAATCGATGTAGTAGCAGTAAACGACTTAACAGATGATGAAATGTTAGCTCATTTATTAAAATATGACACTACACAAGGTCGCTTCACAGGAGAAGTTGAAGTTGAAGAGAATGGTTTCCGCGTTAACGGATTAGAAGTTAAATCATTTTCTGAGCCAGATCCAAGCAAATTACCTTGGGGGGACTTAGATATCGATGTAGTATTAGAATGTACTGGTTTATTTACAGATAAAGAAAAAGCAGAAGCACATATCAATGCAGGAGCTAAAAAAGTATTGATTTCAGCACCAGCTAAAGGTGACTTGAAAACAATCGTTTACAACACTAACCATGATACTTTAGATGGTTCAGAAGACGTTGTTTCAGGTGCTTCATGTACTACTAACTCATTAGCGCCAGTTGCTAAAGTGTTGAATGATGAATTCGGTTTAATCGAAGGTTTCATGACTACAATTCATGCTTACACTGGTGACCAAAGCACACAAGATGCGCCTCATAGAAAAGGTGACAAACGTCGTGCGCGTGCAGCTGCTGAAAACATCATCCCTAACTCAACAGGTGCTGCTAAAGCTATCGGCCTAGTAATTCCTGAAATTGATGGTAAATTAGACGGTGGAGCACAACGTGTACCAGTTGCAACTGGTTCATTAACTGAATTAACAGTAGTTTTAGATAAAAATGTAAGTATCGAAGATGTAAATAACGCAATGAAAAATGCATCTAACGAATCATTCGGTTATACTGAAGATGAAATCGTTTCTTCTGATGTAATCGGAATGACTTACGGTTCACTATTTGATGCAACTCAAACACGTGTTATGACTGTTGGAGATCGTCAATTAGTTAAAGTAGCAGCTTGGTATGATAACGAAATGTCATACACTTCACAATTAGTACGCACATTAGAATATTTAGCAAGTCACGCTAAATAATTTGATGCTCACTTTAGTTTAACAAGTATAGCGTTGTGAAATTGAATCAATAAGCTTAGGAGTAAGCGGGGAGCTCAACGCTTCTCCGCTTATTTTACTTTATTCATCCATCTAAAGGAGGAAGATTACATGACAAAAAAAATTGTATCTGATATCGAGTTAAAAGGTAAAACTGTACTTGTACGTGCAGATTTTAACGTACCTATGAAAGACGGTGAAATTACGGACGACAACCGTATCGTTCAAGCTTTACCAACTATAAAATATATTATTGAACAAGGTGGTAAAGTCGTTTTATTCTCTCACTTAGGAAAAGTTAAAGAAGAAAGTGATAAAGCAGAATTAACTTTAAAACCTGTAGCTAATGCATTAGCTGAAAAATTAAATAAAGACGTGGCATTTGTTCCTGAAACACGTGGAACACAATTAGAGCACTCAATTAAAGATTTAAATGAAGGTGATGTGCTATTAGTTGAAAATACACGTTTTGAAGATTTAGAAGGTAAAAAAGAGTCTAAAAATGACCCTGAATTAGGTGAATACTGGGCATCATTAGGTGATGTATTTGTAAATGATGCATTTGGAACAGCACACCGTAAACATGCGTCAAACGTAGGTATTGCAGCTCACTTAGAAACTGTAGCAGGTTATCTAATGGAAAAAGAAATTAGATATATCGGTGGTGTTGTAGAAAACCCAGATAAACCTGTAGTTGCAATTCTTGGTGGCGCTAAAGTTTCAGATAAAATTGGTGTAATCACTAACTTATTGAAAATAGCAGATAAAGTGCTTATTGGTGGCGGTATGTCATACACATTCTTCAAAGCGCAAGGTAAAGAAATCGGCTTATCTTTATTAGAAGAAGATAAAGTAGACTTTGCAAAAGAATTGTTAGAAAAAGCAGGAGATCAAATTGTATTACCTGTAGACTGTAAAGTTGCAAAAGAATTTTCTAATGATGCGAAGATTACAGAAGTTTCTGTTGATAACATTCCTGCCGACCAAGAAGCGATGGATGTTGGTCCGAAAACTGTAGAATTATTCAAAGAAAAACTACAAGGCGCTCATACAGTAGTTTGGAATGGACCTATGGGTGTATTTGAATTCAGTAATTTCGCAAAAGGTACAATTGGGGTTTGTGAAGCAATTGCTGAAATGAAAGACGCAAACACAATTATCGGTGGTGGCGATTCAGCTGCAGCAGCGATTTCATTAGGATATGCTGATGACTTTAGTCACATTTCAACTGGTGGCGGTGCTTCATTAGAATATCTTGAAGGTAAGGAACTGCCAGGTGTCGTTGCGATTGCTAATAAATAATCGTTAATTTACGAGCAAAACTTGATTAAACATTAATCATAATTTACTAATAGGAGTGTATATAATGAGAAAACCAATTATTGCGGGTAACTGGAAGATGAACAAAACAGTTCAAGAGGCTAAAGATTTTATTAATGAATTACCAGCATTACCAGATATTAAAGAGGTAGAATCTGTCATTTGTGCTCCAACAATTCAATTAGATGCCTTAGTAACAGCAGTTAATGAAGGTAAAGCACAAGGTTTACAAATTGGTGCACAAAATGCTTTTTATGAAGATAATGGTGCATTTACAGGTGAAACATCACCAGTAGCATTAGCTGATTTAGGCGTAAAATACGTTGTTATTGGACACTCTGAGCGTCGTGAAATCTTCCATGAAACAGATGAAGATATTAACAAAAAAGCACATGCCGTATTCAATCATGGTATGACTCCAATTATTTGTGTTGGTGAAACAGACGAAGAACGCGAAAGTGGCAAAGCTAATGAAGTTGTTGGCAACCAAGTGAAAAAAGCTGTTGAAGGATTATCTGAAACACAATTGAAACAAGTTGTCATTGCATATGAACCAATTTGGGCAATCGGTACTGGCAAATCATCAACTGCAAAAGATGCCAATGAAATGTGTGCATTTGTAAGAGAAACGATTGCAGACTTATCAGGACAATCAGTTGCTGATGCAACACGTATTCAATATGGCGGTAGTGTTAAACCTAACAACATAAAAGAATACATGGCAGAATCAGACATCGATGGCGCATTAGTAGGTGGCGCATCACTTAAAGTGGATGATTTTGTACAATTGTTAGAAGGTGCAAAATAATATGGCTAAACAACCAACTGCATTAATTATTTTAGATGGTTTTGCAAATAGAGAAAGTGAGCATGGTAATGCTGTGAAACTAGCTAATAAACCTAATTTTGACCGTTATTATAATCAATATCCAACAACACAAATCGAAGCGAGTGGCTTGGATGTTGGACTTCCTGAAGGTCAAATGGGTAATTCAGAAGTTGGACACATGAATATTGGCGCTGGACGCATTGTTTATCAAAGTTTAACACGTATCAATAAATCTATTGAAGATGGTGATTTCTTTGAAAATGATGTATTGAACCAGGCGATTCAACACGTAAAAGGCAATCAATCAGCACTTCATATTTTTGGTTTATTGTCAGATGGTGGTGTGCATAGTCATTACAAGCATCTATTTGCTTTATTAGAATTAGCCAAAAAGCAAGGCGTTGACAACGTTTATGTACACGCGTTCTTAGATGGACGTGATGTCGACCAAAAATCAGCACTTAAATATATCGAAGAAACAGAAGCTAAATTTAAAGAATTAGGCATTGGCCAATTCGCATCTGTTTCAGGTCGTTATTACGCAATGGATCGTGATAAACGCTGGGATAGAGAAGAAAAAGCTTATAACGCAATTCGTAACTTTGGTGGAGAAACATTTGAATCAGCTAAAGCTGGTGTTGAAGCAAACTATGCTAAAGATTTAACTGATGAATTTGTCGAACCATTTATCATCAAAGATCAAAATAATGGCGTGAATGATGGAGATGCAGTCATCTTCTATAACTTCCGTCCTGATAGAGCTGGTCAACTGTCTGAAATCTTTACAGATAAAGCGTTTGAAGGCTTTAAAGTAGACCAAGTTAATGACTTATTTTACGCTACATTTACAAAATATAATGATAATGTAGATGCAAAAATTGTTTTTGAAAAAGTCGACTTAACAAATACAATTGGTGAAGTTGCACAAGATAATGGCTTGAAACAGTTACGTATAGCGGAAACTGAAAAATTCCCACATGTCACTTATTTTATGAGTGGTGGTCGCAATGATGAATTCGAAGGTGAACGTCGTAGATTGATTGACTCACCTAAAGTTGCAACTTATGATCTTAAACCAGAAATGAGTGCTTATGAAGTCAAAGACGCACTGATTGAAGAGTTAAATAAAGGTGACTTAGACTTAATCTTATTAAACTTTGCCAATCCTGATATGGTGGGGCATAGCGGTATGCTTGAACCTACGATTAAAGCGATTGAAGCAGTTGATGAGTGTTTAGGTGAAGTCGTAGATAAAATTATTGATATGGGTGGTCATGCCATCATTACAGCTGACCATGGTAACTCAGATATGGTACTCACTGATGATGAGCAACCAATGACAACACATACGACTAACCCTGTACCAGTGATTGTTACTAAAGAGGGTGAAACTTTACGTGAAACAGGTCGACTAGGTGATTTAGCGCCTACACTATTAGATTTGTTACAAGTAAAACAACCTGAAGACATGACTGGTGAATCACTTATCAAGCATTAAAATAATATAAACACAATATGGTCTAAAGACCAGAAATATAAGGGCGTGTCATTGTTTAAGATTTGCTTAAATGACTGATGGCACGCATAATCAAAATGAAGTAATTAAATTATTTGTATTTATAGTATTTATAGCTATAATAAAGATGAAATTTAATATTTCTAAACTACTTATTTATAAAGGAGATTACAAACATGCCAATTATTACAGATGTTTATGCTCGCGAAGTCCTTGACTCACGCGGCAACCCAACAGTGGAAGTAGAAGTATTAACTGAAAGCGGTGCATTTGGTCGCACACTTGTACCATCAGGTGCGTCTACTGGTGAGCACGAAGCAGTTGAATTACGTGATGGAGACAAATCACGTTATTTAGGTAAAGGTGTAACGAAAGCTGTTGAAAACGTAAATGAAATTATTGCACCTGAATTAGTTGAAGGTGAATTTTCAGTATTAGAACAAGTTTCAATTGATAAAATGATGATTCAATTAGACGGAACTGAAAATAAAGGTAAATTAGGCGCAAATGCTATTCTTGGTGTTTCTATTGCAGTAGCACGTGCAGCAGCTGATTTATTAGGCCAACCACTTTATAAATATTTAGGTGGCTTCAATGGTAAACAATTACCAGTTCCAATGATGAACATTGTAAATGGTGGTTCTCACTCTGATGCGCCAATCGCATTCCAAGAGTTCATGATCTTACCAGTTGGTGCAGAAACATTTAAAGAATCATTACGTTGGGGAGCAGAAATTTTCCACAACTTAAAATCAATCCTTAAAAACCGTGGTTTAGAAACAGCAGTAGGTGACGAAGGTGGTTTCGCTCCTAAATTTGAAGGTACAGAGGATGCTGTTGAAACAATCTTAGAAGCGATTAAAGCAGTAGGTTTAGAACCTGGTAAAGATGTGTTCTTAGGCTTTGACTGTGCTTCATCAGAATTCTTCGAAGATGGTGTTTATAACTATGCTAAATTCGAAGGCGAAAATGGTTCAAAACTTACAGCAGAACAACAAGTTGACTATTTAGAAGAATTGGTTAATAAATATCCAATTATTTCTATTGAAGATGGTATGGATGAAAATGACTGGGACGGTTGGAAAGTATTAACTGACCGTATCGGTGATCGTGTTCAATTAGTTGGTGACGATTTATTCGTTACAAACACTGTTAAATTATCAGAAGGTATCGAAAAAGGTATCGGTAATTCAATCTTAATTAAAGTTAACCAAATTGGTACATTAACTGAAACATTTGATGCTATTGAAATGGCTCAAAAAGCTGGTTATACAGCAGTAGTATCACACCGTTCTGGTGAAACAGAAGATACAACTATTGCTGATATCGCAGTTGCTACAAATGCAGGTCAAATTAAAACTGGTTCATTATCAAGAACTGACCGTATTGCTAAATACAATCAATTATTACGCATCGAAGATGAATTATTTGAAACAGGCAAATTCGATGGTATTAAATCATTCTACAATTTAGATAAATAATGTTTATCTAAAAATGAGTTCACGCGCTAACACGTAAACCCTATGGGTTTGCGTGTTTTTTATTGGATAAAAAAAACATACGCTATGCGTATGGTACAGTTAGGTTATTGCGATACCTGTCGATTTCAGTTATGATGACCATTTGTGTCAGAGAAACATACATATTAATGAAATACAAGATTTACATTGTTTAATTTGTTCATCTTTGTTTGTGAAACTGATATAATTAATAGTGTAAATTATAGAAGGAGCATTGACTGATTATGAAGGCACAACCTAAAACAAAAGAAATTCGAACAGGTCATTTTCTTGCATACACTTCACTAATTATAGCAATACTTTATGCGATTCATTTATTCGTTATTTTAGACGATAGTGTAATAAAACAAATGTTAATAAATAGTAGACAAAAGCCTTCTGAAAACGCAATTGGTGTGATAAAAAACAGTTTCCAATTTACAGGTATCATGTATGTGATTGCTAATTTAACAGGGATTATTGCGATTTGGAATAGGCATACTTATTTGTGGTGGTTTATGTTTGCAGTATTCACTTCACAAATTTTATATAATTTAGTTAATATCAATGCGGTTTATGAAGCGATATTAGATACAAAATCAATGATTAATATCTTACCGTTAACAATTGTATTGATCATGTCACTTATTTTAGCGATATATATGTTGGTTGTTTCAATTAAACGTAAAAGCACTTTTAATAGATAGAAGTTTGCTAAATAAGATAAACGTGTGATATAATGCGGTTCGTATATAATGAATGGAGGACAATTTTTATGCATACATTTTTCATGATCATTTTAATTTTAGATTGTATTGCATTAGTGACTGTTGTATTACTCCAAGAAGGTAAAAGTAATGGACTATCAGGTGCGATAAGCGGTGGCGCTGAACAGTTATTTGGTAAACAAAAACAACGTGGCGTTGATTTATTCTTGCATAGATTAACAATTGTATTGTCTGTCATTTTCTTCTTGTTAATGTTAGGCATAAGTTATTTTGGTTTATAAGGTCCGACAATGTAAAAGTCGGGCTTTTTTATTTATAATGGAAGTATTCGACTTTTAAATGATTCGAAGTAGGGAATATATTTTGAGTACAACTGATATCATAATTATTTTAATAGCTTGGATGAAGGGATTGAGTCACAATGCAAATTAGATTACCAGAACCATTCTTTTTTGAAGAAGGTAATCGTGCTGTATTACTTTTACATGGTTTTACAGGGAATTCTTCAGATGTAAGACAGTTAGGTAGATTCTTACAAAAAAAGGGTTACACTTCTTATGCACCACAATATGATGGTCATGCAGCACCACCAGAAGAGATACTGCAATCTAGTCCATTTGCATGGTATAAAGATGCAATAGATGGATACGAATTCCTTGTTGATAAAGGATATGATGAAATTGTGGTTGCTGGCTTATCACTGGGTGGTTGTTATGCATTAAAAATAAGCTTAGATAGAGATGTAAAGGGTATTATAACAATGTGTTCACCTATGCATATTAAGACTGAAGGTGCAATGTTTGATGGTGTCTTAACGTATGCGCGTAATTTCAAAAAATACGAAGGCAAAGATGAAGCGACAATAGAAAAAGAAATGGATGCGTTTCATCCAACAGATACGTTAAAAGATCTACAAGGTCAGATTCAAAGTATACGTAATCAAGTAGACGAGGTAATGGATCCGCTACTTGTTATCCAAGGTGAGCAAGATCAAATGATTAATACCGACTCTGCTAATATTATATACAATGACAGCGAGTCTGATGATAAAGAAATTAAATGGTATGCGAATTCAGGACATGTCATTACAATTGATAAAGAAAAAGAAAAAGTTTTTGAAGATATATACCAATTCTTAGAATCATTAGATTGGTCCAAATAAATTTTTAGTATTTAATTATAGAAAGGAGGGGCATAATGAATTTAAAGCAATCCATAGAAGAAATTATTAAGCAACCAGATTATGAACCCATGTCTGTATCAGATTTTCAAGATGCATTAGGTTTAAATAGTGCCGACTCATTTAGAGACTTAATCAAGGTACTTGTTGAATTAGAACAAACAGGATTAATTCAACGTACGAAGACAGACAGATACCAACGTAAGGAATCTAAAAAATCAAAACAATCGAAATTAATACAAGGTACGCTTAGTCAAAATAAAAAAGGCTTTGCATTCTTACGTCCTGAAGACGATGAGATGGATGATGTCTTTATCCCACCTACAAAGATTAATCGTGCAATGGATGGAGATACTGTACTTGTCGAATTACAAAACTCTAAAGGTGAACATAAAGGTAAGCTGGAAGGTGAAGTAAAATCAATCGAAAAACACTCCGTTACCCAAGTAGTGGGCACGTACAGTGAAGCTCGACATTTTGGATTTGTCTTACCAGATGATAAACGCATTATGCAAGATGTGTTTATACCTAAAGGTCATAATTTAGGTGCGATAGATGGGCATAAAGTATTAGTACAAATCACGAAATATGCGGACGGTACCGATAACCCAGAAGGCCAAGTTTCAGCAATTTTAGGTCATAAAAATGATCCAGGTGTCGACATCTTGTCGATTATCTATCAACATGGTATTGAAATAGAATTTCCAGATAAGGTATTAGAAGAAGCTGAAGCTGTACCAGATGAAATCAAACCATCTGAAATTGAAGGACGTCGTGATTTAAGAAATGAGCTAACTATTACAATTGATGGCGCAGACGCTAAAGACTTAGATGACGCAATTAGTGTCAAGAAGTTAGATAATGGTCATACACAATTGACAGTGAGTATCGCTGATGTCAGTTATTATGTAACGGAAGGATCAGCACTAAATGAAGAAGCATACGACCGTGCAACAAGTGTATATTTAGTTGACCGTGTAATTCCAATGATACCTCATCGACTTAGTAACGGTATTTGTTCATTGAATCCACAAGTAGATAGGCTAACTTTAAGTTGCCAGATGGAATTAGATGAACGTGGTCATGTGGTTAATCATGAAATCTTTGATAGTGTGATTCATTCAAATTATCGTATGACATACGATGAAGTGAATGAAATTATTACAGATCAAAATGAAGATACGCGCAAACAATATAACGAAGTTACACCAATGCTTGATTTAGCTAAAGACTTGTCTGAACGTTTAATCAACATGCGTAAACGCCGTGGTGAAATTGACTTCGATATCAGTGAAGCCAAAGTACTTGTCAATGATGAAGGCATTCCAACAGACGTAGAATTAAGAAAACGCGGTGAAGGTGAACGTCTCATCGAATCGTTTATGTTAGCAGCCAACGAAACGATAGCAGAACATTTCGATCGATTAAATGTACCATTTATATATCGTGTACACGAGCAACCGAAATCAGAACGTTTACGCCAATTCTTTGACTTTATTACTAACTTTGGTTTAATGATTAAAGGTACTGGCGAAGAAGTACATCCATCAACTTTACAAAAAATTCAACAAGAAGTAGAAGGTCAACCAGAGCAAATGGTCATTTCTACTATGATGTTACGTTCAATGCAACAAGCACGTTACGATGATGTGAATCTAGGTCACTTCGGCCTGTCAGCAGAACACTATACACACTTCACATCACCGATTCGGAGATATCCAGATTTAATCGTGCATAGACTTATTCGTAAATATCTTATTGATAAAACAATGGATGATAAAACACTTAATAAATGGGAAGAAGCATTACCAGAAATTGCTGATCATACATCTCAAAGAGAACGTAGAGCGATTGAAGCAGAACGTGACACCGATGAATTGAAGAAAGCAGAATATATGGTTCAACATATCGGAGAAGAATATGAAGGTATCATCAGCTCTGTAGCTAATTTTGGTATGTTTATCGAATTGCCAAATACAATCGAAGGTATGGTACATGTATCAGAGATGACCGACGATTATTATCACTTCGATGAACGTCAAATGGCAATGATTGGAGAACGCCAAGCTAAAGTCTTCCGCATTGGTGATCCAGTTAAAATCAAAGTTGTTAACGTAGATGTTGATGAGCGTATGATCGATTTCCAAATTGTCGGTATGCCATTACCGAAAAAAGAGCGTAGTCCAAGACCTTCACGTGGTAAGACGATTCAAGCGAAGCCACGCGGTCAATCATTAGATAACTCAAATAATGATAAAAAAGGCAAGAAGAAACAACGAAAAGGTAAAAACCAACGCAATAAAAACAAACAAGCAAGTGGTAACACCAAACACAAGCCATTTTACAAAGATAAAAAAGTGAAAAATAAAGCTCGTAAGAAGAAAAAATAATTCAACAAAGAGGTGAAACTCAATGCCAAAGAAAAAATCACCAGGAACATTAGCTGAAAATCGTAAGGCCAGACATGATTTTAATATAGAAGATACGATTGAAGCGGGCATTGTGTTGAAAGGGACAGAAATTAAGTCCATTCGTCGTGGCAGTGCAAACCTTAAAGATAGCTATGCGCAAGTAAATCGTGGCGAAATGTTTTTAAATAATATGCACATTGCCCCATATGAAGAAGGAAATCGATTTAACCATGACCCACGGCGTTCACGCAAATTACTATTACACAAACGTGAAATAGCAAAATTAGGAGAACGTACTAGAGAAATTGGTTATTCCATCATTCCTTTAAAACTCTATTTAAAACACGGTCAATGCAAAGTTTTACTTGGTGTTGCAAGAGGTAAGAAAAAACATGATAAACGTCAGGCATTGAAAGAAAAAGCAATGAAACGTGACGTAGATAGAGCGCTTAAAGCGCGTTATTAAGCGAAAATATTGCCAAAGACTTCGATCTTTGGTAATATAATATGTGCTTTCTGAAAAGATAGATGATTAAATCTGCAGAAAGTACATTATATTATTAAGGGGACGTTTTTGGATTCGACAGGGGTCCCCGAGCTAGTTAAGCGTGTCGGAGGGTTGTCTCCGTACCAACACACACAGTTAAAAATTAACTGACAAATCAAACAATAATTTCGCAGTAGCTGCCTAATAGCACTCTGCATCGCCTAACTGCATTTCCTATGTGCAGTTAACGCGATTCAACCTTAATAGGATACGCTAGGCACTGCCGTTCGAAGTCTGCCTAGAAGAGATTAATCGAACTAGCATAATGTCGGCTGTCTATCACCTAACATTATGCGAAATACCTTGATAGACTACACACGTAGAAAGATTAGTATCAGGACCTCTGGACGCGGGTTCGAATCCCGCCGTCTCCATATTAGAGCTCTCAACCACAACGGTTGAGGGCTTTTTTCATGTATGAAAATTTTGAAATTTATTGAAAGTTGTTCTAGAAAGATACGTGTGTAATTATCATAATATGGTAGATACTTATAAGAATCTACCTAGTGATATGGATGAACTTCAATATATGAACCTAGAATCGATTGTAAAGGGCATTACAGAGGTGTACAACGATTGTGATATTAAAGTACAACAGATTATTAAATTGTCATTGTGGGGCGTTTATTTGAAGTATCAGATAAGAAAGTGAAACAAGTATTTGATAGGGTGTTGGATAAAATAGTAGAAGGGTAAGCACTTATGTGTTTGCCCTATTTTTTTATGCTATCATTAAAATAAATTATTGCGAGGCTCAACGTCAATAAAGCAATTGGAATAAAGCAAAATAGATTAATGATATAAAAGTGGTTAAAATAAAAGGAAATCGTATTAATTTCTTTCAAAATATATTTTAAGGGGGATTTTGCATTGGTACTTGAAGGAGCGATGTTACAAGTTAAAAAGAATATGGAAAATGAATTTGAGGAATCTTTTATAGAAGCCTCTAGTATTATTAGTTCAATGAAAGGCTATATAAATCATTCGTTAAATAAATGTTTTGAAGAAGAAGGTAAGTATCTGTTATTGGTTGAGTGGGAAACATTAAAAGATCATACAATAGGTTTTCGTGAGTCTGAAGAATATAATAATTGGAAGTCTTTATTGCATTGTTATTATGAACTTTTTCCTGTAGTTGAACATTTTTATAAAATAGAAATTTAAGTGATTTAATTAGGTCACTTGAACAACAACTGTGATATATAAAGTACAACAGATTATTAAATTATCATGGTGGGACGTATATTTGAAGTATCAGATAAGAGAGTACAACAAGTTTTGATAGGGTAATGGATTGATTATCAAGGATATACACTTATGTGCTAGCCTTATTTTTTGTGTTAAAATAAAATTGTTTCATAGCTCAATGTCAATAAAGCAATTATATTGAAATTTTAAAGAATGGGTGATTTTGTGAAGATAAATCCTGAATTAGACACAAGTTATTTTATATCTATTTGGTTAAATATTTTATTTTTATTTGGTCTTATTTTTATTACACAATTAGAAAATTTGATTATATTAATACCTTACGTTCTTATAATGGGTGTAAATTCAATATACATAGTTATTAAAGCAATGAAAATTAGAAATAATCGTAGTTTATGAATGTTTTGTATAGTTAATTGAATATTTTTGTCTTTCTAATAAGCCACTCACACATGTCAATGGGTGGTTATTTTTTATTTACATATAATAACAAGTGTTCCGTCAATATTTATTGAGGTAATACTATGATTCCAGATAATTATAAAAATGAAACTGATTATCGTAAAACATCACATGAGTATCTTAATCACGAATACTACAAGAACATGGATTAGTTAAATTACATCTTTTCAAGTTTATGCTCAAAAGTATGAAATGTTAGTATAGTATGTTGAAGATCAGAATAAAATAGTTAAGTCTTTATTTAGCGATGACCAACTATATGAATTGAATAAACTTTAATGTTCGAAATGCTCAAAGATTCAGAAGTGATTATTAGTTATTATGAAAGTGGATATATTAAAAATATAGAAGGATATATTCGCAAAGTAGATGACTATGTACAATTGTTTTATTTATATGAATGAAATGGATTAAATAGAATTAGTTTGAAGGATATTGCGGAGTTAAAATAAAAAGGGCATAGTTTAATGCCCATATAAAAATATGTTAAATAGGATTATCAATCATATAATTCAAGATAACTATCCGTAAATTCTTCTGATGAAATTTCTCCATTGTCTCTTTGTTGTTGTAATTCTGCAGCTTTATTCTGAATTTCATCGTACTCTTCACGAGAATATCCTTGATTTTCCATCTCTTCATAATTTGCTTCTTCTTGGTCTTTTTGTTGTTCAGGTGTTAAACAACCACCAACTGTACAATAAGTACCATCTTCTTTATATTCACCAAACATTGCGTCACCAGCAGGTACATTTGATTGCTCTTTATTAGCCACTTGTGAGTTTTGTTGTTGTTCAGATTCAGATTGTTCTGCTTTCTCTTGCGACTGAATAGGTTGTTGTGTCATCTGTTGCTTTTGTGTAATCACTTGTTCTTGTGATTGAACAGGTTGTTCATTAATTTCATTTTGTTTTGTTACTTCATCATTAGAACTATCATTTGATTTGTCTTTGCTATCTTAAGATTGTTTAATATCATTCTTTTCATCATTTGATTTCTTATTACTTGATGATTTTGTTTCCTTACTATCATCTGATTTACTTTCTTCTTTATTGCCACATGCTGCTAATACTAAGAAACTTGCTAATAATAAAAATAAAATCTTTTTCATTTAATGCTCTCCCTTAAAAATAAATTATTAACTTAATTGTACTATACCTAAAAAATAGTGATAACAAAAGGTTATAGTTAAATTTAATATTTGTGAATATGCTTATGGTTATTTAATAAAGCGAAAACTATACGTAAATTCATTGCCCGATGTATTACAGAGTAAATGTCAGAAATATATATTAAGTAACTTAATGTATGATGGGATATGTAACGAAAGTTATTAATCTAAAGAAGAATAGCAGATTTAAAAATTGTAATCATTTTAGATAGTGAAAAACAATATGTAAATAATTAATGATAGGACATTATATTTTTTGAATAACATTATTGTTGAATGAAAGTGAAAGAATGTTACAATATTCTTTGTTAAATTTTAAAACAGTATAAGGAGTAGTAATGAGGATAGAATGGATTTAATTGGAATTTTTACTATGTTATTGATATTACTTATAGGGATCGTTGTTACTGTTGTATTTTGGCTAGTAATCTTTAAAATATTGCATTGGGCTTTGGGTGATACTGGGTGTATTGTGGTTATGGTAATAATTGGTGGACCAACCATTGGATTAATATTATATGTTATATATAAATATTTTGGATATTAATATTTAATTATGTATTTTATGTTAAAAACATCTCTACTAAGTTATATGTACTAGGAATATAGATAAGAGTTTATTGTGAAATTAAAAGTTTGTTTATTTCAGCATTGGTAACTATAATTTTTTTGAGTGGATGTGATTTTATTAGTCTGGATGATGTGAGGAATTCAAATGAATCCAATGAAGACCATAAAAAGTCGAATGAAAATTATAAAAGTAATTCAAAACATAACAAACAAAATGTCGATGATAAGTCACATGATTAAGGTGGAAAATTAACTATCAATCAAGCGAAAACAATTGCTAATGAAAAGTTATAAACGGAAAATCAAGTATTTTTTAATAAGAGTGATTAATACATCACAAAGGCAAAAGTGACGAAAATCACTATTACATAGAAACACCTTTTTATGGTCAAAATGAGGCATCTTAAGCATAAGTAATTGTGGACAAAAATAAAGGAACGACTCTTGAAAATACATAAGAAAAACGTACAATTGGGAAGTCTATAAAAAAAGAGCAACATTCTGAAAATACAACCGAAGAAAAAAGTGCTGAGCCAGCTACTCAAGAACGATTTAAAGAAACAGATTAATAACATTATTAAGTATTTAAGTAATTAACTCTTGCATGCGGGAACGAATACATTAAGAGTACACAAATTTCTTTTGTTTTTGCAATTTTAATATTTTACACTACAGCATCAAGACAATGTAAACGTTGATATAGCAATAGTTATAAAAATGTATAGTTAATCGCTTTAACGAACTCCCAGCGTCTTCATAGCCGAGCCTTCACCCATTGCGGTTGAGGGCTTTTGTTTTATTAAAAATCTATATGCTATGTGCTTGTGCATTATTTTTGAAAGCAATTAAGTTATTGTAAAAATGTATTTCGATTTAGGAATGTATCTAATTTGCAATGCTAAGTAATTAGTTGGATAATTAATTTATAATACTTACACAGGGTGAATATAGATGGACGAAATTTTTGTTTTTAAAATAAAAACGAACGATGGAAATATGTTTCGTGAGTATGTAGAAAATATTTGGGAAATTAGTGAAGCATTGGCTTTAAAAAGGTTTGAAAAAGCAATTAAGAAACATGAATACTTTTACTTAAAAGACAGTGGTAGATATATCAATGTGAGTAATATTATTTCAATAGACGTAGAACTTTTGAACTAAAAAGATTAAATTATATAAAATTGAATACTTAAATAAGATTATCAATGTGAAATATAAAAAATATTGATATCATGAGTTGTTTTTCATTGACTTATGCATACAGTTAGACTGTAAACTTTCTGTCATAATCAAGTTATAATATCATGAAAATTAGTAATTCAATGTACCTAACTAATTAAAATGTATATTTGAGAATTTAATATGATAATGTCCAAAAGGAGCTATAAAATTGAAAAAGGTAATAATGTTAATTAGCGTGTATATTGTTGGGAAATTAGCTTCTGCAGTGACAAATTTTGTTAATGATATACGAAAAGGCAATAAAAGTAGTTTTAAACCGAACTCCCAATTTTTCAAAAGAGAAGATGGTTTAGCTGATAAAAACATTCTTTTTTTAGGTTCTTCAATTACATATGGTGCGGCTTCTCATGGGATTTCATTTGTTGAATTTTTAAATATAGAATCTCATATGAACACAACGAAAGAAGCACTTTCGGGTACAAGTTTGGCAGGAACAGAAAAAAATTCATATGTCCAAAGAATAAAAAAAGAGAAGTTAAGTAAAAACAAATTTGATTTGTTGATTTGTCAGTTATCAACGAATGATGGTAGGTTAAATAAATATGTAGGTGAAATAAAAAAAGAATATGATCATAATGCTTTTGATGTAGAAACAACAATTGGCGCAATGGAATATATTATTAGTTACGCTAAATTAACCTTGGATACGCCTATATTATTTTATACTTGTATTAGAAAAGCAGATCATTATTATGAATTTTTGGTATATAATTTATATAAACTAAAAGAAAAATGGGATATTGAAATTTTAGATGTTTGGGGCAATCAATGGGCAAATGAACAAATAAAATATGATAATACACTTTTTGCTGATGATGCACACCCAACTTTAAAAGGCTATCGCTATATTTATACACCACTTTTTAAAGAAAAGATAAAAAATATATTGAGCAAAGAAATATAAAAATGAACTACTTTTTACGAATCAGAAAAGCTAGCAGGTCATTTTGGATTTAATGCAGAAGGATAGGCAAATGAATGCCTATCCTTTTTAATTATCCAGTATTTACTTTTTAGGAAAAATGAACAAAGTAAAAATACTTAAGACAATAGAAATCATAGCTAGATAAACTGGTGCATTCTTAATTTAAGTATTAAAAATAAAGTGCTTTTATAACAGTTAGTCCTAAAGACAATAAAACTGTATTTGAAAATATATTTCACTATATAAATAATAGTAATTTTATTTATAATATTTTGCTATTAACTAAATTTTAAGTGAAAAAAGATAACAATATTGTAAGTACACTTAATTCATATTGATTGATAAAATAATTTTATATAACGAAAGGAATGATTTTAAATGAAAAAGATATTGATTTTAATGCCAGTTGTAATACTAGGTTTAGCAATAATACTAATAGGCATGTACATAGTATCCAATGGAAAAAAGCAAGAGGGAGAAATTGCCGGCATAATTGATCAAATTAACCCCCTAGTGAAGCAAGAAAATAGTTATGTAAAAACCAAAAAGCCTGATAAATTTCTCGAATATGATAGAGTTAGCTACACACAAAATGCTTATAATAAATATGGTGAAAGTAGAGATATAACTTTCACAGCTGCAAAAACTTTAAAGCTAGACAAATATTTGAAAATCACTCATAAAGGAGCCCATGTGGCTACGTATGAAGAAGTGAATAAAATGGATATACCTAAAAAGGCATTGAAGGAAATTGAAAATTAAAAATTATAACTTGGTAACTCACTTTAAAGGGACTTTCAAACAGTTCCTTTTTTTATTATGAACATGAATTAGGATTCTATAGTAAGTCGTATTTTTACTATAGATAAGGCACATTTCAATTTTTCAGAAACGAATTTACTTTGACCATGTTTATATTAATTCTTCCTTTGTATTCGACAAGTTCATATACAAAATTTAAATCTAATATCGCATCGACTTTACATAATAAATGACTATTAGCGACTAAGTCAGAGATAGAAATTATTTCATATCGATCTCTTTTGTCAATTGGTTTATTCAACATAATAAACACCATCACTGCTTAATTTACATATATTATAATGTTGGCAGTGATTTATGCCGACTCCTGCGGGAATAACACTAGACGAAGACTACAGATAAGGCAGTGCCCGCGGAAAGCGTGTATAAAAAAACTGCCAACAAAGTTGGAGACTTTGTCGACAGTCTGTAGCCACCTATCTAAGGTGGCTAATAATTTAAAAATTAAGTGTCTAATGAGTTGACCCAAAAGTATTAAGTAATACAACACCAACAATAATAATAGTAATTGAAATGACACTCATCAAATTAATTTGTTCTTTGAAAATTACAACTGACACAATCGTTGTAAGTACCAAACCAAGTCCAGCCCAACTAGCATATGTAATATTTAATGGTAAATATTGTAAAGTTTTGCTTAAAAAATAAAAGCATGCAAGAAATGAAATAATTGTTGCCAAAGTTGGAAAAAGCTTAGAAAAACCTTCAGATGATTTAAGAAATGCACTATCTATGACTTCTCCCACTATAGCTAAAATTAATAATAAATAAGGCATGATATTTTCTCCTTTATAATTGATAATTTCATTTTACTTGTTTAATTAATGAATAATAGTCTTGTAATTTTCTAACGTTATGTGAGGTGTCAATTTTTGTGAACTCAAAAATTTTGGGGATTATATTAATCAGTAAACAATTGACTTTTTGTAATATAAGTGTAATATTACAATTGAATCAACTGAGATTCAAAATTTTTACAGGGAGTGTTTAATATGAATAAAGTGTCAAAGATAATGTTATCTTGCGGCCTCGTATTTAGTACAGCAGTAGGTGCAGCAGCAATCGATTCACATCAATCACAAACCCAAGCAGCAGAAACGCCATATTATAACTATACAGGTTATACATCAGCAAATAGTGAATTTATTTTGGATCAAGATTTTATTAATGCAATTAAATACAAAAATTTAACAATTAATGGTTATAAAATTACAAATAGCGATGCAGAAACAGCGGAGATGGTAGATATATATGATCAATCATTTCGTAAAACTGGCGAAAATAAAGCAGATGCTGTTACTTTTGATTTAGATGGTAAAACTGTTTCAAAAAATGATTTATTAACAGTATATGGACCTTCAGATGTAACGGACACACCAGCAGGGAATATGTATGAACGTAATTATAATGGTACATCAATTAAATTTTATGTAAATGATGGCTATGTAACTAAAGTACAAATTAATACTTAAAGTGAAATATAATGTGAGGAATATTAAATAATCAATCAAATTTAATAAATAATGTAGTTAATAAAAGTAGGTTGCACATTATTCCTTAAATTTTTTAGCAGTGTGTACTTTACAAATGCATAGTCATAAAGTGATTAATAGATGATGCTTATGCTTCTTTTTATAAAACTAAATTTCAGTAAACAAACGCTCACCAATTGGTGGGCGTTTTTGTAATAAAAACTATTTTTAGAGTGGATTTAATAGGTTAAGGCTAAATGAATATAATTATATGTATAATTTTAGAAGTAAAGATTTAAGCATGTGCTTTGAGAAGCATTAACTTTTTAATTACAAATTTATTTTTAACAATTTTTTGCGTTGTAATAAGAGATAAGTACTTTTGTCCAAAAAAGCATTCAGCATATTAATCTTGTTGAGATCTTAAAATATAAAAATAAAAAACCAAAAATATGATGATTGATGGTGGTAAACTTATAGATATTGTTTTTATAAATTCGTTACTAATCAAAAGCAATGTATTGAAATTAGAAGCGTTCATAATTTCATTTATTTTTGTTTCTGATGGTCTAGTTAAAATTGTGATAAATGTTATTATCAAGAAAAAAATAGTAGAATATTTTAGACTTTTTTTAAATCTCATAAAGCACCTCATTTTGATTTAGCATATCATGATTTTGAATTAACTATGACAAATGAATTATTTGTTCATATTATATAATAATAATTTATTTATGTCACAGTGTTGCTGAATTTTACTATAAAAAGCGTTGAAAAACCTAATTTACTATAATATTATAAAAATATGATTTATTTTAGAGCTTTATTATTTTTGCAGCCACCTTTAAGGGTGGTTATTTTAATGAGTAAATAATTAATTTTTTGTTATTAATTATATGGTAAAAGGGAGACGTAAAAATGAAAAAAGTAATTGGCGTGTGTATTTTATGTAGTATATTACTCTCTGGCTGTGCTCCAGATGTTTTAAGTAAAAAATATTTAAACATTGCACATCGAGGTGCTAGCGGAACGACGCCTGAACATACTTTTGTCGCATATGATAAAGCAATTGAATTAGATGCAGATTATATAGAAGTAGATTTACAAATGACTAAAGATAATAAATTGATTGCAATGCATGACAGTAAAGTTGATAGAACTACCGATGGTACAGGATTTGTAAAAGACAAAAACATATCGCAAATTAAAAAATTAGATGCAGGATCTTGGTTTAAGAAAAAGTATAAAAATGAAAAAGTACCAGAATTAGCAGACATATTAAAAAAGTATTATAAAAAATCTAATTTCTACATTGAAACCAAAAACCCTGAAATTTACCCGGGTATGGATAAAAAATTAATAGAAGAACTTAATAAAAAAGTTTTACTTAGCAAATATAAACTAAAAAAGGGCAAAGTTATAATACAGTCATTTTCTGAAAGTAGTTTAGTAAACATCCATAAAATAAATAAAAACATTCCATTAATAAAACTGATTGATGATAATGAGATTAATGAATTATCAGATAAAGAACTGCAACGTTTGTCAAAATTTATATATGGCATAGGGATAAGTCAGAAAAACGTAGATGTAGCATTGATTAAACGAGCTCACAAAAACGGTTTAAAAGTTCATGTGTTTACATTGAATAGTCAAGAAGAAGTAAAAGAAATGAAAAAAATGGGTGTTGACGGTGGTTTTAATAATAACCCATAGATAAAATAATAAATTCATCCCACCAATGATATATAGAAACATACTATGTTTAGGTAGGAACTTGAATCCTTTAGAAGATTAAATTATTAATGAGAATACTAAAATTTAAATTTATATACTTATATACAGGAAAAAATTTTTTACATAAATCGTTTATATGTATATCGTTTTGGCTATATTTAAGCATGTCTAAAATTGAAAGGTGTATTGAAATGGAAAAATTAAATCAAGTCATGCTATATGTAGATGATCAGTCAAAAGCTGTTGATTTTTGGAAAAATACCATGGGATTTGCAGTTTTATCAGAAGAAGCATTAGCGGAGGGATATAAAGCAGTAGAAATTGCTCCCAATAATGAAGTTGAAACATCTATCTCTATTATGGAAAAAGAATTTATAAAAAAATATAGCCCAGGCGTTAATCTGGGAACACCATCACTGATGTTTAAAGCTTCTAATTTTGATGAGCTTTATACAAAATTAAAAGACATGGGTTTAACTGGACATGATATTATTGAAATGTCAGGAACGCGTGTATTTAATTTTCAAGATGGACAAGGTAATTATTTTGCAGTAAGTGAATAGCATTTAGTATTTCTTAAAATAAATAGCTGTGATCAAAAGGACTGAAATCAAGGCGATGAAATTCGTTGGTTTCAGTCTTTTTTAGTAATTGTAAGCATATTTATTATACCTTATAGGGGTATATGTTATAATCGTTTATGTTAAGAGAATAACGATACACTTTGTAAGGAGGATATAATATGACAAGTTCCAATAATCATGAAGCACATGATAGTCATGAGAATCAGATGCACGAAGGACATCATACACATCATCATGAAGAACATGAAATGCATGAACACCATGGACATCATCATGGTAATTTTAAGCGTAAATTTTTTATATCATTATTATTTGCCATACCAATCATCATTTTATCACCAATGATGGGAATAAAATTACCGTTTCAGTTCTCATTTAATGGTTCTGATTGGATTGTATTAGTACTTGCCACAGTTTTGTTTTTCTATGGTGGCAAACCTTTTTTAACTGGTGCAAAAGATGAACTTGCGTCTAAAAAGCCTGGTATGATGACGCTTGTTGCGTTAGGTATTTCTGTAGCATATGTTTATAGTTTATATGCATTTTATATGAATCATTTTAGCAATGTATCAGGACATGTAATGGACTTTTTCTGGGAATTAGCAACATTAATATTAATTATGTTATTAGGACATTGGATAGAAATGAATGCAGTTGGTAATGCAGGCAATGCTTTAAAGAAAATGGCAGAACTTCTACCTAACAAAGCAATAAAAGTCATAGATTCAGAACAAAAAGAAGAAGTTTCTATTTCAGAAATCGAAGTGGATGATATCGTAGAAGTGAAAGCTGGAGAAAGCATACCGGCAGATGGTGTGATTATTCAAGGTAGTACTTCTGTAGATGAATCATTAGTCACAGGAGAATCTAAGCAAGTGGTTAAAAATGTACAAGATGAAGTGATTGGTGGTTCAATAAATGGTTCAGGTACGGTAAATGTCAAAGTAACTGCTACAGGTGAAAATGGCTATTTATCCCAAGTGATGGGGTTAGTCAATCAAGCACAAAATGACAAATCAGACGCTGAATTATTATCAGATAAAGTAGCAGGCTATCTATTTTATTTTGCAGTGAGTATTGGTTTAATATCATTTATCGTGTGGATGATTATCCATAATAATTTAGATTTTGCTTTGGAACGATTAGTGACAGTATTGGTTATTGCTTGTCCGCATGCATTGGGATTAGCAATACCACTTGTTACAGCACGTTCTACTTCTATTGGTGCACATCATGGCTTAATCATAAAAAATAGATCTTCTGTTGAATTAGCTCAGCATATTGACTATATTATGATGGACAAAACAGGGACTTTAACTGAAGGTGATTTTTCAGTTAATCATTATGAAAGCTATACACCTCAAAGTGATAATGAAGCAATCTTATCTTTATTTGCCTCATTGGAAAGTAATTCTAACCATCCACTTGCTTTAGGCATCGTGACGTTTGCAAAAAATAAAGGTATCACAATCAAAAATCCTCAAGAAGTAACAAATATACCAGGTGTTGGTTTACAAGGTATAATAGAAAATCAAAAATATAAAATTACCAATGTAAGTTATTTAGAAAAAAATAATTTGAAATATGATATAGAACAGTTTGAAAAACTTGCTAAACAAGGTAATTCAGTTAGCTTTTTAATTCATAATGAAGCAGTCATTGGAGTGATTGCACAAGGTGATAAAATTAAAGAAAGTTCGAGAAAAATGGTTTCAGATTTATTATCAAGAAATATTACACCAGTGATGTTAACAGGTGATAATAATGAAGTGGCAAATACAGTCGCTAAAGAACTAGGTATTAATGATGTTCATGCTCAACTATTACCTGAAGATAAAGAAAAGATTATTCAACACTATCAAGCTGAGGGACATAAAGTAATGATGGTTGGTGATGGAATCAATGATGCACCTAGTTTAATTCGAGCGGATATAGGTATGGCTATTGGTGCAGGTACGGATGTTGCTGTTGAATCAGGAGATGTGATCCTTGTTAAAAGTGCACCATCAGACATTATTCATTTCCTTACACTTTCTAAAAATACTATGAGAAAAATGGTTCAAAACTTATGGTGGGGCGCTGGATATAACATTATTGCTGTACCGCTCGCAGCTGGCGTTTTAGCATTTATTGGCTTAATCTTATCACCTGCTGTAGGAGCAATTTTGATGTCTTTAAGTACGGTTATTGTTGCCATTAATGCGATGACATTGAAATTGAAATAGCACTATAAAAATTTTGAATAAATGTGCGAATATAGTGACTTTGATAAAGTGGAACGACACTATCTTTTTAAAGGTAACGTGTTTGTTCCACTTTTTTTAATTCGTAAACGAAAAATGAATTATGCTAAACTAGTGTTAATTTAAAGAGAGGGGGATGACATGTCGTTAACACTAGAACCAATGACGCAACGAACTTTTGATAAAGTTTATGAAAAGAGCATACATGAATATGCACATGAACATATAAAAAGCGGTGTTTGGGAAACAGAAGGAGCTATTGAAAGGGCACGTTCAGATTTTGAAAAATTACTGCCCCACGGATTAGCTACTGATAATCAATATTTATTTACTGTTGTTTATTTGAACGAAGCGATTGGATATTGCTGGCTGCATTTTGCGGAAAATAAAAAGATAAATAAGTGTTTTATTTATGATGTACATATTTTTGACAATTATAGAGGGAAAGGATTAGGTGAGAAAACTATGCTTTGTATCGAAGATTATTGTGAAAAAAATAATATACATCGTATCGGTTTACATGTGTTCGGTCATAATAGGCGGGCAGTGTCCTTGTATCATAAGTTAGGGTTTCAAACTACTAATTATAGAATGGAAAAAGTGATAGAGAATGATGATTAACATAAAAGATTAATTTAAAAATAAGAGAATAATCTTGCAACTGGAATTTAAAAATTGGTAATCAAAGAAAATGAAAACCGTAGTATTTTAGAATGAATTAATGATTGATTTTTAATAGAATGATGATTGACTGTATCCATAGGGGAAACGTGAACTTGAATTGATTCTCAAAGTTTGCCAAAAAGGTTAATCGTTCAACAGCATATCATTTTTTATAAAACAGAAGAAACGTCAATTTCTATTTCATCTCAATAGAAATTGACGTTTATGTACTCATTAAAAGTTATAAAAGACTAAAATTTTATCAATAGCTCTGATATACGAATGACCAGTATTAGCATATTTAGGACCAGCCAATTAATTGCGCAATTACCAATGTAGCAATAGAAATAAGTCCCCATATAATAAATAGTGGAAAGAAAAACTTGATCCACTTGGTATAAGACACGCCACCAATAGCTAATGCAGCCATGAAATAACCGCTTGTGGGGTAGAATACATGTGTGAAACCATCGCCTAATTGGAAAGCCAAAACGGCTGTTTGGCGAGTAATACCTAGCATATCGGCTAAAGGTGCCATGATAGGCATAGTGACAAGTGCTTGACCACTTCCCGATGAGATGATGAAGTTAATTAATACCTGAACGATATACATACCAATGACTGCGACAGTCGGTGTGGCCCCCTCAATAACAGAACCTAATCCATAGACAATACTATCCATAATTTTACCATCTTCAAGAACTACCACGATAGAACGGGCAAGCCCAACAATGATAGCGCCCATCAAAACATCCTTAAATCCGTCGTTAAATGATTCGCAAATTTCACGTGTAGTCAACCCGGTAACTAATCCAACGACAATGCCCATAATGATAAATAAGCCGGACATTTCAACCATAAACCAACCTTGTGTAGTCACGCCATAAACTAGTATGACGAAAAAGGTTAATACTATAGCAATACCGATTTTTTGACGTTGAGTGGCAACCAATGGTTTGTGCTTCGTAATATCTTTATATGTCTGTCTTTTTTCTGTGTCTTCTTGATAAACTAAACTGATATTTGGATTTTGTTTTACTTTTTGAGCGTATCTCATTATAAATAATATTGTTACAAAGAGCACAATGATAAAGAGTGTGAGTCGTAAGCCAATACCAGAAAAAACAGGTACACCGGACAATTTTTGAGCCAATCCAGTGTTGATTGGATTTAATACACCAACTGTAAAACCGACTACAGTACCACATAACGCAATTGCAGTAGCCGTTATAGAATCATAGCCTAAGGCAATAATTAACGGAATGATAACTGGTATGTATACAAGCGAAAGTTCAGCTGTACCAATTAAAGTAGCAATAATTGCAAATACAGAGGTCAATACTGGAATGATAAAGATACTATGGTTTAAAAATTTACGCGCGAGTTTATCAACACCAATTTCAATAATGCCAGTACGTCTTAATACCATAAACATACCACCAATAATAAGTGTGAAGAATACGATTTCACCTGCTGCTATGAGTCCTTTAGGAATAATGGATATAAAGTCTATTATATTGACTGGTGTAGCTTTTATGTAATGAAATGAATCTGCATCAACCATTTCTCTGCCTTCAGGTCCTTCAATTCGATTAAACTCTCCGGAAGGAATGAGGTAAGTGGAAATGGTAGCGATGGCACCAAATATAAATAATATGACATAAATATGAGGCATTTCGAACTTTTTTCTGTTTTTATTTGTTGTTTTCCCTTTGTTTTTTAAAAATTTCATTGATACACCCCTTTGAGTTAACATAAATTTTGAACTAATATCATTATTTTATATAAAATAAAATCTTAATATTCTGAAAAATTATTTTAAACTTAATTATAACAAAATTTTTATAAAAGAATTAAATAAATATGATTTTAGTTGAAGAATGTAGTATGAATTAATGAGAATAAAAAAATCTAGTAAATGAACTTTGAAGATCATTTGCTAGACTTTGTTAGAAATATTGTATCTATTTAATAGTTAAAGACAGTTAAAAGAGCTGTCCTCTTAATAATTATAGGTATATATTACTTTGTTCGGTCAACATTAATACACAATATATTCAAATAACGATGAACATTTTGTGATGTTGTATCCTTTGGTAGAGCGTGGGAAAACGTATGTCCGTTATCCGTTTTAACAGTATAGATTATATCATAGTTACTAATTTTGAAATCAATAATTTTCATAAATATCCCCTTAACAATGGTCATTGTTTTAAAATTATGAAATTGCAAATGAAACTGTGAAATAGGTTGAAGTACAAAACTGACCATTTATATAATTGTACTATACATAAATCTTTTAAGTAATAAAAATTATAACATATTTATGGAATTAACTTAAATAATACAAATAAAAAACACATTCAAATTTAAGAATATGTTTAATCATTAAGTAAATTTAATATTTCGTCGTACTTTTGTGCACTCAAAGTGCCCAAAGGACTTTGATTAATTTCAAATATTAAAAAATCATCATTTGAATTGAAAGCACTCTTTATATTTTCACAAATGCTATTTTGATCCAAGTCACTTTTTAATAACCACAGTCCTTTATAAATGTACAATGGTTTACCTACAAGATTTAACTTTGATGGTAACTTTTCATATCCATAAGAAATAGAATTTAAATTATAGGATAATATATATTTCGCCATTCATATCGCCCTCCAATATAATCATATCATTAACTAAGATTTAAAGGTTGAAAGAAGGTCGAGGTCAATCACCATTTACGAATTTATGGAATATTATAGGCAGATTAAGTTTGTTTTTAATTTGAAAGGGGGACTTTAATAGTATAAATAAATTTATTTTTAATACTATGAGGTGAAGTGAAAATGAATTATATAAAATATGTATTGTCCAAAGAAAACACGAAACTTTATACAAAAATAAATGAAGTTGAAAAGGCTAAAGCAAATATTATCATTGTCCACGGATTAGCTGAACATCTTGATCGTTATGATGAAATAACTAGTTATTTGAATGAAAATAAATTCAATGTCATTAGATATGATCAACGCGGACACGGCCGTTCGGAAGGAAAACAGACATTTTATAGTAATAAGGATGAAATCGTAGAAGATTTGTCTGCAGTGATTGATAAAGTTAAAGAAAATTATGAAGGTAAAATTTATTTAATTGGTCATAGTATGGGTGGATATACTGTAACTTTATTCGGTACACAACATCCGAATGAAGTAAGTGGCATCATAACATCGGGAGCTTTAACGAGATATAATAAAAAATTATTTGGTGAAGTAGACAAACAGATAGATATGAATAGTTATTTTGATAACGTGCTTAGTGAAGGACTATGTTCTGACCAAGAAGTTGTTGAAAAATATGCATTAGATGATTTAAACGCTAAACAAATTTCAATGGGACTAGTATCAACACTCATTGAGGGAGTAAAGTATTTAAAAGAAAATGCCTCTAAATTTATTGATTCTACATTAATATTACATGGTAAAGAGGATGGTCTGGTGAGTTATAAAGATTCACTACAATTATTTGATGAAATAGGTTCAGAACACAAATCAATTCATATATATGATGGTTTACAACATGAAATATTTAATGA
This sequence comes from Staphylococcus sp. GDY8P54P, assembly GCF_017892645.1. NCBI lineage: Bacteria > Bacillati > Bacillota > Bacilli > Caryophanales > Staphylococcaceae > Staphylococcus > Staphylococcus sp. GDY8P54P. The sequence continues at coordinate 278,980 of NZ_JAESLN010000009.1, read as the reverse complement.
ATCTTCTTTTAATAAGAGTATTTTTAAAGAAATTGTTGATTGGTTAAATAATGAAATGCAGTTATCATAAGTTTTTAAAGTATATTTACAAATTTATAGTTTATTAAGTCTTCAAATATTTTAAAATGTTTGTTTCAGTAATTTGGAAGATTTATAATAAGAAAATAATTAAGACAAAATAATAGAAGGAGACAAATATGTTTATTAAAACTTTGCATATGGAATACGAAGAAAGTTTTGAAGAATTTGATGCACGAGTGAACCAATTTTTACATGAAGTGGATGATAAACAACACTGGGAACTCGTATCAGTGACACCTTCTGTTACGAACACTGTGGAAGGCGTAGATTATTTTATTACAATTGTTTATAAAAAGTAATGAATAACACTACAAAAAAAGAGCCTGAAAATGTTTCAGGCTCAAACAACATACAGACTCTAAACAGTTAGAAAATGACTGTTATTGCATGACTTTCATTAACAATAAACATACATTAACTATCTGTGACTTTGCATGTCGACTAGACGATTTAATAAATGATAGTTGTCTAGTTTATATATAAATAGTGATACATGATAACAATCTAATCAATAATTATATAAATTCAATATTCGTACTAAATTCATATAATTATTGATTAAATGTTTTTTGAGATACGTTGAAATAATCAGCCAGTATTTTAGTGTCATTCTCTGATGGTTCTCTATATCCATGTTCCCAATCCCAAATTTGACATATTCTGTAATTTTTCTCATAACTTTTGTTTAAATTAATCGCTAATTTAGACAAACTTAAATGCTTTTTTTCGCGTAATTCAGTTAAAGCTTCCAAAATTTAAACCTCCCATAATTAAATACATAAGACTTACATTAGTTATTTTAGTACAGATAAAAGGTATGTTCAAATTACTAATAATTTAGTATTCATTGGCATTGTCATTACTAACAACTTTAATATTTTTAATTTAACTATGAATCATTGGTTGAATATTTAAAGTGTCAGGGGACAAGAATTGGGTATAAAAAGAAGACATTAAAAATATTTATAAATAAAGGAGGAAATAAATTGAAAATAATTGCTACGAGTATTTTTGTAGATGATCAAGAAAAGGCAAAACAATTTTATACAGAAAAGCTCGGTTTTGAACTTGTACATGATATGGAGATTGGTGGCGGGTTTAAATGGTTAACTGTAAAAGAAAACAATTCTGACAACCCGGTAGAAATTGTTCTTGAACCTAATGAGAATCCTATAGCAAAAACATATCAAAACGATTTATTTAATGCAGGTATTCCAGTCACAATGTTTGGCGTTTCTAATTTAGAACAAACATATCAGTCACTGTCAGATCTAGATGTGAAATTCCATACAGTACCAAAAGAGGTTGAAGGAATTAAATTAGCAATCATTGATGACACTTGTGGTAATTTAATTCAATTGATTGAGCAATAATTATATATTTACGAATAGTTTCCGTAATTTTTTGTTAAGCACTAAATTTAATTTATGTTGATATAAATTAAATTTGGTGCTTGTTATTTATTACATCAAAGTATTTTATAAAATGTGATTTCAGTATCAATCATTGTTAAAAAAGCATTATATAATATATAAAGACTCAGTTATGATGCCTAACCAAGCAGTAAAATAACGATGATACTTACGATGTAACCCCTTTGTCCATCGTAAACATCATCCTTCACAAATTTGATTATTTATTTTTTCATTTTATCAATATCCTCTGCAACTATTGTTAATAATTCTTCAGTTTCTGCATCGGTCAATTCGTCAGAACCTTTAATTCTAATAACAGAACCTTTATCGGTTTTAACATGGTAAATTGGTTCTTCGTCTTTATAAACTTTCCGTAATACTTTCATCTCATCACCCTTTTTTTCTATAAAACAATTCACTACAATATAAAATAATGCATAAATAGAAACATTACTTTTATAAGACGAATAAATTATTATTTTATAATTGAAATGATTAATACTTTAACTATAGGATAACTTTTTATTAAATTCTTTTCCACTGGTATGATTCAATTAATTTAATTAACTTGTTGAATCTTATTCAAAACAATGCATTTTTAACTGTTAATTATAATTCATGATAATTTTTTGGAAAAATTAGTTTTTTGTGTTTTTATTTTATAAAGAAGGGTATAACTAACCAAGCACAAAAAGTCCTCCAAACTTTAGTGTGGAATATATTTTCGAGATTGACGTCGCTTTTCGAAGCGGCGTTTTTGTTTTATACTGCATATAGTATAACTATTTATAAAAAGGGATGTATATTGTGAGATTATTGAGTATATTGTCATTTTTATGTAGCCTAGCGATAACGATTGTTGTTATATATGGCGTTATAATGATGGCTGGTGATTTAATGGGGCTAACAACGTTTAATAATCAATTATTAATTGTAGGTTTAGCATTTGTATTATTGAGTGGTTTGTTTGGAAAAAGTAAGCCAAGGCTATCAATGTTAGTGCTATTTATTGGATTTATCATTGTGCTTGTTAATTAATAAATAATAAAAGGAGTGAAAAGGAATCCATATTTTACTGATGGTTTCCTATTTTCACTCCTTTTTGTATGCATACATTTATTCAAAAATCACTAAGCTTTAAAAGATTCAACATTGCCTTGGAGTTTTTGATCCATGTCGTTAGCTATTTTTATTAGTAAAAGTTTGTTATCTTTTGAAGTTAATTCATTATCAACAGTAACTTTAATAATTAAGCCTAAATCCGTTTTAATGTGGAAAGTTGTACGGTTATTTTCAGATACGCTTCTTAAAATTTGCATCTTAATCACCCCGTTTTCAAATTAAAAAATTAGCGTTTGGCTAAAATGAGACAGAGTTCATGAACTATTTAATGAGAGTGGTGTAAAATGTTAATTATATATTAGTTTAATATATTTAAGAGTAAATGAATAATAATTAGCCTCTGATAAATAGTAATATAATTATTTAATGTATTTAGGTATCATTTTGATGTAGATAAGTTCGCCTAATAATTCACATAATGTTTGCGTAATAATGACAGTAGTTGCAATGGTTACCCAATGGTTTGGTAACCCTAAAGCTAAAGGTAAGACAACAAGTGCATTTCTTGTACTTGAACTAAAAGCTATCGTTCTTTTAGTTTCTTGTGTTACTTTAAATAATTTTCCACATAAAATACCTATAAAAGGGGATACGATTAAAAAGCAAATATAAATAGGTATTACTGAAAAGACAATATTTAAGTTATAAATAATTTTATTTATTTGTGAACCTACAATTGAAAATAAAACCAGTGCCATGAAAATTTCGGGAAGCCAAGATGTTAACTTTAATATTTGATTTATGCTTTCAGATTTTTCACTGGTATATTGTAATAAAAGTGCTGATAATAAAGGGAAAATTATGAACATTAAAAATGACTTTAAGAATGGCAAAATATCTATTTGTGAAAAAATATCAATGTTTAGAAACAACGTAAAATATAAAGGTAATAATAAAATTTGGCCTAAAAACAGCAGTGGTGTAGCAAACGACATGAGTTGTTCATTTCCTTTTCCTAAAGCATTAAAAACGATTACGTAGTCAATACAAGGCGTTAGTAAAACAAGGTACAACCCTATGATGATAGGAACATTTGAAACATCAAACAATTGAATTAAACCAAAAACAGATAATGGTATAGCTATAAAATTTGATGTTAATAATGCCAAAATAGATTTTATATTAAGTAAGTTGTGTTTGATGTTAAAAAATGGAATTTGTGAAAACATACTAAACATAAGGATACACAAGCTAGCAGAAATAATAGTTTCTAATATATTGGCAAAAGCATTGGATATTAAGCCAACGATTATTCCACTAAAAAGTGCAATAAAATAAATATAAATTTGGTGTTTTTCAATTTTGGATTTTATGTATTGCATAATAACCTCTCGTATATTAATTTTTGTTCTTGGATTTGGTACATACACAGTCAGTGATACAGAATAGTTGAAACAAAAAAAGTGGAGAGAAATCATGTATGACATTTGATTTCAAGTCCCACTTCTTATATGAACAGTTAGTTTAGATTTTATTTTTTGTTTTTATCTTGAACGCTCACTTTATTTTCGATTTTATCATCGTTTGTGTTATCAATACTTAAAAGCAATGCACGAATCACTAAAACGCCAGATATAAGTAATAACAGATTTTTTAATAGTTTCATCTTTTCACCTACCTGTATGAATTTATATGTCTATTACAAAGTAATTATATTTATATATATCATACACTAATCATCGACTAATTGAATAAAAATACGGTGAAGTGAGCTTCTTTCATGTTTGGTTTGTTTAAAGGTCGAAGATATAAAGTGTTAAATTTTCTTCATCGACAGTTACTTTCAATTCATCACTATTATTTTCAATCGTAGTATTAACAACATTGCCTTGCTCAATCGTAAAATAAATTTGGCTTAAAATGCCCATCGCGTATTCATTAATTGGACTCACAAGAGAAATAGATGTTGTATCTTCTTGAATCATAAAATTTTTTTGACTTTGATTTATTATTTGCCATTTAGGTAAATAAGTTAACTTCATATTTTTCTCTCCTTATGATTGTGCTTTTTTAAGATTTTTCTACAGTAGAATCTTAAATTTTGAATTAATTGAACTCGAAAGGGAATAAGTTCAATAAATATATTGATATGAGGTGATAGCATGATTGTTTTATTATCTATTATATTAGCATTAATTTTTGCTTTTTTAGCAACGATGCCATTTTTATTTATAAATACGAGGTTGCATGAAAATGTCAATCACTCTAAGGAAGAAATACGCCATGAAAAAATCAGAGCGATTAAACGTTTTATATATTTCTTTATATTAATTATTATTCTCTTAATGGTTTTTCATTTTATTACAAACTGAATCGATACGTTCGATACTTAAACATAGGTATAAGCATACCTGATTCGTTTTTTAAATGAGTTAAGGTTTTAGGAAGAAAAATGAACTTTAAATATTATATGAGCGAAAGCTTATACTAAAGCACCACTTATTTAATTTGTTTTAAGTGGTACCTCAAGAAGTTTATAATATCGTTTGGTTTAAGTTAAGCATGTTTGATCGCTACACTTTGCACGTATATTGAAAGTTTTAAAATGAACTAACCGAAAATGATAGTGAAGAGTATACCTACAACACCAAAAATAATTAAAATAACAGTCAGTCCGAGTAAAGATTCTTTTGTTTGTTGTGTACCTTTTAACTTATAGATTATTAAGGAAATAATTCCACAAACTAAAAATATGAGTGAAAGCCAAAATATAATCATGAAATGTAAACTCAAAGTCTTGTCCCTCCTTTGCATTTCATCTTAATTGTACAATTTGATGATTTTATTCAATAACTTAAAAATTAATTGTTTTTAGATTAGTAAGCTAGTTTGAGTCTTATTTTATCATTTATTCATAAGATGCCATAGTATAAGATATTCTAATGCGTTTAGTTTGAAAAGTGTCTGCGCATTAGAAAAGAATAAGCGTATAGCATTAAAATTTTAGATTTTATTTAGTATAACATTGTATAATAGTAGTGAATCGAATAAGTAAGGAGATAGAAAATAATGAATGAAGTCAATAAAGTGATTTATATTGTTTTAGCAGTGTTTTTAGGAAGTTTTGGAATTCATAAGTTTTATGCTAGAAAAACCGGAATGGGTCTCTTGTTCCTTGTATTTTGTTGGACAGGTATCCCACAAATTTTAGCTATCATTGGTGCAATTATTACGGTATTCAAACCTGCAGATCAAAATGGTAATGTTTTAGTTTAAAATTATTGTATAAAAAACAGCCTAAGCGAAACAATTTCGCCTAGGTTGTTTTTATATTGTAAAAGAATAATGACTACAATAAAATTTAAGTGAAAAGATATAAAATTTTTATTGCTTTAGTAATGAAACCCATAAACTTTACAATATTTACAATTTTAGTTAAATACTATGGTAACAACAATTAAACTCATCATTTTTAATTTTAAAAATGAACAGTGATAGACAAATAAATATTATTTGTTATGATTATGAAAAGGCTTTAAATAGTAAGACATGTAACGATTAAAATTTAAGTAATCGAGGTAATGCTTATGACATTTTATGATTTTATTATTGACTTTGTTAATGACGACACGCCACTTGGTCAACTTGCCTATTTTATAAATAAAGATAACAATTTCCCTAAACATGCAACTGGTTATCAGGAATTATATGCATACTTTAAAACGAATTATAATTACAATGAAGTAATGACATCTGCAAAAAGGGCATTAAGTTTATATCTGAATAATTTAAGTGTCAATTAAAATAAAGATTCAGTGTTCGTAATACCAATTTCTTATTTTTAAAGCATGTTTAATGTCTTCCGTTCTAAAGTTAATTTCATTATTTCTTATTGAAAAAGGTTCAATAATATTTTGAGCCATCCATGTATTAATAAGTTCTGTAGGTAAACCATCCAATTCCATGTCACTTTTACTTAGAACAAAACATTCCCAATCGAGAGAAATTTTTGAAGGATTAATATATTTGCACTCATGAATCTGATCCATAAAAACACTCCTTAACATTGTAAATCCGACGTTAAGTTTTACCCAAGTACCCATAAAATAAAACGACAATTTTATGTTATTTGTCTACTTATTGATGAAAAAATAATAAATGATTGAAATTTGTTATTATGCAGTGTTTTAAAGCTTATATTTATCATCGTTAATATATAAATATAAGCACAGTACGAAAAACGTATCATCGACTAATTAACTTGGTGAGGCAAATTATTCATCTCGTATACAAATAAAGCACTCATCCAAACTAAAAAATTGGATGAGTGCTTTTTATATTCAAAAGCTAACGATTTTGTTTACTTTACATATATTCTAGTTGCAAGTTGTGAATTACATTTTACCACGGTATAATTCCTAAAATACAAGCAATTAAAATCATGAATAGACTAGAGCCAACTGCCCATTTTATTACAATACGCTGATTTTGACCGTATTCTATATCTAGCATACCTACAAGTAAATAACCAGCAGCATACAATGGACTTAATACATGTAAGGGTTGACCAAGAACTGAAGCTCTGGCCATATCAACTTTAGAAATGCCAAATTGTTGTGCAGATTCAGCTAAAATAGGTAATACACCATAATAGAAAGGATCATTTGCCATAAAGTATGTAAATGGTCCGCTCAGAATTGCAGTGATTAGTGCAAAGTGGTTACCCATAGCATCTGGTATAATTTGTACTAAGGTATTAGCCATTTCGTTAACCATTTTTGTCCCATTCATTACGCCTGTAAATATACCTGAAGCGAAAACAAGACTAATTACAGAAAGTACGTCGCTAGCATGTTTTTTCACAACAGAATTTTGGATACTTAAATTAGGATAGTTTAGTAAAATTGCAAAGCCAAACCATAGCATAAACATAACTGGTATTGGCATTAAGCCGATAACCAGACAGATGATTAATGAAATTGTAAGTATCGCATTTGGAATAAGCATTTTAGGTCTTTTTAATAAAGATTCTTCTTTTGTATCAGTAGGTTTTATATCGTTTAAATCAATATTTGTATTTGATGTGAGATATCTTTTTGAACGTTTTCCAAGTATGTAAGCAACTCCAAAAGCAAATAATATACCACCAATCATTGCAGGAATGATAGGTACAAAGACTTCCTCAGTAGTTACTTGCAAAGATGAAATCGCACGTGCAGTGGGTCCGCCCCAAGGTAACATGTTCATAACCCCGATAGATAAAAGTGCTAATGTAGATAAAGTATACAGACTCATACCAATTTTTTTATAAAGCGGCATCATTGCAGTTACAGTTATGATAAAAGTAGTGGTACCATCACCATCAAGTGCTACCATTGATGCTAATATTACGGTCCCTATTGCTATTTTTACTGGATCCCCTTTATCGACTTTTATAATTTGATTAATGACTGGTTCAAATAATCCTGCATCTATCATAACGCCAAAATAAAGTATGGCAAAAGTCAGCATAATTCCAGTTGGTGCAACAGTTTCTATGCCATCTAGCATAAATTTACCTAAACCTGAGTAGAAACCACCGATTAAAGCAAAAATGGTTGGTATAACAATTAATGCAGTCAAAGCTGACATTTTACGAGTCATAATTAATACCATAAAGATGATAATCATAATAAAACCGAGAATTGCTAAGTTCATATATTCAATTTTCCCCCTTTGTTTTAATCATTATATACTTTTCAGAAAATTTTTAAAATAAAATTTTTTCTTTTTTAAAAAATGTATATAGAAAAAACACTTCATAACTAAAATGTATAGTTATGAAGTGTTTTGATAATTAAATATTATAAAAAATATGTATTCATAAAATTAAATGAAAAAGTTTATTACATACGATTTCCAAAATGGATAACTTAATAATGCGAATGAAAATAACGATACCAACATTGCAAATATATTAGCAATACGATCCCCACGTAAACATGCATATAAATTAATGAGTAGTACGCCTAAAATGAATAATAGACCAGCTAATAATTGCATATCTTCTTCTAAAATTTTATTAACAGCTAATAATGGGGTAGTTAATGTAATTAATGACAAGAACAGTGATAATAATGTCGTTGCATATTTCAAATTGTTCAGTCCTCTCTAAGAAATACTTTTATTAATCTAATGTTTTAAATGATAGCTTAATAAAATAATATTTGCTTAACAATTTAATTGCAAGTCATTTTTAAATATGTCATAACATTTATTAAAAAGGTTATTAACAAAAATGCTAAATGATCATAGGTAGTGGAACGTATATTGATTGAATGAGGTGGTTTCAATCAATAGGTCATATGTTATTCGAATAATGTCATATCTTCTCCGTTGAAATAATAAATCAACCAGTGTTCGTCAACATAACCCACTTCATATTTCCGAGCAAATTTTTCTATTGCAAGTAATTCAAAATTTAAATTGCTAAAAAAGACTTTGCCACTAATATTATTTGATATAAGTGAAGTCATTAGAATTTCAATTTGTTTTTTTTGACAGATTTGGAATACATATTCCATTAATTGTTTAGCAAGATATTCTCTAGATTCATGGTTTTCGCCCATAACACACATATTCTCAATAACTGCTTTGTGTGCCAAGCTATAACTCTGATTAAACATAAGTGTTACAGCACCTATCAAAACGCTATCTTGAAAGGCTCCAATGACAATTGATTTATTTGAATTGGTAGAAAGTAAATCTTGTAAATTTAGTTCGGCCAAGCAGCGATCATTTTGCAATTTCCATGCAAATACGTCAAGATTTTCATGAATGCCACGTTTTAATAATGTTCTATAGTTGGATATATCATCGATTGATAAATAACGTATATTTGTCATTGAGTGCCCCCTAAATTTTATAAACCATTTATATAATAGTTTAATTAATTTTAACGCCGTATTAAATTTGATTTTAAGGGAAAAAGTAAAATTGAGCAACACTATATTTAATTTTATTCAAAAACATGGAATCATGTTTATTTCGAAAGCTAAAAAAAATATAAAATTATTAAGTGTTTAATTGTATTTTATTTAATTTTTAAATGACGCGAATGGATAGGATGGTTATGGTATAATATGGTGAGTGATATATTATGAGCGGAGGCACGATAAGTGGAATCTTTAATGACTATTATAGTTTCGCTAATTTTGCTTATCTTGATTTCTTTTGCCATATTAATGATTTACATATGGATTAATTATAAAGATGAAGACAATTAAAAAAAGAGGAAATGATCAAAAGACATCATGACATAAGCATAAGCAGTATTAATTTAACAATAAAAGCCCCCAAAA
>NZ_JAESLN010000009.1:0-269077 GCF_017892645.1 Staphylococcus sp. GDY8P54P | reverse complement strand
TTTTGGGGGCTTTTATTGTTACTATTCTACTACTTGTACATTTAAATCTACGTCAATATTACCGCGTGTCGCTTTTGAATATGGACAAAATTCGTGTGCATCTTGTAGATATTTTTCAGCATCTTCTTGTGATAAAACATTTTTAACTTTTGCATCTATTGAAACACTTAATTTAGGGCTTTCTGCATCTGGGTCATCTTCTAAACGTACAGTTAAAGTGACTTCAGGTTCAGCGCCTCTGACTTTGTTTTGTTTAAGAATTAAATCAAATGCACCATTAAAGCATGATGCATAACCTGCTGCAAATAATTGTTCAGGATTAGTACCTTTTTCAGCATCAGCTTGTGCTGGAGGAATGACTGCTACATCAATTGCTTTATCATCTGTTTGCACGTGACCGTTACGACCACCTGTATTCGTTGCTTTTGTTTCATAATTTACTGCCATTATATTACCTCCTAAATTACTTATATAACAACAATACCCTTAAAATTAAATTTTAATCATATAAAAGGTGAATAGATTTTTGTTATTTGTTTAAATGTACGCTTTAAAGATTGTGTTAGTTCTTAAGATTGTTATACAATAATTTTAATGTTGATTGAAAAGGAAGTTTTTAAAATGTCTGAAGTAAAAATTGCGGTAACGATAGAGCCAGAAAATAAAATTTCACAAACTTTTTTACATGAATTAGTAAAATATCAAACTTCTATCGATATAATAGAATTGAGAGTTGATCATTGGGCAACACCAGAGATAAATGATATAGCTAATGTCATTGATAAATTATATGAATTAAATTTAAATAAAAAACTTTTAGTTACGTATCGGACACAATCACAAGGGGGTAAAGGTGATTTGACGTTTGATTCGTACATTAAATTACTTGAAAGCATAATTAAAATAGATCACATAGATATGATTGATGTAGAATTTGAAATTAACCAACAATCTCAATATATATTGAACTTGATTGACCAAGCACACAAAAATAATATTGAAGTTATATTGTCTTATCATGATTTTCAAAAAACACCAGCACTCACACAGCTAAAACAGTTATATTTTAAAATGCATCAAATGAATCCAGATTACTTAAAAGTCGCGGTCATGCCTTTAAGTAAAGAAGATGTTTTAAATTTATTATATGCATTATCAGCAACAGTAGATACAGTTCCGCAACAAGTCATTGGCATTGCAATGTCGAAATTAGGCACCATTTCGAGAACTGCACAAGGTTTATTTGGAGGCGCAGTATCATATGGTTGTTTAGATAATCCTAAAGCACCTGGACAGATTCAAGTTGAAACTTTAAGCGCGCAATTAAAGTTATATCAGTAGTTTGAAAATCTTATCGTCCTGTCTTATAATTGAAAATAGTTATCAATAGTGAAAGGGCGATATTAGATGGAACTACAAGATGCAATAGCTCAACGAAGAAGTATAAAGGTCTTTAGAAGAGATATGAATATAGATGACGATGCTTTATATGAAGCGATACAGCGTGCTACAGATGCACCGAATCACGGTTTGAGAGCACCTTGGAGAGTGGTTCATATCGCAAAAGATAGATTGGGAGATATGAGTAAGCAATTAACTGAAATTGCTTTTCCTAATCTAAGAAAAAAACAGGAAGATCACTATAAAGTTGCTACTAATTTAGGTGGTATGCTTGCTTTAATCGTTAAAGAAGATCCAAGACAAAAAGAAAGTTTAGAGAATAATATGGCATTTGGTGCATTTGCGCAAAATCTCATGTTATTACTTTTTGAAGCAGGTATTGGTACATGTTGGAAGTCTCCGGCTTATATATTTAATCCTGAAATACGTAAAATATTTGGTGTGAAAGATGATGAGCGTTTAGTAGGGTTATTATATTTAACAGATTTGGAAGATTTAGAAAGAATGCCACACAGAGAACGCCAACACAATCAAATCATTGATAAGTTCTAATTATGAAAAAAGGGAGTGGGACTGAAATCTTTTAATAAAAAGATTTCAGTCCCACTCCCTAATAATGTCTATTTCAAAATTTTGATTGTTTAAAAGTTAAAATAAAAGAATTAAAGCAAAAATTACTCAAATGTTTCAGCTAAGAATGATTCAACTTGTTCAGGAGATTTTGCATTTGCTGAATGTAAATGTGCTAATTTCTCCCCATTTTTAAAAACTAATAAACTTGGAATACCCATAACGTCATTTTCAGCCGCGGCATCTTCTAATTCATCGCGGTTTACAGTATACCAATTATAATTGTTGTATTTTTCTACAATTGGGTCAATCCACATGTCCATAGCTTTACAATCTGGGCACCATCCTGCTTCAAATTTAACGATGACTGGTGCGTCGCTTTGTATTGTGCTTTTAAATTGATCATTAGTATTAATAGATTCCATAATTAGACTCCTTTATAAAAGATATTAGTATTGACATTATAACTGACAAATTGCAGTAAATAAAAAAATCAGCTTAATAATTAGAGCGTTTTTGTTATAAGTTTGTTATATTAGTGTTAACTAAGCATAGGAGGTTCTGAAAAATGATAAAATTTTACCAATATCCTAATTGTACAACTTGTAAAAAAGCAGCTAAATTTTTACAAGAATACGGGGTAAGTTTTGAACCCATCGATATTGTGCAACATACACCAACTAAAAATGAGTTTAAAGAAATCATAAATACTACAGGTATAGATATCAATAAACTATTTAATACACATGGTGCAAAATATCGTGAACTAGGCCTTAAAGATAAATTGAAAGACCTTTCTGACGAAGAAAAACTAGATTTATTATCCTCAAATGGTATGTTAGTGAAACGACCACTCGCAGTATTAGGGGATAAAGTAACGGTAGGTTTTAAAGAGGAACAATACAAGGAAACTTGGTTGTAAACACACATGCTTTTACAATTCATTTTTAACAACTTTTGAAAAAACCGTTATATACTTCGGAAAAGTTTTGTGCGATGAATTGTAAAACATGAGAAGTATTGTAAAATCAATTAAATAGTTGATTGTAAGCCTTTCATATGGCATCATGAATATGTAAAAACATTTAGGAGGGGATTCTCGTGGCAGTACCAAGTGAATTAAAATATTCTAAAGAACATGAATGGGTAAAAATTGAAGGAAATACAGTAACAATTGGTATCACTGAGTATGCGCAAAGTGAATTAGGTGATATCGTATTCGTTGAATTGCCTGAAACTGATGACGATATTGATGAAGGTGAATCTTTTGGCAGTGTTGAATCAGTGAAAACAGTTTCAGAACTTTATGCACCTGTTTCAGGAAAAGTTGTAGAAACAAATGATGAACTAGAAGATAGTCCAGAATTCGTTAATGAATCACCATACGAAAAAGCATGGATGGTTAAAGTTGAGTTAAGCGATGAAAGTCAATTAGACGAGTTAATGTCAGCTGACCAATATTCTGAAATGATCGGTGAATAATATGAAATCAAACTCCACGATACGATATATCATGGAGTTTTTATTTTTCTATAACAAAAGATTAAATTTCACTTGAATATATTAATTGATTTTGAAGTGTCAAAAACATTAAAAAGTTCAATGGTGACAAATGGATGGTTCAATTATAAGATTTTAATAAGAAACTATAATAAATGTTTATGTTGATAATGTATGGTGTAGAACTAAATATAAAATTGAATTTACTATCACATTTAGAGGTGACTGTCATGGCGATATTAAACCAAGTTATAATTGTCGAAGGTAAAACAGACAAGAAACGGGTGAAGCAGGTGATTGACCAACCGATTGAAATCATTTGTACAAACGGTACTATGGGAATTGATAAGTTAGATGAGATGATAGAATCGTTATACGACAAGCAAGTTTATGTGCTTGCGGATGCAGATGATGAAGGTGAAAAGATACGTAAATGGTTCAAAAAATATTTAAGTGAAAGTAAACATATTCGCATAGAGAAACAATATGGTGAAGTAGCGAGATGCCCTAAAGCCTATTTGTCAAAAGTGTTAGCAAAACATGGTTTTATAGTGAAAGATGAAGAAAAAGTAGCAAAAGCCAAATTAGATTATATTGCTGAAAGGGTCAGTTTATTAACATGAATGTAAAGAATGAAACGCGTGTTAATGTTTTCGAACACGTAGATAAAGAAAAATATCTAATTTTTGGTTATACGCCAACTTGTGGTACATGTAAAGTGTCAGAACGCATGTTAGATATTGCGAATGAAATTTTAAAATTACCAATTACTAAAATAGATTTAAATTTTCATCCTGATTTTAGTCAACAACATGAGATACAATCGGTACCGATACTTATGCTTATGTCTAAAGGTGAAGAACAAAAAAGAATTTATGCATTTCAATCAGTGCCTTATTTGTTAGAAAATTTAAAATAATTATTGACGAATCTTTAGTACAATGGTAGGATTATGGATAATTAAATAATGTACTCTTATCACGAGAGGTGGAGGGATGTGCCCTATGAAGCCCGGCAACCGTCTGTAATAGAAATGGTGCCAATTCACATAAAGTAGATAAACTTTAGAAGATGAGAGAAGCGACATTGCTTTCTCTATTCTTCAGTGAAAAGAGAAAGCATTTTTTAATTGAATGAGCAATACAAGGAGGAAACGACAATGATTGAATTAAATCAAATCGTTAAGAGATACAAGACGAAAAAACACGATGTGTTAGCAGTAGATCATGTTGATTTAAGTATTCAATCAGGCTCGATTTTTGGTGTGGTTGGTTTTTCGGGTGCAGGTAAAAGTACTTTGATAAGACTTTTAAATAATCTTGAACAACCAACTTCAGGAGATGTCATCATTGATGGAGATACGATTGGGAAATTATCAAAATCAGAATTGAGAAAAAAACGTCAAAAAGTGAGCATGATTTTTCAACATTTTAATCTATTGTGGTCACGTAATGTTTTAAATAATATTACTTTTCCATTAGAAATTGCTGGTGTATCACGCAATGAAGCCAAAAAAAGAGCGATTGAACTGGTGGAATTGGTAGGACTAAAGGGTAGAGAAAACGCCTATCCATCAGAGTTATCGGGTGGACAAAAACAACGTGTAGGTATTGCCCGTGCGTTAGCAAATGAACCTAATGTTTTACTTTGCGATGAAGCTACAAGTGCATTAGACCCGCAAACAACGGATGAAATACTAGAATTATTATTAAAAATTAAAGAAGAAAGAAATTTAACAATAGTTATTATCACACATGAAATGCAGGTCATAAGACGTATTTGTGATGAAGTGGCAGTGATGGAAAATGGTCGCGTCATTGAACAAGGACAAGTGTCAAATGTTTTCGAAAATCCACAGCATGAAGTAACAAAACGCTTTGTGAAAGAGGACTTAAATGATGAGTTTGATGAGTCTATTTCTGAATTAATCGAATTAGATGAAACTGCTTATATCGTACGATTGAATTTTACAGGAAATAATACAACTGAACCATTGGTATCATACATAACAAAGACACATAATATAGATGTTAATATTCTTGAAGCAAATATTAAGCATACTAAAGATGGTGCTCTAGGATTTTTAGTATTACATTTATTAGATGTGAATTCTGAAAAATTCGAAAAGTTCAAAAATGATTTAGCAGCACAACATGTTTCTGTGGAGGTGTTAAAGCATGGGTAGTTCATTCGGCGAGATTCTACAGGAAATGCTAACAATGCCTAATGTAAGTTGGGATGAAGTTTGGTTAGCTACATATGAAACAATTTATATGACATTGATTTCTACAATATTTGCTTTTATTTTTGGTTTGATACTTGGTGTGCTTTTATTCTTATCTGCTAAAAGCCAATCACCAGTAGCTAGAGTGTTTTACAGTGTCGTATCGTTTATTGTGAATTTATTCAGAGCAATACCATTCATTATTTTAATTTTACTACTTATACCATTTACGAGTTTAGTACTTGGAACAATTAGTGGTCCAACAGGTGCTTTACCTGCACTAATTATCAGTGCAGCACCATTCTACGCTAGATTAGTGGAAATTGCTTTTAAAGAAATAGACAAGGGTGTTATAGAAGCGGCTTGGTCAATGGGAGCTACAACATGGACAGTAGTTAAGAAAGTGTTGTTACCTGAAGCTATGCCAGCATTAATATCTGGAATAACTGTAACAGCAATAGCATTAGTAGGCTCTACTGCAGTAGCTGGTGTGATTGGAGCTGGAGGTCTAGGTAACTTAGCATACCTAACTGGCTTCACACGAAACCAAAACGATGTCATATTCGTTTCTACAATTTTAATCTTAATTATTGTTTTTATCATCCAATTTATTGGAGATCAAGTTACTAATAAAATAGATAAACGTTAAGTTAAAGGGGACAATTATATGAAAAAATTATTTAGTTTAGCTTCAATCATCGCTTTAGCATTAGTATTAGCTGCTTGTGGTAATGGCGGCGGAGGTAAAGATAAGACAATTACAGTTGGCGCTTCTCCGGCACCACATGCTGAAATATTAGAAAAAGCAAAACCAATTCTAAAAGATAAAGGTTATGACTTAAAAATTAAAACGATTAACGATTATACAACACCTAACAAATTATTAGATAAAGGTGAGTTAGATGCAAACTTCTTTCAACATACGCCTTATCTAAATACTGAAAAGAAAGACAAAAACTATAAAATTGAGTCAGCAGGAAATGTACATTTAGAACCTATGGCTGTTTACTCAAAGAAATATAAAAGTTTAAAAGAATTACCAAAAGGTGCTACTGTTTATGTTTCAAACAACCCTGCAGAAGAAGGACGTTTCTTAAAATTCTTCTCTGACGCTGGATTAATTAAAATTAAAAAAGGTGTTAAAACTGAAGATGCTAAATTTGATGACATCGTAGAAAATAAAAAAGATATCAAATTTAATAATAAACAATCGGCAGAATACTTACCTAAGATTTATCAAAAAGAAGATGCTGACGCAGTAATCATCAATTCAAACTTCGCAATTGATCAAAAATTAAGTCCTAAAAATGATTCAATTGTTTTAGAAAAAGCAAAAGATAATCCATATGCTAACTTGATTGGTGTAAAAGAAGGCCATAAAGACGACAAAAAAATTAAAGCGTTGATGGATGTATTACAGTCTAAAGAAATTAAAGATTACATCAATAAAAAATATGACGGAGCCGTAGTACCAGCAAAATAATAGCAACACAATTAACAAACCCTTTAACTTCAATAGTTGAAGGGTTCTTTTTGTTTGAATTTAGTAAAAGGGCAGTGTGTGAAATTATCAATATAACTCGGAAAATTCGTCCAAACAGTTATATTGATCTAAATTTATTCACTCAAGATGATCATATTTTCATATCAAAAACTATTTGATGCAAGTAACTTATGAAATATTGCTCTATGGGCTTAATGGTCTACAAAATGGCTTTTAAGTTGAAGCGGTATTCATTTGTTTTGTTTACAAGGTGATTTTATATAGAAAAATTGCATATTTGAAAATTAAAGTTTTATAGACTAAAATTAAATTATGTTTGAGTGAATTGCTTTAAAGCACGAAAATATTGAAGACGTTATTCAATATTATATTATCATTCAAACTGTGACAGGGAGAACTTAAAATTGTGCGTAACTTATATCATGATATAGGTTGCGTCATTATATATAAGCGTTCATCATATATCATTTCGCTGTTGATGTATAAGCATGAATGTAAAATAGCCCGGATATGGTATGGATTTGTAACTAAACTACTTAACTAGTTATTGCAACGAATCATTACCATTCCGGGCTTTTAATATTTTAATATGGGGAGAAATCAAATGTTATTACGTGATTTCAAAGTCAAAATCTTAGTAAGCTACTGATAAATTAATATGATTTCTGCATAGAAGTATTAAAAATCATCACTCGTAATATGTCCAAGTTTATAGCTAATAAAGTAACCTGAAATTATTGTGATAATAGAAATAATCCATGTAGTAACATCGCTTGGTAACCCAGGAAATACTGCATACAGTGATCCTACAACAAAACCAATGATAATGGCATATGTTAAGTATGTGTAATGGTTTAAAAGGTACTGAATCAATTTACTAGAAAATAAGAACCCACAAATAATTCCAATACCTACAATCATTAAGATAGGTACAGCGTTAAAATTTAAAGACATAAATTCTGAAATTGAAAACATTATAGTACCATATACACCAAATACTAATAGCATAAAGGACCCTGAAATACCTGGGAGTAACATTGCACTAGAAGCACAAACACCTGCAATAAAATATTTAATAATAAGACCAGTTGATAATTCAAGTGTTTCTCCTGCATGTTTATCACCATCATTTAATAAGGTAATCACTACAATGATTATAATACCAAGTAAAACGAGTAAATAATGAGAAGTTTGAAATGTTTGTTTAACTCTTGCTGTGTTTAATAAATAGGGTATGATGCCTGCTATTAGACCAACAAATAAAAACATCGTTGGCACGGTATGTTCACTTAAAAGATAATTAATTACTTTACTTAATAAACCTATGGCAATGACCATCCCTAACCCAATAGGAATCAGGAATTTTAAGCTTTCCCAAAACTTCTTTGAAAATATTCCACTAATAGAGCGTATAAAATCATCATAAATACCTAGAAGTAAAGCGATAGTTCCTCCGCTTACACCGGGTACTAAATCTGATGTGCCCATTGCAAATCCTTTCCATAGATTTGACCACTTAATTTTTGACATATCATAATCCTTTCTATCTAAAATATATTAAAAATGATAGCACAATTTGTCTTAGAACTATATTAAAAACAAAAGTTAAAATGAATAAATGATTATAGAATATGCTTTGTTCATAATGAATAATATAGGGATAAATGAGTTGAGAACATCATATCTTATATTATCAGTTAAAGAATTCTTTATTGCACTAACAAAAATCATTGTATTTTGATAACAATTTTAATTTAGCACTTGAAAAGGTTTATATTCCAACACAACTGCGTTATAATTAGAAGGTGTAACAAGGGCTCAGTCTTTTGACTGTAGATTAAAATTATTATAAACTGGATAGGAAAAACATATCATATAATACGGAGGGAATATGTATGCCATCAACATTAGAAATTAAAGACCTACATGTGTCTATTGAAGATAAAGAAATTCTTAAAGGTGTTAATTTAACAATTAATACAGGAGAAGTACATGCAGTAATGGGACCTAATGGTACAGGTAAATCGACGTTATCATCTGCAATCATGGGACATCCTAGCTACGAGGTAACACAAGGTGAAGTATTATTAGACGGCGTTAACATTTTAGAGTTAGATGTTGATGATCGTGCTAAAGCGGGATTATTCCTTGCTATGCAATATCCATCAGAAATTACTGGTGTAACGAATGCAGACTTTATGCGTTCAGCGATAAACGCTAAACGTGAAGAAGGCGAAGAAATTAACTTAATGCAATTCATTAAAAAGTTAGATAAGGAAATGGACTTTTTAGATATTGATCAAGATATGGCACAACGTTATTTAAATGAAGGATTTTCAGGTGGGGAGAAAAAACGTAATGAAATTCTTCAATTAATGATGTTAGAACCTAAATTTGCTATTTTAGATGAAATAGACTCAGGACTTGATATTGACGCATTAAAAGTAGTTTCAAAAGGCATCAATCAAATGCGCGGAGAAACGTTTGGTTCATTAATCATTACGCACTATCAACGACTATTAAATTATATTACACCTGACCATGTACATGTTATGTACGGTGGTAAAATTGTTACTTCAGGAGGACCTGAATTAGCGAAACGCCTTGAAGAAGAAGGTTATGAATGGGTTAAAGAAGAGTTTAATGCTGCAGAATAAGTCTTAATTCATATGAAAAAATATTATAGATGAAGATTTAGGTTTTGATTTATACCGATGAGTTAAATCATACAATCATCAAATGGGAGGAAAAAAGTATGACGACTGAAACTTTGAACATTTCTGAAGCACAACTTGTTGAATATTCACAAGCCCATAATGAACCTTCTTGGTTAACTGAATTACGTAAAGAAGCGTTGAAATTAACTGAAACTTTAGAAATGCCAAAACCAGATAAAACAAAAATCACGAGATGGGACTTTGATTCATTTAAACAACATGAAACAACAGGTAGCGTATATGAGTCATTAGAAGAATTGCCAAGTGAAGTTAGAGAGATAATTGATGTTGAAAACACTGAAAATTTGGTTATTCAACATAATAATACTTTAGCGTTCACAAAAGTTTCTGATTCAGCTCAAAATGATGGAGTTATCGTTGAAGGCTTAGCAGATGCATTAATAAACCATCCAGATTTAGTGAAAAAATATTTTATGAATGAAACTGTTACAGTTGATGAACATAGATTGACTGCACTACATACTGCATTGTTAAATGGTGGCGTATTTGTATATGTTCCAAAAAATGTAGTAGTTGAGCATCCAATTCAATATGTAGTATTGCATGACGATGAAAATGCCAGTTTCTTTAATCATGTCATTATTGCAACTGAGGAAAGTGCTGAAGTGACGTATGTAGAGAACTACTTATCAATCGCCAGTGGAGAAGGCAATCAACTTAACATTGTTTCAGAAGTGAGTGCTGGAGCTAATTCGAAAATCACATACGGTTCAGTAGATTATTTAGATAAAGGTTTCACTGGGCATATTATTCGTCGCGGTGTTACTGAAGCAGATGCCACTATCAACTGGGCGTTAGGTTTAATGAACGAAGGTAGCCAAATCATTGATAATACAACGAATTTAATTGGTGACCGTTCTGAAAGTGAACTCAAATCAGTTGTTGTTGGTACTGGTAGCCAAAAAATTAATTTAACTTCTAAAATTGTTCAATATGGTAAAGAAACAAATGGTTACATCTTAAAACATGGTGTAATGTTAGAAGGTGCGCAAACAGTATTTAATGGTATTGGTTATATTAAACATGGCGGTACGAAATCTATTGCGAACCAAGAATCTCGTGTTCTGATGTTATCTGAGAAAGCACGAGGAGATGCGAACCCTATCTTACTTATCGATGAGGATGATGTAGAGGCTGGTCACGCTGCATCAGTTGGTCGTGTCGACCCTGAACAATTGTATTATTTAATGAGCCGTGGTATTTCACGTCAAGAAGCTGAACGTCTTGTTATTCATGGTTTCTTGGACCCAGTTGTACGTGAATTGCCAATCGAAGATGTTCAACGTAAGTTACGTGAAGTCATCGAATTAAAAGTTAATAAATAATAAACACTGAATACAATTGAATCCGAAGCAAAATAAAATTAAGAGAATGTTATTGAACATGACTATAAAATGCTCAGATTAAATGAAATAATATACGTTAGTTTGTTGTATTTCTTAAATTGCTACGGTTTCTTTATTGATTTTTTAAATTAAGAAAGGTCTGTGGATAATTTGACCCAATCATTAAATGTTAACGAAATATTAAAAGACTTTCCAATTCTCAACCAAAAAGTTAACAATAATCGCCTTGCTTATTTAGATACAACTGCTACTAGTCAAACACCAATACAAGTTATTGATGTTATAGCGGATTATTATAAGCGTTATAACTCTAACGTACATCGTGGTGTACACACACTTGGATCATTAGCAACTGATGGTTATGAAAGCGCACGTGAAACAGTCAGACGTTTTATTAATGCAAAATATTTTGAAGAAATTATCTTCACTCGTGGTACTACAGCATCAATTAATATTGTTGCACATAGTTATGGAGATGCGAATATTTCAGAAGGTGATGAGATTGTAGTCACTGAAATGGAACATCATGCCAATATCGTGCCTTGGCAACAATTGGCTAAGCGTAAGCATGCATCTTTAAAGTTCATTCCAATGACAGATGATGGTGAACTTACAATTGAAAATATAAAAGCAACAATTAATGATAATACAAAAATTGTCGCTATTACACACGTTTCAAATGTATTAGGTACAATTAATGACATTAAGACTATTACTGATATTGCTCATGAACATGGTGCTATCGTAAGCGTAGACGGTGCACAAGCAGCGCCACATATGGATTTAGATATGCAATCACTAGATGTTGATTTTTATAGTTTTAGTGGCCATAAAATGCTAGGACCTACGGGTATCGGAGTATTATATGGTAAACGTGCCTTGCTAGATAAAATGGAGCCAGTCGAGTTTGGCGGAGATATGATTGACTTTGTTGAAAAATATGATGCTTCATGGGCTGATTTACCTACGAAATTTGAAGCGGGTACACCATTAATTGCGCAAGCGATTGGTTTGGCTGAAGCAATCCGTTATATTGAAAACCTAGGTTTTGATGCGATACAAGCACATGAACATGAATTGACGACGTATGCTTATGATAAGATGTCTGAAATTGAAGGTATAGAAATATATGGGCCACCAAAAGACAGACGTGCGGGTGTTATAACGTTCAATATGGCTGATGTTCATGCTCATGATGTAGCGACTGCAGTGGATACTGAAGGTGTTGCAGTTAGAGCAGGCCATCACTGTGCGCAACCATTGATGAAATGGTTGAATCAATCGTCAACTGCACGTGCAAGTTTCTATATTTATAATACTAAAGAAGATATTGATCAATTAGTAGAATCCTTGAAGCAAACGAAGGAGTTTTTCTCATATGAATTTTAATAATTTAAACCAGTTGTATCGTTCAGTCATTATGGATCATTATAAAAACCCTAGAAATAAAGGGCGTTTAGATACTGGTGCAATGACAGTTGATATGAATAATCCAACTTGTGGGGATCGCATTCATCTTACGTTTGATATTGAAGATGGTTTTATCAAAGATGCAAAATTTGATGGAGAAGGTTGTTCAATTTCAATGTCTAGTGCTTCAATGATGACTGAAGCAGTAAAGGGTCACTCTTTAGCTGAAGCAATGCAAATGAGTCAAGAATTCACAAAAATGATGCTTGGTGAAGATTATGAAATCAGTGAAGCAATGGGAGATATTGAAGCGCTGCAAGGCGTTTCTCAATTCCCAGCTAGAATTAAATGTGCTACTTTGGCTTGGAAAGCTTTAGAAAAAGGTACAGTTGAAAAAGAAGGAAATACAGAAGACTAATCCATGTTGATACGTTGACATTGTGTAAATTTCCATTCACACTAGACATAACACCAAGATTAGTTGTAATACGATGTAACTACAAACGAAGTTGTCTTGACGCGAGTCGTTTTAATATATAAAAGGAGTGATTTAAATGGCTAAAAAAGCACCTGATGTGGGTAATTACCAATATGGTTTCCATGATGAAGATGTTTCCATTTTTAGATCAGAACGCGGTTTAACAGAAAATATCGTCCGTGAAATTTCAAATATGAAAGAAGAGCCAGAATGGATGCTTAATTATAGATTGAAAGCATTAAAACAATTCTACAAAATGCCTATGCCTCAATGGGGTGGCGATTTATCAGAATTGAATTTTGATGATATCACTTATTATGTTAAGCCATCTGAACAAACTGAACGTTCATGGGATGAAGTGCCTGAAGAAATCAAACGTACATTTGATAAATTAGGTATCCCTGAAGCTGAACAAAAATACCTTGCTGGTGTTTCAGCCCAATATGAATCCGAAGTTGTTTATCACAATATGGAAAAAGAACTTGAAGAAAAAGGTATCGTCTTTAAAGATACTGATACTGCATTAAAAGAAAATGAAGACCTATTTAAACAATATTTCTCAACAGTTGTGCCAGCTGGAGATAATAAGTTCTCAGCACTTAATTCAGCTGTTTGGTCTGGTGGTTCATTCATTTATATACCGAAAAATATTAAGCTAGATACGCCATTACAAGCGTATTTCCGTATTAATTCTGAAAACATGGGACAATTTGAACGTACACTCATCATTGCAGATGAAGGTGCTTCAGTTAACTATGTAGAAGGTTGTACGGCTCCGGTTTATACAACAAGTTCACTACACTCAGCTGTAGTTGAAATTATCGTCCACAAAGATGCCCATGTGCGTTATACTACAATTCAAAACTGGGCTAATAACGTTTATAACTTAGTTACAAAACGTACATTAGTACATGAGAATGGTAATATGGAATGGGTTGATGGTAACTTAGGCTCTAAATTAACGATGAAATATCCAAACTGTGTACTTATGGGTGAAGGTGCTAAAGGTAGTACGTTATCCATTGCTTTCGCTGGTAAAGGTCAAGTTCAAGATGCTGGTGCAAAAATGATTCATAAAGCACCTAACACTTCATCTACGATTGTATCTAAATCAATTTCTAAAGACGGTGGTAAAGTAATTTATCGCGGTATCGTACACTTTGGTCGTAAAGCTAAAGGTGCACGTTCAAACATTGAATGTGATACTTTAATTTTAGATAATGAATCAACTTCAGATACAATTCCATACAATGAAGTATTTAATGATAATATTTCATTAGAACATGAAGCTAAAGTATCAAAAGTTTCTGAAGAACAATTATTCTATTTAATGAGCCGTGGTATTTCTGAAGAAGAAGCTACAGAAATGATCGTTATGGGCTTCATTGAACCATTTACTAAAGAGCTTCCAATGGAATATGCTGTTGAAATGAATCGTCTTATCAAATTTGAAATGGAAGGTTCAATCGGCTAAAAATTGATAATCAAAAATTTGGTTTTACAGTAAATGATTAAATATAAAACACGAGTGATACTATTTTGATACCCGTATACTTTTGGGATTCAAATTTGTATCACCTCGTGTTTTTTTATTCGTATTGTTTTGAAAACGTAGTTCTAATAGTTAGAAATGCGTTTATGCATTGTAATATGAGGGAATTGATACATATCGTTTAAAATTTTATAGAATACAAAAAGGAGTTATGCTGATATGATTATTGCTATAATCATACTTTTATTTGCTTCATTCTTCTTTTCTGGTAGTGAAACAGCTTTAACTGCTGCAAATAGGATGAAAATACAAACTGAAGCTGAAAATGGAGATAAAAAATCCGCTAAATTATCAAAACTACTTACAAAACCCAGTGAGTTTATTACTACAATTTTAATTGGAAATAATATTGCGAATATTATTTTACCTACATTGGTGACAGTCTTAGCAGTGGATATTGGCGTGAACGTTGGTATAGCTACTGCAGTGACAACGGTTGCTATCATCATTATTTCTGAAGTAATTCCAAAATCTGTTGCTGCAACTTATCCAGATCGTATGTCTAGATTGGTTTACACGCCAATTGCATTTTTTGTCATAATATTTAAACCAATTACGAAATTGTTAAACTGGTTAACGGATATGATTAATAATTTACTTTCCAAAGGACAAGAAGATCAACAACGGTTATCAAAAGAAGAAATTAGACAGATGGTTACAATTGCAGGTAGCGAAGGTGCATTTAATGAAATGGAACGAAATCGAATCCAAGGTGTTATGGATTTTGAACAATTAAAAATAACCAATATTGATACAACACCGAGGATTAATGTAACCGCGTTTCCGGCTGATATATCTTATGAAGATGCATATGATACTGTCGTGACGAATCCATATACACGTTATCCAGTATATGATGGTGATATCGATCATATTATTGGCATTTTCCATTCAAAATATTTGTTAGCATGGAGTAAAGAAAAGTCAAATGATATTTTACAATATACTTCAGAACCTTTATTTGTGAATGAACATAATAGAGCAGAATGGGTGCTCAGAAAAATGACTGTGTCGCGCAAACATTTAGCGATTGTATTAGATGAATTTGGTGGCACAGATGCCATTGTGTCTCATGAAGACTTGATTGAAGAGATGCTAGGTATGGAAATTGAAGATGAAATGGATGAACAAGAACGAGAAAAATTAGACGCACAAATGCAAGCTTATAATAAAAAATAAAAACTTTAGTAATAAATTTTCAATGATATTTAGGTTATTGTATTTCAATAAAAGGAGTGTTTTGTATGCACTTTTCATCAAAGGTGACCAAAATGTTGAATATCAAGCTTCCAATCATACAGGCAGGTATGGCAGGTAGTACGACACCGGAATTAGTAGCTTCTGTCAGTAATAGTGGTGGACTTGGTACGATTGGAGCAGGTTATTTTACTCCAGAAAAATTAGATTCTGAGATAACTTATGTGCAAGAATTAACTGACTTACCCTTTGCCGTTAATTTATTTGTTCCAAGTGAACAATTATATATTCCAGAAAATGTAGAACACATGAATGCATGGTTAAAACCTTATAGAAAAGCTTTAAACTTAGAGGAACCTGTGATTGATATTAGTGAAGAACAGCAATTTAACGATGCCATAGATATGGTGATTGAAAAAGGGGTTCCTGTAGTATCATTTACTTTTGGGATCCCAAATCAAAATATTATCAAAAAATTGAAAGCGCGTCAGATTACTGTGGTAGGCACAGCAACCTCTGTTGAAGAAGCGAAAGCCAATGAAAGCGCAGGAATGGATGCGATTATTGCTCAAGGTAGTGAAGCGGGTGGTCATAGAGGTTCTTTCACTGTGACTTCTGGTGAACACACGCCATTGGTTGGTACCATGTCATTGATTCCACAAATCGTGGATAATATATCTATTCCAGTTATAGCAGCAGGAGGCATTATGGATGCACGTGGTGTGGTTGCAAGTATGGTGCTAGGTGCTGAGGCTGTACAAATGGGAACAGCATTTTTAACTTCAGAAGAAAGTGGAGCTTCAACATTATATAAAAATGCAATACAGCAGAGCAAAGAAACAGATACTGTTATCACAAAAGCCTTTACGGGAAAACCAGCTAGAGGTATCGATAATGAATTTATACACAAGATGGAAAGTTATGCTGATGATATTCCAGATTATCCTATTCAAAATCAATTGACGAATAGTATTCGTAAAACTGCTGCTGATTTAGGTAAGGAACAATGGACGCATTTATGGAGCGGACAAAGTCCAAGGTTATCCCAACCGAATTCAGCTGCTCAATTGATAGCTGATATCGTACAAGAAACAGAACGCATACTCAATGATGATTAATCTTTAGATGTTTTAATAAAAGTTGCTATTTAATAAATGATAGCAACTTTTTTGATTTTTGTATCTATTGAATCTTTTAAAATGACCGTTGATTTTCTTAACTTTAACCGTTGAAATAATTGAAGAATAAAATTTAATCAAGTGAATCTTATAAATCATCTATGGTATCATGTAACTGGTGATACTATGATAAATATTGGTTTAACAGGTTGGGGTGACCATGATATTTTGTATGAAGATTTGCAACGTAAATCAGATAAGTTGATTACATATGCAAGTCATTTTCCCATTGTAGAATTAGATGCATCGTATTATGCGATACAACCTGAAAGAAATATTAGGAAATGGATAAGAGAAACGCCTGAGAGGTTTCAATTTATTGTTAAAATTCATCAGGCATTAACACTTCATGCAGATTATCATGATTTTGCTGAATCAAGACAAATACTTTTTGATCAGTTTAAAGCGATGTTAGCGCCATTAAAATCTGAAAAAAAGTTAGCGATGGTATTAGTACAGTTTCCACCTTGGTTTGACTGCACAGTTCAAAACATTAAATATATTCGATATGTACGAGAACAGTTGAAGGATTTTCCTGTCTGTATAGAATTTAGACATCAATCCTGGTTTAATGATAAGTATAAAGAAGAAACATTAGCTTTTTTAACTGAACATGACATGATACATGCGGTATGTGATGAACCACAAGTAGGCCAAGGTTCTATACCATTAGTCAATCGTATTACAAACGAAACAGCATTTGTGCGTTATCATGGTAGAAACGAACATGGATGGACAAAAAAAGACATGACGGATGAAGCTTGGAGAGACGTTAGATATTTGTATGATTATAATAAGCAAGAACTTAATGATTTAGCGCAAAAAGTGAAATTATTAGAACAAAAAGCTAAAAATATTTATGTCGTGTTTAATAATAACTCCGGTGGTCATGCTGCACAAAATGCTAAAACATACCAAACATTATTAGGCATTGATTATGAAGGCTTAGCACCACAACAATTAAAATTATTTTAGGAGCGGTCAGATATGTTAACAATAATCATTTTGATTTTAATTGGTGGTTTGTCAGCCATATTGGGTTCACTTGTGGGCATTGGTGGCGGTATTATCATCGTCCCAACTTTAGTTTATTTGGGCGTAGAAAATGATTTACTACATGGCATCACACCTCAGATTGCCATAGGAACATCTTCATTAATATTAATCGTGACAGGACTATCGTCAACATTAGGTTATTTAAAAACGAAACAAGTTGACGTCAAAAATGGTTCCATCTTTTTATTTGGTTTGTTACCAGGCTCTTTGGTTGGATCAATTTTAAGTCGTTTTTTAACTTTAGATTCTTTTAATTTATATTTTGGTATTTTCTTAATATTCGTAGCAATTCTGCTTATGATAAGAAATAATATAAAACCAATGAAAATGTTTAATAAGCCTAAGTATGAGCGTACATATGTAGACGGTTATGGAAAAATACATCATTATAGTGTTCCGCCAATTGTGGCATTTATATCAACGTTATTTATAGGTGTTTTGACGGGATTGTTTGGTATTGGTGGTGGTGCACTTATGACACCGCTAATGTTAATTGTTTTTAGATTTCCACCACATGTCGCAGTTGGTACAAGTATGATGATGATATTCTTTTCCAGCGTGATGAGTTCTATTGGACATATTGCACAAGGACATGTAGCTTGGGTATATTCTATTGTATTAATCATCTCTAGCTATTTGGGTGCGAAAATTGGTGTAAAAGTCAATCAATCCATACAATCAAATACTGTGGTTATGTTATTAAGAACAGTTATGCTTATAATGGGACTATATTTAATTATTAAGTCATTTTTATAAACTAAGAGGAGGGTACCAAGGTGAAATTAACTATTTACCATACAAATGATATTCACAGTCATTTGCATGAGTATGCTCGTATTTCCGAATATTTAGCTCAAGAGAGACCAAAATTAAATCATCCCTCGCTCTATTTAGATATTGGAGACCATGTAGATTTATCTGCTCCTGTTACAGAAGCTACTATGGGAATCAAAAATGTTGAGCTTTTAAATCAAGCACATTGTGATATAGCAACTATTGGTAATAACGAAGGTATGACAATATCACATGATGCATTAAATACACTTTATGACAATGCAGAATTTGATGTAACTTGTGCAAATGTTTTTGACGAACAGGGTGACTTACCTCGAAATATTACATCATCAATCATCAAAGAGATTGAAGGTGTGAGAATCTTATTTGTTGCAGCCACTGCGCCATTCACACCATTTTATAGGGCTTTGGATTGGGTTGTTACGAATCCATTAGAAGCGATTAAAGATGAAATTAGCGCACATCAAGATGCGTATGACTTATTGATTATTATGAGTCATGTGGGTGTGTTTTTTGATGAAAAATTATGCCAAGAAATTCCTGAAATTGATTTAATATTGGGTAGTCATACACACCATTATTTTGAAAATGGTGAAATGAATAATGGTGTGCTAATGGCAGCTGCTGGTAAATATGGTCACTTTTTAGGTGAAGTAACATTAGAGATAGATCAAAAAAAAGTTGTAGATAAACAAGCAGTGATTTATCCAGTAGACACTTTGCCGGAAGTAGAAACACATTTCGAAAAAGAAGGTAAAGCACTGTTAAGCGATCCAGTTATTAATAGACCAGTTGATTTGCAGAGAAGGACAGATGTAATAACAAAGACGTCTTATATGTTAGCTGAAAGTATATTTGAATTTACGAATGCTGACTGCACAATTATTAATGCAGGATTGATTGTAAAAGGTATTTCAGCGGATCAAGTGACGGAATTTGATATACATCAAATGTTACCTCATCCTATTAATGCTGTTCGCATCCGCTTAAACGGTCTAGAATTAAAAAATATAATCATTAAAAGTCAAAAGCAAGAATATCTAAATGAACATGCACAAGGTTTAGGTTTTAGAGGAGATATATTTGGTGGTTATATACTTTATAATTTAGGATTAATC
Organism: Staphylococcus sp. GDY8P54P; assembly: GCF_017892645.1. Lineage (NCBI taxonomy): Bacteria > Bacillati > Bacillota > Bacilli > Caryophanales > Staphylococcaceae > Staphylococcus > Staphylococcus sp. GDY8P54P. The sequence continues at coordinate 249,010 of NZ_JAESLN010000009.1, read as the reverse complement.
GAATCTGAAGCAAGATATTTTATCAACGGAGAAGAAATTGAAGACGATAAAAGTTATGTGCTAGGTACTGTTGATATGTATACATTTGGTCGTTATTTCCCAACGCTTAAAGAACAATCTATAGATTACTTAATGCCAGAATTTTTAAGAGATATTTATAAAGATAAATTGCTCGAATATTAAAATATTACATTTTACGTTTTAATTTAATCCGATTTTCGTTATAATGATTACAGATTTGAAATCAGGAGGAATTGTACGGTTATGGCTACTAAAAATGAAGAAATTTTACGTAAACCAGATTGGTTGAAAATAAAACTGAATACTAACGAAAACTACACTGGTCTTAAGAAAATGATGCGAGAAAAGAACTTACATACAGTGTGTGAAGAAGCAAAATGTCCAAACATACATGAATGTTGGGGCGAGCGTCGTACTGCGACATTTATGATTTTAGGTGCAGTTTGTACGCGTGCATGTCGTTTCTGCGCGGTTAAAACCGGATTGCCAAATGAGTTAGATTTAGATGAGCCAGAGCGTGTGGCAGAATCTGTTGAATTAATGAATTTAAAACATGTTGTTATAACAGCGGTTGCACGTGATGATTTAAGAGATGCTGGATCAAATGTTTATGCTGAAACAGTCCGTAAAGTACGTGAGCGTAACCCTTATACTTCAATAGAAATATTACCATCTGATATGGGTGGTGACTTCGAAGCTTTAGAAACATTAATGGCTTCAAAACCAGATATTTTAAACCATAATATTGAAACAGTTCGTCGTTTAACACCAAGAGTTCGTGCTAGAGCGACTTATGACCGTACTTTAGAATTCTTAAGACGTTCTAAAGAATTACAACCTGATATACCAACAAAATCTAGTTTAATGGTAGGACTAGGGGAAACTCACGAAGAGATTTATGAAACAATGGATGATTTACGTGCAAATGATGTAGACATCTTGACTATCGGCCAATATTTGCAACCTTCACGTAAACACTTAAAAGTTGAAAAATACTATACACCATTAGAATTTGGTAAATTAAGAAAAGTAGCAATGGATAAAGGTTTCAAACATTGCCAAGCTGGACCACTTGTGAGAAGTTCTTATCATGCAGATGAGCAAGTGAATGAAGCTGCAAAAGAAAGACATCGCTTAGGTGAAGAACAACTTAACATGGATTCTAATAGTTAAAATATAGAAATTGTATTTAAAGACTTAGTTCAATTAGAGCAATTAACGACGCACGTTAACTCACTTTGGGCTAAGTCTTTTATTAGCAATTATAATAATAGATTACTAACCTTTTTAAGTCAGACACTGTATGGTTAAATTGAGTAATGAAAATTAGATTAGGTGAGTATAATGATAAAAGTTAATAGTTTTTATTTTGAAATTATAGAAGAATATAGAGAATGTTTTGATGAAACATTATTTGCAAATCGTTACGCAGACATTTTAGATAAATATGATTATATTGTAGGAGATTTTGGATATGATCAATTAAGGTTAAAAGGATTCTATAAAGACTCGAATAAAAAGGCTGAATTAAGTAAGCGCTTTTCGACAATTCAAGATTATTTATTAGAATACTGCAATTTTGGATGTCCGTATTTTATTTTAAGAAAAGTTCCTGAAAGTGAGATTAAATCCCGAATTGAAACAGAGGATGAAAATGCAGAAATACCTTTTGAAGAAAATAAATTACAAGATGTCAAAATCCAACCAACAATTCAAGATAATGAGCATTAAGTTGATGTAGATTTAGAGTTAGTTTCATATTATTAATAAGTTAGGCTACGATATTGAACCGAGATTTAAGGTTTAGTATCGTAGCCTTTTTCTATGATTGAAATATGGTGCCTAATGAAAAAGGCTGATTATCGTAGGTGATTCAGCCTTATATCAAGCAGTTATTATTGAATGATTCATGACATTGTGACATATCATGTGCATTAATTTCATTAGCAATATTGGATAAACTAATTGCTAACAAATTGAAGTGATTTTATGTAAGCAATATTATCTTAAACATGTGTGTTTATCGTGGTAATTATTGTATAACTTGATTGAGGTATTCAGTGATTTCATTGCCTTCATTTTCAGTTACACCTAAAATATAAGCAATATAGCCTTCTTCTTCTAAATCATCTGTACCAATAATGCCAAATTTATTTGTTTGCATGTTTAAAACCATTGTTTTTCCAAAATGGCGATCAGTTTGTATGAGCATTAAATCATAACGACTATATTCTCCGACGAAACCTACAAATTGTACCTGTGATGATTCATCATCGTCATAGAGGTACATATCTATCATAATAAACACCCTTTCATCATTGAGTTATTAAAGTTTTTTATCATTCGAATCATTTAATGAAATAAAAAGTCTTAATTTACAGTATAACCATAAATGAATTCGACTGCAAAGGTGTGGTATGATGAGAATGATAGGGGTGACATAGATGTATTTTGTTAATAAAGAAAAGTTAGATAAAAAAATAAATTACTTACAACAATTGGTAAATGATTATCCGAAATATAGAGATAATCACTATGCATTTGAAAGAATTTCACAAATGTTGATCGAATCATCGGTAGATATTGGTAATATGATTATTGATGGCTTTATTTTAAGAGATCCAGGCAATTATAAAGATGTCATCGATATTTTAGAGTTAGAAAATGTAATCACTAAAGATACTCAAAGTAATATTAACCAAACTGTAGATGTTAGAAAACAATTCGTTCATTATTATGACGAGCTCGATACTACAAAGTTAAAACCACTTTTTGATAAAACACTTGATTATTATCAACAATTTATCGATGAGGTAATACAATTTTTGAATAATGAAAATGTGCCTATTACAGCATTTGGACAAAAAGGAGAGAAGTAAGTTTTGATGAAACAGTACAAAGCATATCTCATTGATTTGGATGGTACGATGTACAAAGGAAATGAAAAAATTGATGGTGCAGCGCAGTTTATTGAATACTTAAACAAGCATCAAATACCTCATTTATTTGTTACGAATAACTCTACCAAAGAACCTACAGAAGTAGCAGAAAAATTAAAAGCGATGGGAGTTGATGCTACAGCAGATGAAGTCGTGACGTCTGCTCTAGCAACTGCAGAATATATTGCTGATGAACAACCAGGCGCTTCAATCTATATGTTAGGTGGCTCAGGTTTAGAAAAAGCGTTAACGCAACATCATTTGAAAATAAAAGAGGATGAGTATGTAGATTACGTAGTTATTGGTTTGGATGAAGCTGTAACTTATGAAAAATTAGCAACTGCTACGCTAGGTGTTCGAAACGGTGCAAAATTTATTTCAACTAATAAAGATGTATCCATACCCAAAGAACGTGGATTCTTACCAGGTAATGGCGCGATTACAAGCGTTGTGTCAGTCTCTACTGGTGTTGAACCAGTATTTATTGGTAAACCAGAACCTATTATTATGAATAAAGCCTTGGAAATTTTAGGGTTAGATCGCTCTGAAGTTGCAATGATAGGTGATTTATATGATACAGATATACTTTCTGGAATCAATGTTGATGTTGATACAATACATGTTCAAACAGGTGTATCAACTTTAGATGATGTTAATCAAAAAGCAATACCGCCAACATATAGTTTTAAAGATTTAAATGAAGTAATCAAAGAACTCGAAATTTAGGAGTGATTGAATGCAAAAAATCGTAGTTAGTAGAAAAATTCCACAGAAATTTATTAAGCAATTAGAGGACATCGGTGAAGTAGAAGTTTGTGATGCGTCATTGACCCCTATGCCACGAGAAAAGTTTTTAACTGCTTTAAAAGACGCAACTGCTTGTTTTGTGACATTAAGTGAAATAATGGATGAAGAAGTGATTGAAGCTGCACCAAATCTGAAAGTCATAGCAAACATGGCAGTAGGCTATGATAATATAGATATTGATTTGATGCAAAGTAAGGGTATTGTTGTGACGAATACACCAGGTGTTTTAACTGAAACGACAGCAGAATTAGGATTTACCTTAATGCTTGCAGTAGCAAGACGTGTAGTCGAAGCGGAAACATATGTTCAAAACGGTGAATGGCAGAGTTGGGGGCCGTATTTATTTGCTGGTAAAGATTTATATCAAGCTAACGTTGGTATTTATGGTATGGGGGATATTGGAAAAGCATTCGCGAGACGCCTAAAAGGTTTCAATACGAATATAAGGTATCATAATAGAACCAGACATAAAGATGATGAAGAAGCACTTGGTGCATTATACGTTTCATTTGAAACATTATTAAAAGAGAGTGATTTTGTCATTTGTACGGCACCATTAACTGCAGAAACACGTGATAAATTTGACGATAAGGCATTTAAAATGATGAAAAAAGATGCGATTTTTATCAATATCGGTAGAGGTGCTGTTGTCGATGAAGAAGCATTAGTGAAGGCGTTGCAAAATGAAGAAATTAAAGCATGTGGTTTAGATGTTTTAAGAGAGGAACCCATAGATATGCAACATCCATTACTTTCAATGAACAATGCAACGATACTTCCACATATTGGTAGTGCATCGGTTATAACAAGAGACCGAATGATACAACTGTGCGTAGATAATATAAAGCTAGTATTAGACGAAAAAGATCCTAAAACGCCCGTTGTATAAATGATTGAAACGAATTTAAGCTGCTTATTACCTGTTTAGTTCGGGTGATTGGCAGCTTATTTTTTAGGAACATTACATTAAATAGCGTAATTTGAACTTACTTAATAAATCGAGGATGCTCACCTCATTTGATAAAAAGGGTCATTACATTCATGTATATTACTATATCTTGGGTTAGAATAGTTAAAATTAATACACAATAAATTCTTTTAAATGAGTTTATTGTGTGTTTTTTTGAATTTTAAAATAATACTCTATTTATTTATATACTATCTAACAATTTTGTTATATATATGCACAAATATTTAATTGTAATGATGTAGGAAAAATTGTATAATTAATTGGTGAAAAAGTTGAATAACTTATATACAATAAGGTGTAAAATATAAAAAATAATTTAATGAAGATGATTAATGTTGAATTTATATAAATTTTAGAGGTGAAATATGCACAAAAACGATAAAGAACATACTGCTTTACAAAAATTCAAGCCATGGTTATTGACAGTAATGTACCTAACTATATTAATTGCATTATATTTAATTTATGGTACAGGTGATACACACAATAACTTTATTTACAATGAATTTTAATTAAGGAGACTATCATGAAAGACATCATTCAAACTTTAATAGGACATGGAGAAAACTGTCCAAATCAAGTTGCAGTTAAACATAATGACGAAATTTTGACCTATGAAGCACTAAATCGGTTAGCCAACCAACTTGCAATGATATTAAAAGATGCTAAAACACCATTGATTTTATACGGGCATATGTCCCCGTATATGATTGTAGGAATGGTAGGTAGTATGAAGGCAGGTTGTGGTTATGTTCCCCTAGATACTTCTATCCCTCAAGATCGTATGCTATCAATTATAAATAAAATAGAGCCACAATATATATTTAATACTACTGATGAACATATAGAAATAGAGCATGTTTCTTTTATTTCAAAAGATTCATTATCAAGTGTAAAACAAGATGACACCACAGTAAGTAATATAAAAAATTCTGATATTGCTTATACTATTTTTACATCAGGTTCTACTGGAGCACCAAAAGGTGTACAAATCAGTTATGAAAGTCTCAATCTTTTTACAAATTGGATGTTAGAACTCAATCAAGTTGATTCAAATCAACAATGGCTCAATCAAGCGCCTTTTTCATTTGATTTATCTGTCATGTCCATATACCCGTGTTTAATGACTGCTGGAACCTTAAACTTAGTAGATAAAGTAATGATAAATAAACCAAAATTATTAAATCAAATGTTAGAAGAAGCAAAAATAAATGTATGGGTATCTACGCCTTCATTTATGGAAATGTGTCTTATGCTGCCACGCTTAACGGAAACATATTATAGTAATTTGAAAGAATTTTTCTTTTGTGGTGAGATTTTGGCACATAAAACAGCAGAACTATTGCTTCAACGGTTCCCATCTGCATACATTTACAATACATATGGCCCTACAGAAGCTACGGTAGCAGTCACAAGTATATTAGTTACAGATGAAGTTTTAAATCAATATAATCCATTACCAGTAGGTATACCTCAACCGGGAACGAAGTTATCGTTAACCGACGAAGGTGAACTTATCATTTCAGGTAAATGCGTAAGTGAAGGGTATGTCAAAGATGACATACGTTCAAAAAAAGTATTTACCAAATTGGATGGTGAGAAATCTTATTATACTGGTGACAAAGCACAATTGATTGATAACCAATGGTTTATTAATGGAAGAATAGATTATCAAATTAAATTAAACGGCTATCGTATGGAATTAGAAGAAATAGAGTTTCAATTGCGAAAGTTAGCAAAAATCAGAGATGCAGTTGTTGTACCAACTTATAAAAATAACAAAGTCATTCATTTAAATGCTGCAGTTATTTTAAGTGATTGCGAAACCCACGAAGACGTTCAAACTTTGACTCATGAAATAAAAACGGAATTAAAACATGTATTGCCCGAATATATGATACCTAAAAAGTTAATATATATGAAGAAATTACCGCTTACGATGAATGGAAAATTAGATCGTAAAAAGATTGCTGAGGCTATAGAGAAATGATTCCATACGGCGATTTTACATTCTTTCTTATAGCATTTGTTATTTTGTTACCAGTTATTATATTAGGATTTATGGGTAAGCAGAGCAAAATTTATAATGGTTTGAGTACAGCAGTCATGATTATATTAATATTTTCATCGAATAAGCATCATCTATTTGGACAAGCTTTTTTGAGTTTAGAACTGATAAATTTTATCCTTTATTTAATTTGGCAAGTGTTGATTATCATATATTACTGGAATTCTCGTGCTAAAAATAATACAACAGCAAAATTTATATCGGTTATTTTTCTCTCTGTTTTGCCGCTTATTGTTGTGAAAGTTATGCAAAGTTCGTGGTTTGGAATGGCACAGTTAAAACTACATGAGAGTAAAGTCATAGAATTCATCGGATTTTTAGGCATTTCGTATGTTACTTTTAAAAGTGTTCAACTATTAATGGAAATTAGAGATGGCTCAATCAAAGAGATTAAATTTTGGAAAGTCGTACAGTTTATATCGTTTTTTCCAACCATTTCCTCAGGACCAATTGATCGTTACAAACGTTTTGTGAAAGATGACAATAAAATTCTGAGTGGAAGTGACTATAATGGTTTATTTGTCAAAGCAATACATTACATTATGCTTGGATTTTTATACAAATATATTATTGCTTATTTGATACAAACATTTGCAATTAATCCATTAATGCTCGATTTTTCTGGTGTTATCACAAAATGGTTATATATGTACGCATACAGTTTATATTTATTTTTTGACTTTGCCGGATATTCACTTTTTGCTATTGCGTTTAGCTATATTTATGGTATTCAAACGCCACAAAACTTTAACCAGCCATTTAAAGCTAAAAATATTAAAGATTTTTGGAATAGATGGCATATGTCACTATCATTTTGGTTTAGAGATTGTATTTATATGCGGTCATTATTTTTTATGTCAAAGAAAAAATTACTAAAAAGTCAATTTGCAATGTCGAATATAGCCTTTTTCTTAAACTTTTTAATAATGGGCATATGGCATGGTATAGAACTTTATTACATTTTGTATGGGTTGTATCATGCAGCATTATTTATTGGATATGGCTATTATGAAAAATGGAGAAAAAAACATCGTCCACGTTGGCAGAACCAGTTTACAACTGCTTTGAGTATTGTTGTAACATTTCATTTTGTAACATTTGGTTTTCTGATTTTTTCAGGAAAACTGTTTTAAAATTAGGAGGAATAATAATGGAATTTAAAGAACAAGTATTAGATTTATTAGTTGAAGTAACTGAAAATAATATCGTGAAAGAAAATCCTGACATTGAATTATTTGAAGAAGGTATTATAGATTCATTTCAAACGGTCGGTTTATTATTAGAAATTCAAAACAAATTAGATATTGAGGTTTCAATTATGGATTTTGACAGAGATGAATGGGCAACACCAAATAAGATTGCAGCGGTATTAGAAGAATTAAGATGAAATTAAAACATTTTATACCAATTATCATCAGTTTATGTTTATTTGGGATTTTCTTAATATTACCTTCTAGTTGGTTTAGTGGATTAATCACTCAGAAAACGTTAGATAATCAACGTACTTCACTCTCAGATCAAGTGTTAAAAGGTACGTTAATCCAAGAGCAGATGTTTAAGTCGAATCATTTTTATCCAATTTACGGTTCTAGTGAACTTGGGAAAGATGACCCGTTTAATCCATCTATATTGTTGCGCGATAAAAATATGCATGCTAAGCAACCATTTCTAATTGGCACAGGTGGTTCTACAGATTTAATTAATGCTGTGGAATTAGCCTCACAATATGATCATTTAAAAGGAAAGAAAATGTCACTTATTATATCGCCGCAATGGTTTACAAACCATGGATTAACTAATAAAAATTTTGATGCTCGTATGTCTAAAGCAAAGTTGAACCGCTTATTTAAGCAAAAGCATTTAAGCCCAGAACTTAAACAGCGCTATGCCAAACGTTTATTAAGATTTAAAAATGTAGAAAATCGAAACTATTTAGAAAAAGTAGCTAAAGGTAAAATTAGTGACAATGACCAATATGTATCATCATTTAAAATGAATCAATTTGAAAAAATTGAAGCAATAAAGTCGAATTTACCTCTTGCAAATACTGAGTTAGCAGATATTACACCGGTAACTGCACAAGATGACAGTTGGGGGATGCTTCGCAATAAAGCTGAATACTATGGTGCTAAACATTCACAATCAAATATATTTAAAATTAGAGATGAGTATTGGCAATTAATAAAAAAGCATAAGCGTAAAGTGAACAGAGATTATGAATTTAATAGTAATTCTCCAGAATTTAAAGATTTGGAGTTATTGGTAGATACTATGCGAGAGGCTGGTGCTGATATTGAATATATTAGTCTTCCATCAAATGGAAAATGGTACGATCACATAGGTGTAAATAAAGAAAAACGTCAGAAAGTATATAATAAAATTAAGAACACAGTTATTAGTCGTGGCGGGAAAATTTACGACATGACAGATAAAGATTATGAACCTTATGTTATCAGTGATGCCGTCCATATAGGATGGAAAGGTTGGGTTTATATTAGTGAGCACATTGCTCAGCACATGCGCAAATAACTACTTTCAAATTAAGGATGAATGATTTGAATGATGATTAAAATGTTGACTAGGATAGGAAATCGCAACTATGGATTTTCTATGGTGTTTACTGATTTTATTTATCGGTTCTGCCTTTGATTAAAAATGAACAGCGTGCTGATTACGTCAGGAATGACTTGTATAAATTTAAGCAATAAAGTCAAATCACTTCGCTATCATACAATTTTCAATTTTATTTCTGGTTTTAATATAAAAATGCACTTTCATGTTTAAATGAAAGTGCATTTTGTTATAAATCAGCTATTTGATGAAAGATTCATAAACGAAGAATTCTATAAAATTTGACGTTTTTGTTGTTTAATTTATTTATAAGTTGATCAACTAGAATACTTGCTCTACTTCTACTACTCCAGGTACTTCTTCATGTAAAGCACGTTCGATGCCTGCTTTTAATGTGATTGTTGAACTTGGGCATGTACCACATGCACCGTGCAATTGAAGTTTAACAATGCCATCTTCTACATCTACTAGCGAACAGTCGCCGCCATCACGTAGTAAGAATGGACGTAGTTTTTCAATTACTTCTGCTACTTGATCAAACATTGTTACGTTTTCAGTTGGCATGGAAATGCCTCCTTTCAAGTATATTATTTCATTTTCTGTCTATCTTTTTATTATAATAGATATATAAAGAAAAATCTATCAATCGAGACAAAAGGGGATAAGTAAAATGAATAAAGTAAGTGTAGTCGTTTATGGTGCAGATGTTGTTTGTGCAAGCTGTGTTAATGCGCCAACAGCGCGTAATACTTTTGATTGGTTGCAACCATTGCTCAAAAGAAAGTATCCAGATATCCAATTTGAGTTTACGTATATTGATATAGAAAAGGATACTGAAAATTTAACTGATCATGATCAACAATATATTGAGCGTATTCAAGATGATGAATTGTTCTATCCGCTTGTAACGATGAATGATGAATATGTTTCAGATGGGTATGTACAATTGAGAGATATCACTCAATTTATGGAAGCGCATTAATTTAATTATTTAAAAAAAGACACGTATCTATACTTTTTACGCATGTTAATAAAGTATAGGAAGACGTGTCTTTATAATTACTGATTAAAATTTATCCATTGTGATATTTGTATAACCATAGCACACCAGATTTTAAGATTGAAGCTAAACGTCCAGTGACTGTTCTATCCATGATGTAAGCAAAACCTTTTTTATCACCAAGAGAACCTAAGAAGCCTTGAACTTTGAGTTCTGGCATTTTTTCAGGTAGAGGTTTATCTTGCCATTGTAATTTCATAACATCAGCAATCTGGTCTCCCTGAACTTCAGCAAGTTGTGCACTAGGTGCATGAGGTAAATCTGCACAATCGCCAACTACGTATACATTTTTATAGGTTGGGACTTGATGGTATTGGTTTAGGATGACACGGCCATCTCTGCTAATATCAATTGGTAAATTTCTAACAATTTCCACTGGCTGAATGCCAGCAGTCCATACGATTAAATCCAATGGTTCAGGTACATCGTTATTGAAAATTTTACCAGGTTCTACACGATTAATATCAGAATTTGGAACTACCGTTACATCGTTCTTTTTAAACCAATTTTCTATATAACGACTTAGCTTTTCTGGAAAACGACGTAAAATACGTTCTCCTCGATCATATAAGTATATTTGCAAATCTTTACGGCTTTCGCGAAGTTCACTGGCTAATTCGATGCCACTTAAACCCGCACCTACAATACCCACTTTTGCTCCATTAGGTAATTCACTGATATGATGAAATGTTTCCCGTGAACTTGATAACGTTTGGATACTGTGTGTGTATTCTGCTGCTCCTGGAACATTATGATATTTGTCCTCGCAACCAAGTCCAATGACTAATTCGTCATAATCTACTTTTGTGTTGCCAACTGAAATAATTTGATCATCTAAATTAATATCATTGATTTCTCCGTACACAATATTAATACGTTCTGAATCAGGAAAATTCATACGAATATCTTTGTCTGATTTAGTACCAGCAGCTAATTCATAGAATTCTGGTTTTAAACCATGATAAGGCATACGATCAATTAATGTAATAGAATAATTTTCAGGAAGTGCCGATGGTAAAATATGAGACATAATGCGCATATTTCCATATCCGCCACCCAATAGTACTAAATTTTTCATTTATGATACCCCTTTAGTAAAAATATATTGAGCAATTTGATAAAAATACAGTTTATTTTTTGTAAATAAATAATATTTTTATCTCTTGTCGTCAATGTAAGTCAATAAATACAATTTGGTTAAATCATATTCGTCTTCATTGAACGAAATACCAATTTCATAATAAGCTTACTTAGATATATTATATGCTTTTTTATATACTTCTACAAATAAACGTGATGAATTGTAATTTGTAAACATAAATCTTTAAAAATACAATATGATTATAACAATATAAAAAATTAGTGTGAATGGCATTTTATACGAAAACGTGTTTTGTTTTAATTGAATTGTTACAAAAACAACAAAATGAATGATTAATTCATATAAGCTAGTAAGTGGTCAAAAGTGATGTGATTTTGTTATAATTACTAAACTGATAATTAATTGAGAGGGTGTAATATGAATCCAATAGTTGAGTTCTGCATTTCGAATTTAGCGAAAGGTGGAGATTATGTATATAATCAACTTGAAAATGATCCAGGTGTAGACGTTTTAGAATATGGATGTCTGCAAAATTGTGGCATTTGCTCAAGTGGCTTGTATGCATTAGTAAACGGTGATATTGTTGAAGGAGAATCACCAGACGACTTATTACAAAATATTTATTCACATATAGAAGAAACATGGATTTTTTAGGGAGGTAATTTCAATGGCAGTAGTTGAACTAACAGAAGCGGCAGCATACGAAGTTAAAGATATGATGGAACAGAATGATATGCCAGATGGCTTTTTGAAAATCAAAGTTAATGGTGGCGGTTGCACAGGATTAACGTATGGTATGTCTGCAGAAGCTGAACCTAGTGAAAATGATGAAATATTTGAATTTCACGGTGTCAAAGTGCTAGTTGATAAATATGATATACCAGTATTGGAAGGTACAAAAATTGATTTCAAACAATCGTTAATGGGCGGTGGCTTCCAAATAGACAATCCAAACGCAATTGCATCTTGTGGTTGTGGAAGTTCATTCAGAACTGCAAAAGTTTCTGGTTCACCAGAAGATTGTTAAAAATTTTAAACTGAGTGTTTATGGACTATAGTTCGACTAAATGTGGTTAGAACTATAGTCTTTTATCTGTTTATGTGAAAAAATAAACAATATATGCGTTTCGGCTTGAAAATAAACTATAAAAACTATAAAATTAGTGTTGGATGAAAAATGTCTTTTTTGTGAATTTCTATGTAAATCAGTAAATTATAAAAAGACGATCGCAACAAAAAAATTATGAAAGCTTAGGTGAATGAAATGGCTCAAGAACGTAAAAAAGTTTTAGTTTTAGGCGCTGGTTACGCTGGGTTACAAACTATTACCAAATTACAAAAGCAACTTTCAGCTGATGAAGCTGAAATTACATTAATCAATAAGAATGATTATCACTATGAAGCAACTTGGTTACATGAAGCTTCAGCTGGAACAATTAGTTATGAAGATGTTTTATATCCAGTTGAAAGCGTAATCAATAAGAATAAAGTAAACTTCATTAAAGCAGAAGTTACAAAAATTGATCGCAATGCTAAAAAAGTAGAAACTGATGCAGGAATCTTTGATTTTGATATTTTAGTTGTTGCTTTAGGTTTCGAAAGTGAAACATTTGGTATTAAAGGTATGAAAGATCATGCTTTCCAAATCGAAAATATTTTAACTGCACGTAAATTAGCGCGCCACATTGAAGATAAATTTGCTAACTACGCTGCTTCTAAAAATAAAGATGATAAAGATTTAGCTATTATCGTTGGTGGTGCAGGCTTTACAGGTGTTGAATTCTTAGGTGAATTAACTGACCGTATCCCTGAGTTATGTAACAAATATGGTGTAGATCAAACAAAAGTTAAAATTACTTGTGTAGAAGCTGCTCCAAAAATGTTACCTCAATTCTCTGATGAATTAGTAAACCATGCAGTTAGTTATTTAGAAAGTAAAGGTGTTGAATTTAAAATTGCTACACCGATTGTTGCTGCAAATGAAAAAGGTTTCGTAGTTAAAGTTAATGATGAAGAACAACAATTAGAAGCAAATACAGTTGTATGGGCAGCAGGTGTTCGTGGTAGTAAGTTAATGGAAGAATCATTCGAAGGCGTTAAACGTGGCCGTATCGTTACAAATCAAGATTTAACAATCGATGGTTATAATGATATTTTTGTAATAGGTGATTGTTCTGCATTTATTCCAGCTGGTGAAGAACGCCCATTACCTACAACAGCACAAATTGCTATGCAAGAAGGCGAGCACACTGCTAAGAACATTAAAAATATTTTAGAAGGTCAACCTACTCAAGAGTTTGAATATGTTGATCGTGGTACAGTATGTTCTTTAGGTGCTAACGATGGCGTTGGTGTTGTTTATGGTAAAGATATCCAAGGTAAAAAAGCTGCATTTATGAAAAAAGTAATCGATACACGTGCAGTATTCAAACTTGGTGGTATTGGTTTAGCATTTAAAAAAGGTAAATTTTAATAACTGATAACCAATAGATAAGTATCTATTGACCATAAATATTGAGGCTGAGACATAAATTGTCTCAGCCTCAAATTTTATATATAGTATGATATAATCTATCATTTTTTATAATGATCCGACATTAAAATGATACAATGTGACAGAATAAATTGAAATGAGGGATGTTTGATGAAAACAGTTATAAATAACACTTCTAAGATTGAACAAGAAACAATTATTGTTGGTGTGCCTGAACATTTAAATCAATTAGAGTCGATACGAATTGCTGGAAATGACATAAAAGACTTATTATCCCCTTTAAAAGAACATCATATTTTCAGCACCAATGTTGGAGCGATTTCGAGTACATTTTTTAAAGTAGATGAGAAGGCACATAAACTGATTACTGTGGGCTTAGGAAATACTAAAACATTAGGATATAATGATTATTTAAAAATCTTCGGAAATTTATTTCAAACCTTAAATAGCAAGAGAGTAACTAAAGCTTCATTGTTGTTTAACACGTTTAAATCTCAAAAAGTAGAAACGGAATTAATTGCAGAAATTCTTGGTAAACAAAGTAAACAATCTATATATCATTTTGATGGTTATAAAACTAATAAATCAGCGCCTTATCAATTAACAATAGAGATTCACACAGAAGAAGATCACATTGTCGAGTTTATTGAACGAGGAGAGGCTATTGCAACTGCTGTTAATTTAGCACGTGATTATAGTAATATACCACCTAACATATTGACACCAGCTTATTATGCAGAACTGATACAAAAACAATTTAATGACACTAGCGTATCAGTTGATATCAAAGATAATAAAACTTTACAAAAAGAAGGTTTTGGGTTAATTCATGCAGTTGGTAAAGGTTCTAAAAATGGTCCACGCGTAATAACGTTGACTTATAATGGTGGAAAACCAGGAGAAAATCCTATTGCACTCGTAGGTAAAGGCATTACGTATGATTCAGGTGGCTATTCAATCAAATCAAAAACAGGTATGCAGACCATGAAATTTGATATGTGTGGCTCAGCAAATGTAATAGGAATGATCGAAGCTGCTCGTCAATTAGCACTGCCACTAAATATTGTTGGAATTATTGCCGCTGCCGAAAATATGGTGAATGACGAAGCAATGAAACCAGATGATGTTTACACAGCACTTAGCGGAGAATCAGTAGAGGTATTAAATACTGATGCAGAGGGGCGCCTTGTTTTAGGTGACGCTGTATTTTATGCAAATCAATTTCAGCCAAGTATAATATTAGATTTTGCAACGTTAACTGGCGCTGCTGTAGCTGCGTTAGGTGAAGATAAAGCTGCCGTTTTTAATCAAAATGCTGACACTACGTTAAAATCTATTCTACAACAAGCACAAATGATGGATGAAAAAGTCTTTGAATTACCGATTACTGACACAGAACAAGCACTGATAAGAAAAAGTGAAGTGGCTGATTTAGTTAACCATACCAATGGTCAAGGTAAAGCATTGTTTGCAGCAACATTTATCAATCATTTTGCAGGTAATACACCACATTTACATTTTGATATCGCAGGGCCTGCTACTACGAATAAATCAAGTTATAAAGGGCCTGTGGGACCTACAGGTTATCTAATATCAACAATCGTACAATGGTTACGTGTACTATAGATGTAACAATATTACCATTAAAAACAAAAGCTTCAAGTTAATTTTAGTAGATTAACTTGAAGTTTTTTTAACCTTATATCACAAGGTTGGCAGGTTAATGATTCATATTTTATCTAAATATCAAGATAGGATTGACAATTTGATAAGCAATTGTTATTATAAATCTCGTGATACTTTAGTTCGATAACGTAATAAAGGAGTTGTGCATTTGTGATAAATGCAGTTGTTATAGCAGTGGTACTGATGATTGTACTCTGTTTATGTAGATTAAATGTTGTTATAAGCTTATTTATCAGTGCACTAGTTGGTGGCTTAATCGCAGGTATGAGCGTCACAGACATTGTATCTGTATTTGGTAAAAATATTGTTGATGGCGCAGAAGTGGCATTGAGCTATGCTTTACTAGGCGGGTTTGCTGCGTTGATTTCTTATAGTGGTATTACTGACTATTTAGTAAATAAAATTATCAATGCTATTCACGCGGAAAACAGTAAAATGTCACGTATTAAAGTTAAAGTGATTATTATCGGTGCACTCTTAATTATGAGTGTAATGAGCCAAAACTTAATACCTGTACATATTGCATTTATCCCAATTGTGATACCACCATTAATAAGTTTGTTCAATGAACTTAATATAGATAGAAGACAAATTGCTATTATCATTGGCTTTGGTTTATGTTGGCCATACGTATTATTGCCATATGGTTTCGGTCAGATTTTCCATCAAATTATTCAAAGCGGATTTTCTAAAGCAGATCATCCAATTGAAATGGGCATGATATGGAAAGCGATGCTGATTCCTTCATTAGGCTATATTGTTGGCTTAATTGCAGGTATTTATTATTATAGAAAACCTAGAAAATATTCTGAACATAAAGATATTAAAGATATGAGTGAAATTGAAATTAGACCATATGTCCTCATAGTAACCATTATTTCTATTATTGCTACGTTTTTAGTACAAATGTTCACTGATTCTATGATATTTGGGGCTTTAGCTGGTGTGCTTGTGTTCTTCATCTCACGTGCATACAAGTGGACTGAGTTAGACCAAAAATTTGTAGATGGTATTAAAATTATGTCATTTATAGGTGTCGTAATCTTATCAGCAAATGGATTTGCAGGTGTAATGAATGAAACAGGAGATATCGGTAATTTAGTAAGTGGGCTTAGCGATGTTATTGGTGAGAATAAATTATTTAGTATTATTGTCATGTACATTATTGGTTTGGTCGTAACATTAGGTATCGGTTCATCATTTGCTACAATACCTATTATTGCAACGTTATTTGTGCCATTAGGTGAATCTTTAGGATTAAGTACTATGGCATTGATTGCGTTGATAGGAACAGCAAGTGCATTAGGTGATTCAGGATCACCTGCAAGTGATTCAACATTAGGACCTACGGCAGGTTTAGATGTTGATGGTCAACATGATCACATTCGTGATACATGTATTCCAAACTTTGTTTTCTATAACATTCCTCTAATTATTTTTGGAACAATAGCGGCTATGATATTATAAATCTAAGAATAAAAAAAGAGGTGTCTTAAATGGCAAATATGCTTGATGCTTTAAAGATAAAGGTAGAGCGACAAGAACATGGACTTATGGTTATGTCCATGCCAGTAACAGATGAAGTGAAACAACCATTTGGCTTTTTACATGGTGGGGCGAGTTTAGCGCTCGGAGAAACAGCATGCTCTATGGGGGCTGCTGAAATCATTGACACAGAGCATTACATTCCCCTAGGTTTAGAAATGAATGCGAATCATATAGGTTCGACAACCGAAGGGACAATATTTGCGACTGCTACAATCATACATGAAGGTAGTACGACTCAAGTTTGGAACATAGATATCAGAGACCAAAATGATAGATTGATTTGTGTAATGAGAGGAACCGTTGCTATAAAACCACGTAAACGGCAATGAGCAATTAAAGTATTAGATTAGTGATTTTTATTTTAATGATTAGCATGTATTCAAGCTAATTAATATTAAATGTAAACTATATATGAGCTTGGTACAAAAACTTAGAAAAATAGCACGCAGATGATTTAATTAATGCATCTGTGTGCTTCTTTGTTATTCAATATTTCGTATGGTTGGCTCGCTTTCTTAGGGGCAGCTTCAGCTTGTCTTGTTTCCTCAAGCGGCTCGCCAAAATATAGCGTATTCATATGTCATTTCACATTAAAATACTTTAAAAACAAGGTCTTATATCAACCAAAATGATGTTAATAATTATTCTACATGCATACACCCAATCTGTATACACTGGTCGAAAAATAGAAAAAATGCTTAATAATCGTATCCGAAAGATGTAGCTCTCACAAAATCAAACACCTTCTTATAAAACAATGAATCGTTTTAGAGTAAATCTTAAAGTAGATGTCTTATTAGTATCTTTATTTCTTGGAATTAATGGTATTTAATATGAGCAAAGTAGCAACTCAATGAGTTAATTATTATTTCAATTGAAATTGGCTTTTTCACATGTCCAAGAACTTTATGTCCCAGATTCTTTTGAATATGTTCATTTGTTGTTAAATATATCTTATGTTCAATACGGTTTTTTTGATAATACAGCAGTTGCAATTTTTGCTGCTGCTTCACGGCCACCCATGATGTTGCGAGCAAAGGGACCGAGTTCTAAATCTGCTAGACCACCTGTGACGAATAAATTCGGTAACCATTCTAAATGAGATGAAATAGAAGGCAGTCCCGCGTCTGACACAGGTGCATTAAAATTTTTAACGAGCTGCTTGATAATTGGTTGTTGCATAAGTGTATCTTCGAAACCTGTGGCTAATACTACGCTATCATAGAACATACAATATTGTTCTGTACAAATATGATGATGATGTATATCTTTTAATTCATTGATATGCATTATTAATTTACCTTGCTTCATGTGTTTTTTGAGCCTCAATGCTAATTCTTTAGGCATAGAACCTTTATGGCGCTCTTTTTGAATGATTTTCAGTTTGGTTTTTGAATCAGTTAATGCACTAAAGTTTGACATTTTTTTTGGACCTAACCAACCTGGATCTGCGTCGAAGTCATGTACGTCAATGACTTTATTTGTCCAAAGATGAATGACTGATTGCGGTTGATGTTGTAGTAATTTTAAAGTGACATGTGCTGCAGAAATCCCACTTCCGACGACATGAGAAGTTTGTTTATGTAAATTTAATCGTGAATCAAAAATATGATATACATCTGGTGTATGTTTAAAGTTATGTGGAATATAGGGTACGTGATTACAACCTGTTGCAATCACCAAGTAATCTGATGTAATCCAATTGTGTTGTGATAATTGTACATGCCATTGTTTTTGCTTGAAGCTGATTTTATTAGCAAAACCGACAATATGGTTCTTGTTCAAATTGAATTTATGTAATAGATGGTGAATATGGTCTATAAATAACGCTCGATTTGGTCTTTTATACGGTCCATAACTGGCATTAATATATTGATGACATTTAGCAAATTGATTTAAATGAAAGGGATTAGGATGTATATGGTGGACACACGGCGAACGTAAATAAGGCATTTGAATGCGTTGAGTATAATCCTCGAATTGCTCGCATAAACTTTGATGTGGATCAATAATTGTTAGTTCGTGGTCTTTGATACCTATGGATTTTAATTTTATTGCGATTGTAACTGCTTGGATACCGCCACCGATTATGGTCCAAGTAGACATATTTTCAGCTCCTTTTAAAACGTAATAATTACGATTTAATATATCATCACACACCGAATTTAGCAATCATTAATTTTATAAAATAAAAAACGCATCCCAGTTAATTGGAATGCGTAAGTTAATGACTTTACAATTTTGTTTCTTTTAGGTCTTTTTGTATATCATCACGTTTTGTTCTTTTGGAAGCGGGTGTTCTTAAATTATATGCGGATTTAATAATAAGGTGACTTGCTAGTGGACCTGTTATCAGAATAAATAATATTCCAATAAGTAATTGCATATTTACGTAACCTTCACGCCCGATGAAATATAAGAAAACACCACTTATAAGTAACATTGCTCCCAATGTAGCGGCTTTACCAGCAGCATGTGCGCGCGCATATACGTCATCTAAACGCAAGAGGCCAATCGCAGCTAGTGCACTTATGAGTGAGCCGAGGATAACTAAGATAAGCGCTATGCTAATGATGATCGTTGTTATCATGTTCAATCACCTTACCTTTATCCATATATTTTGCAAACACTGCGGTTCCTAAAAATGCTAAAATACCAATTAACAAAATAGCAACCATCATATATTTAGTACCTAAGAAAATACTAAATAGTGCTACAATCGCCATTAATTGGATACCCATTGCGTCGAGTGCCACAACCCTATCCGCAAGAGAAGGGCCGATAATGACACGAACAAGCATACCAAACATTGACAATGTTACGATAACTAATGCCACGATTAATATTACGTTGTAGTTCATTAATATTCGCCTACCTCTCTTACCACTTTTTCAAGTGATGATTTAATACTTTTTATTTCTTCTTCCTTAGTACTAAAATCAATACTGTGAATGTATATTTTTGTGCGATCATCACTAATGCCTAGAACAATTGTGCCTGGTGTCAGGGTAATCAAATTTGATAACAACACAATTTGCCAATCTTTTTTTAAATCGGTCGGATAAGTAAAAAAGGCGGGTTCGTTGTTGATTTTAGGCTTAGTTACAATTCTAATAACATCAATATTTGCTTTAATCAATTCTACTAAAAAGACGATAAATAATTTAATGATTTTATAAATAGTAATAATATAAAATCTACCGGGTAAGACACCGCGCATTAGGAATACTAATAAAAGTCCAAAGATATAACCTAAAAGGAAATTATTAAATGTATAACTGCCGGTAACGAATAGCCAAAACACAGATAAAATTAAATTTACTAATATTTGAATTGCCATACTATTTACCCCCCAATACGCTGTCTATATATACACTAGGATTATAGAATGTTTCAGCAGCATCTTTTATGATTGGCTGTAAAAAGTCAGCGGATAGGCCAAATATTACTGATATGGCAACTGCGATAATAGCTACTGTTAAGATACCTTTGTACTGCAGTTTAGGATTGACTTCATAACCTTCAGATTCACCGAAGAATCCTTTTAAGAAAATACGAATAACAGAGTAAAGTACGACTAAACTAGATAGTAATACGATTATACCGCTTAGATAAAATCCTTTTTCGAAAGTAGCTTGAACGATATAGTATTTACCATAAAAACCACTTAACGGCGGAATACCGGCTAAACTTAAAGCAGCGATAAAGAAAGACCAACCTAATACAGGATAATGTTTGATTAAGCCACCATATTTGCGTAAATCGTGTGTTTTAGTGATTTTATACATCACACCAATTAAGAAAAATAGTGCAGCTTTTATCAACATATCGTGTAAAGTATAATAAATTGCGCCCATCATGCCAGCCTGATTCATCATTGCTACGCCTACTAAAATGACACCAACAGCAATCATAATATTATAAATGATAATTTTTTTAGTATCAAAGTAGCTTACTGCACCCACACAACCAAAAATAATTGTAAGTAAGGCTAAGAATAGAATGGTGTACAGCGAAAAATTAGAGGAATCGCCAAAGAAAAGGCTTGCTGTTCTAGCTATTGCGTAAACCCCAACTTTTGTTAATAATGCACCAAAGAAAGCGATAATTGCTATAGGTGGCGCATAATAAGCACCTGGTAGCCAGATATACATTGGAAACACACCAGCTTTTGTAGCAAAAACAAAGATGAACATAATAAATATAATACTGATAATTCCTTTGTCTTGTGTTGATAGTTGGCTTAATTTTTCACTAATATCTGCTAAATTCAATGTACCGACGACAGAATAAAGCATTGCAACGGCTATAACAAAGAAAGCAGAAGATGTCACATTCACAAGCACATATTTTATCGTTTCACTCAATTGAACTTGTGTGCCACCAATAACTAATAAAATATAAGATGCCATTAAAAATACTTCAAAGAATACGAAAAGGTTGAAAATATCACCAGTTATAAATGAGCCTATAACACCTGTGAGCATAAACATTATGGCAAAATAATAATAATATGTTTCACGTTCGATACCTACTGATTGATATGAATATAAGATAATCAACATTGTTACAATTAAACTTGTAATCACAAGTAAGATACTAAAAATATCTGTAACAAAAACAATACTATACGGTGCATCCCATGAACCAAGCTCGAGTTTTATAGGTCCATCTCTGAGAACATTCTTTAGATTTATAAAAGCAAAAATTAATGTAACTGCAGTACCTGTTAATGCAACGTAGCGTTTAATTTTAGGGCGTTTACCAATAAAAATTAATGCAATAATTGTTAACATTGGTATGACAAGTAATGAAATAATAAGATTACTCTCTATCATTATCTAGCACCCCTTTCATGCTTTCTACGTTGTCTGTACCTAGTTCTTTATAGCTTCTAAAAGCCAATACTAAGAAAAAGGCTGTTACTGAAAATGAAATTACAATTGCTGTTAATATGAGTGCTTGTGGAATTGGATCCACATATGAAGTGAACCCTTTTTCATAAATAGGGACTTCACCTTTTTTAAGACCACCCATCGTTATTAAAAATAAATTAGCTGTATGTGTTTGTAATGTAGTCCCAATAATGATGCGTATCAAACTTTTAGAAAGAATGAGATAGACGCTCATTGCAGTGAGAATACCACAAACAAAAATCATCACTATTTCCATTACTCATTCTCTCCAATCGCTAATATTATAGTCATTATTGTGCCAACAACCGCACATAAAACACCTAAATCAAAAAATGTGGCAGTGTGCATTTCTATAGGTTTTAAAATACCTAATGGAATTTCAAAAGGTGTATGCGTAAAGAAGTTTTTATTGTATAGCCAACTCGCCATCGGTGTAGCTAAACAAAAGAACAACCCGATACCAATGAGTTTTTTGAAGTCCCATGGGTATATTTTACGCATCGTTTTAATATCATAAGCAACAGCTACAATCACAAGTGAACTTGATAATAGTAAGCCACCGACGAAACCGCCACCAGGTGTATAATGTCCTGTTAGAAATAGGTGTAAACCAAACATAACGATTAAGAAGAAAATCACAATGGCAGAGTATTGGAATATTAAATTATTTTTCTGTCTTTTCAATGTGAGTTCCTCCTTCATCATTTGGTTTATTTTTATAACGAAGTTTAATCATTGTGTAAACACCTAATCCAGCAATACCTAATACTGAAGATTCGAATAAAGTATCCGTACCACGGAAGTCAACTAGGATAACGTTGACCATGTTTGTACCATGAGCTAAATCATATACATGCGCTTTATAAAATTCTCCAATTGAGCCAAAGTGTCTATTTCCGTATGTGATTAAACCCAATACTGTTACAACAGTACCAGCACCGATGGCAATCAAAACATTCAGCCACTTAAATGAAGTGGACTCGTTATGTCGATTTAGATTTGGTAAGTGATAGAAACATAATAAGAACAATGCAGTAGAAATAGATTCTACAACAAATTGCGTCAGCGCTAAGTCTGGCGCACCAAAGAAAATAAAGAAGATTGCTACTGCATAACCTACTGCACTTGCCATGATAATACTGAATAGACGTGAGCGAGCAAAAATAATCATTGAAGCTGCCGTAATAATAATGACTACGATGATCAATTCGAATGGTCTGATTTCACTAACATCTTTAAAGTTAACACTGAATGGTGTTACTAATAACGTCACAAGTGTAATTACGATTAAAGACGCAAAAATGATTAATAAGTTATTACGTGTAAATCCAGTAACATAAGTGTTGGTAAATTGACTAGAATAGCCTGGGAATACCGTTCCAACTTTATCATACCAATAATTGATTGTTAGTTTTGTAGGTTGTGCTTTTAATAAACTAATCCAATAACCAAAGCTAAATATTAACAATATACCAGCTACATAAATGCCCAATGTGGAGAAAAAGGCTGGTGTAAATCCATGGAACATATGAAACTCAGCTGTTGCATTTGTATTATTACTGATTGCGTTGACAGCTGGTTCAATAATCGTACCTGTCAATATTGAAGGGAAGAACCCAAAAACAATGACGAGTAGTGCTAAAATACCTGGAGAGATTAGCATTAATTTTGAAACTTCATGAGCTGATTTTGGTAAATTATCTGGTTTATAACTACCTAAGAATATTTGACCAATAAATCTAACTGCATAAACAAAAGTGAATACGCTGCCCAAAATTGCTACGATAGGTATGAGTATGCCAATACTATTTAAACTGAAGATATTAGCATGTGTAACTTCAATCATACTTTCAAGAAATTTCTCTTTAGATAAGAAACCATTAAACGGTGGAATACCCGCCATACTCAATGATGTAATTAATGTAATCGTAAAAGAAATTGGCATGATTGTTACTAAGCCACCCAATTTATTGACATCACGTGTTCCTGTACTGTGATCAACAGCACCAGTTACCATAAACAATGCACCTTTAAATGTAGCGTGATTTATAAGGTGAAACACAGCCGCTGTAAACGCAGCAACATAAATTTGACTATCTGCACCTTCGAAATGATAACTTACTGCCCCGATACCTAACATTGACATAATCATGCCTAATTGTGAGACAGTTGAAAAAGCTAAAATGCCTTTTAAATCTTGTTGTTTTGTGGCATTCAAAGATGCCCAGAACAGCGTGATTAAGCCGACTGCAGTAATCGTCCAAATCCAACCTTGAGAAAGTGCGAATATTGGTGTCATACGAGCAACTAAGTAAAGACCAGCTTTAACCATCGTTGCAGAATGCAAGTAAGCACTAACGGGTGTCGGTGCTTCCATAGCATCCGGTAACCAAACGTAGAATGGAAACTGAGCTGATTTAGTCATCGCTCCAATGATTACAAAAATCATAGACAATATAAAGTAAGGGCTTGTCTGAATTTCAGACGCATGATTGATGAGCGTTTGAATACTGGTAGAATTACCTGCAAGTGATAGTAAAATAAGACCACCTAGCAGAGAAAGACCGCCCAAAACAGTTATGAGCATTGATTTTTGTGCACCATAAATAGATGCTTGTTTTGTTCTCCAAAATGAAATGAGTAGAAAACTTGAAAATGAAGTTAGCTCCCAAAACAGATATAAGATAATGATATTATCTGATAATACGACCCCTAACATGGCACCCATAAAAAGCAAAAGGTAACAATAAAAATGACCCAATTGCTCTTGTCGACTTAAATAACTAATGGAATATAATACAACCAAGCTTCCGATACCAGTTATTAATAAACTGAATAATAAGCCTAAGCCATCAACGTATAAATCGAAATTCATGCCAAAATGAGGCATCCAATTTGCTTTATGTACTACGTTTTCACCTGACATTGTTGTCGAAATGATTGATATAAAATATATAAATAAGACGACGGGGATAGGTAACACAAACCATCCTAAATGTATCCGCTTATGTATGCGATATACAATTGGAATAATGAGTGCAAATATTAACGGTAATAACACCGCTATATGTATCAAACTCATTATTTTATCCTCCTTTTAAAAATAGTATAAGGTCATTATACATGAATAAGACTATTCTGAAAAACCACGCTAACCCTTGTGGAGCTTTAATTTTAAGTTTGTTTTAAATAAGAAGAAACACGGTATTTTTATTCAAAATTTTGTTTGTATTGAATTGAATAATCTTTTTTTAATTGTGCTAAATTAGCAAGTGAGTATTGTGCAAATTCGGTATTTTCTTCTTTTAATTTGTTTTCTAAATTCGTAATGGCAAATTGTAAAGATTGTATATAATCCAGTTCTTCTACATTAAAAGGTCTAAGTTTGGATTTTGAAGTATAGCGCTTTTCAAATTGACTTAAAGCTTTGCGTTCGTGAAAAAAGACATTGTTCGTTTCGTTTGGGTGATGTAAGTCTCCTTGTTTTGGATGTTTAATGACCTGTTCAATTTGAACAAGTACTTGATTGCCATCTTCTTCTATAATAGATACACCATAACTTCCAGTTTTATGTGCAAAACGATATAACATAATTCAATACACTCCTCATTTTATGTTAGAATACATATATCATCTTAACATGAAATGGAGAATAAAAATGTCGAACTATCCTCAGTTAAATTCAGAAGTAAACGAAAATGAAATAAAAATGGTTATGCATACAAATAAGGGTGATATGACTTTCAAATTATTGCCTGATATTGCGCCTAAAACTGTAGAAAACTTTGTTACACATGCAAAAAATGGCTACTATGATGGCATTTCTTTTCATCGAGTAATCAATGACTTCATGGTACAAGGAGGCGACCCAACAGCAACTGGTATGGGCGGTGAAAGTATTTATGGAGGTCCGTTTGAAGATGAGTTTTCACTAGAAGCATTCAACTTATATGGTGCTTTATCAATGGCAAATTCTGGACCGAATACGAACGGTTCACAGTTCTTTATTGTTCAAATGAAGGAAGTTCCAGAATCTATGCTTAGCCAACTCGCAGATGGTGGTTGGCCAGAACCGATTGTGAAGGCTTATGGTGAAAAGGGTGGTACACCTTGGTTAGATCAAAAGCATACTGTTTTTGGTCAATTATTAGAAGGTGAATCTACATTAGAAGATATTGCGGCTACTAAGGTAGGGCCACAGGATAAACCTTTACATGATATCACGATTGATTCAATAGATATTATTGAAAAATAAGGTAAAATAAAGTTTGGAAGATGGTAAACTCTAGTAAGGATTTAACCATTTTTAAATTGTTTTTAAATACCTGTTATATTAAAAATAAAAAATGTTTAAGAGGTTGAGACAAATTCATTGTTTCAGCCTCTTATTTTATTTTGACAATTTTAGTTATCTCCATTGGAGCGTGATGGTGTAATATATTCAATTAAATACCATTATAAGTAAAAACCTAAGAATTTTTATTTTGAAAGCATTGATGCAAGTATCAGTTCTTGGGAATGGTTTAAAAGCCTTTGTATAATGAGATATAAGAGAAATTCAATCCGTGGTTGTGTAGCTTGATTTTTGATAAATCGTGAAATTTTTCTAGGTAATATTAGTACCATTGAATGATTTATGCTATTATGAACATGTTAAGTAAAACGAATTAAGGGGTTATCACGTTGAATAATCACTATAAAGTAGGTCAACATATCAAAGTTCGTGTGACTGGAATTCAACCGTATGGCGCTTTTGTAGAAACCCCTGACAATACTGAAGGATTAATCCATATTTCTGAAATTATGGATGATTACGTCCATAATTTAAAAAAGTTTTTATCAGAAGGACAAATTGTAAAAGCGAAAGTCATTTCAATTGATAAAGAAGGAAAGTTAAATCTTTCTTTAAAAGATAACGACTATTTTAAAAATTATGAACGTAAAAAAGAAAAGCAATCAGTATTAGATGAAATTAAAGAAACCGAAAAATATGGGTTTCAAACAATTAAAGAACGCTTACCGGTTTGGATTAAACAGTCCAAAAACGCGATAAAAGATGAACAGTCATCTTTTAAAAAACACTAACATCTTATTTTAAGATGTTAGTGTTTTTTATTTATAAGCTAAAATTTATTGGAAGAGTAGCAATATAAAATTATATGCGTGAGCATATAATTTTATATTTAAAACTAAGGAAGTTAGAATTAAAAACACTTAAAGTGATTATGTAATGACATTTAAGTATTTTGTATTTTAGGAGGATTTAATTTAATGGATAAAAAATTTCAACCGTTATTTGAAAAATTAAAATTACCAAATCAAGTTGTTTTAGACAATCGATTTGTACTAGCACCTTTAACACATGTTTCATCTAATGACGATGGCACAATTTCTAATGAAGAGGTTGTGTATATGGAACAGCGTTCAAAAGATGTTGGTTTAGCAATTTCAGCTGCAAGCAATGTAACAGATTTAGGTAAAGCTTTTCCTGGACAACCTTCAGTAGCACATGACTCTAATATAGAAGGTCTAAAACGTTTGGCAAAAGCTATGAAAAAAAATGGTGCAAAAGCGGTTGTTCAAATACATCATGGTGGCGCGCAATCTTTACCTAATTTAACACCTAATGGTGATGTTGCGGCGCCAAGCCCGATATCATTAAAGAGTTTTGGTGAACAAGAAGCACATGATGCACGTGAAATTACAAAAGAGGAAATTGAATCAACAATAAAAGCTTTCGGTGAAGCAACTAGAAGAGTCATTGAAGCTGGATTCGATGGTGTTGAAATTCACGGTGCAAACCATTACTTAATCCATCAATTTGTATCTCCATATTATAATCGTCGTAATGATGAGTGGGGACAAGACCGTTATAAATTTGCTACAAGCGTGGTAGATGAAGTGACAAATACTGTTAAGCAATACGGAAGTAAAGATTTTATCGTTGGCTATAGATTTTCTCCTGAAGAAGCTGAATCTCCAGGTATAAGCATGGAAATTACTAAAGAGTTGATTGAATTATTAGTAGAAAAACCTTTAGATTATTTACATGTATCGTTAATGGATATTCACTCACAAACGCGTGAAGGTCAATACAAAGGCAAAGAGCGTATTAAACTTATTTTAGATTGGATGAATGGACGTATGCCACTCATAGGTATAGGATCTATTTTCACAGCTGAACAAGCTATTGAAGCAATTGAGTCAACTGGTGTAGAACTGGTCGCACTAGGACGTGAAATCTTGTTAGATCATAATTTTGTAAGTAAAATTAAAGATGGCAAAGAAGATGAAATTCTATCTCAATTTGATCCGCAAAGAGCTGATAAACATCACTTGCCACCAAAATTATGGGAACAATTTAATAAAGGTTTTTATCCATTACCTAGAACTGATAATAAATAAAAGTTTTGAATGCGTAAATACTAACTTTATTAATCCTATCTAACTGCCAAAGTGAGTACAAGTTATAAATATTTTACTAGCAAAAAAACGTCAATTTCTATTGAAAAAATTATAGAAATTGACGTTTTTTGTTTGTATAAAATTTTAAATTATAAACACTAGAATTAGCATAAATCTTGTAATCTGGATTTAAATCAAGAAGAATTTTTAAATTTATAAAAATTGGCTTGTGTAAACGGTCGAGAATGTGTCATTATATTAATGTAAAGGCTTACATTTTGACGGTTATATTCTAAATTTAACGTTTAAAAGTTGTAATGTAAGTTCTGAATCGATGATTTTATAGTATTTTCGGAAAATAGTTTTCGTAAGTGAATAAATACGTTATGCTATGAATGAGTAATGCCAATAAATTATTATATAATTCATGCAAAGGGGAGATATTATGTCAAGATCTGAAGAAATCATTGAATTAACAAATCATTACGGTGCCCACAACTATGTGCCACTTCCAATTGTAATTTCAGAGGCTGAAGGTGTATGGGTTAAAGATCCTGAAGGAAATAAATATATGGATATGCTATCTGCTTATTCTGCAGTAAACCAAGGTCACAGACATCCTAAAATCATTCAGGCTTTAAAAGATCAAGCTGACAAAGTGACTTTAGTATCACGTGCGTTTCATAGTGATAACTTAGGGGCATGGTATGAAAAAATATGCAAGTTAGCCGGTAAAGATAAAGCCTTACCTATGAATACAGGTGCTGAAGCGGTTGAAACAGCACTAAAAGCAGCACGTCGTTGGGCTTATGATGTGAAAGATATTGCACCTGATAAAGCTGAAATTATTGCGTTCAATGGTAACTTCCATGGCCGAACAATGGCGCCAGTATCATTGTCATCTGAACCAGAATACCAACGAGGATACGGCCCATTATTAGATGGTTTCCGTAAAGTTGATTTTGGTAACATAGAAGCTGTTAAAGAAGCAATTAATGAAAATACTGCTGCTATTTTAATCGAACCTATTCAAGGAGAAGCAGGTATCAATGTTCCACCAGAAGGTTATTTAAAAGAAATTAGAGAATTATGTGATGAGCATAATGTATTATTTATTGCTGATGAAATTCAAGCTGGACTAGGGCGTTCAGGAAAATTATTTGCCACAGATTGGGATAATGTAAAACCAGATGTCTATATTTTAGGTAAAGCATTAGGTGGAGGTGTATTCCCAATTTCTGTTGTATTAGCTGACGAAGAAGTGTTGGGCGTATTTACACCTGGTTCTCACGGATCAACGTTTGGTGGTAATCCATTAGCGTGTGCTGTATCGATTGCAGCGTTGGATGTATTAGTTGATGAAGATTTAGCAGGGCGTTCATTAGAGCTAGGTGAGTACTTTAAATCAGAATTAGAAAAAATAAATCACCCAGCGATTAAAGAAGTGCGTGGTCGTGGATTATTTATTGGTATAGAACTAAATGAAAATGCTAGACCTTATTGTGAAAAGTTAAAAGAAGAAGGATTATTATGTAAAGAAACACATGATACAGTAATTAGATTTGCACCACCTCTTATTATTTCCAAAGAAGAACTGGACTTTGCATTGGATAAAGTAAGAAATGTTTTTAAATAAAAATGTTCTGTAACTTAAGTTTTGAAAACCCTTTAAAAAGCAAAATCTTATGTTACAATTATCGTGAAAGCGAAATCATTAGTAACGAAAAAGAGGCGAAATGAATCATGACTGAGAATAATAATTTAGTTACTTCTACGCAACAAATTATTAAAGAAGCATTGCATAAATTGGGATTTGATGATGGGATGTATGATTTAGTAAAGGAACCATTAAGATTCCTTGAAGTCCGCATTCCTGTACGTATGGATGATGGTACGGTTCAAACATTTAAAGGTTATCGTGCTCAACATAATGATGCAGTTGGACCAACAAAAGGTGGGGTGCGTTTCCATCCAGACGTTGATGTCGAAGAAGTTAAAGCATTATCTATGTGGATGACATTAAAATGTGGTATCGTCGACTTGCCATATGGCGGCGGTAAAGGTGGTATCATCTGTGATCCTAGACAAATGAGTATACATGAAGTTGAACGTTTATCTCGTGGTTATGTACGTGCGATATCTCAATTTGTTGGACCTACAAAAGATATCCCAGCACCAGACGTATTTACTAACTCACAAATCATGGCTTGGATGATGGACGAGTATAGTTCATTAGATAAATTTAATTCACCAGGGTTTATTACTGGTAAACCGATTGTATTAGGTGGATCACAAGGTAGAGACCGTTCTACTGCACTGGGAGTAGTTATTGCCATAGAACAAGCTGCTAAAAGAAGAGGTCTAGATTTGAAAGGTGCACGTATCGTTATTCAAGGATTTGGTAACGCAGGTAGTTTCTTATCTAAATTCCTTTATGATATGGGAGCAAAAATTGTGGGTATTTCAGATGCTTACGGTGCTTTACATGACCCAGACGGTCTTGACATTGATTATCTTTTAGATAGAAGAGATAGCTTTGGTACTGTAACAAATTTATTTGAAGAAACAATTTCTAATAAAGAATTGTTTGAACTTGATTGTGATATTCTTGTACCTGCAGCGATTGCTAATCAAATCACAGAAGACAATGCAAATGAAATTAAAGCTGATATTGTGGTTGAAGCGGCTAATGGCCCAACAACACCAGCTGGTACACGTATTTTAACTGAACGTGGTAAATTGCTCGTACCTGATGTATTAGCAAGTGCAGGTGGCGTAACAGTTTCTTACTTCGAATGGGTACAAAATAATCAAGGTTATTATTGGACAGAAGAAGAAGTAAATACAAAATTACGCGAAAAACTTATCACAGCTTTCGATACAATTTATGAGTTATCCCAAAATAGAAAAATTGATATGCGCTTAGCAGCTTATATTGTAGGTATTAAACGTACTGCTGAAGCTGCACGTTATCGTGGTTGGGCTTAATTAAATATTAAACTTTTAGAAAAAGAAGAAGTTCTTGAACCCAAGAACTTCTTCTTTTTTGTTATTTATTTTTTTGTTCATTATCTAGAATGACTTGTTTATATAAATCAGGATAATTTGTAAAAACGCCGTCAACGCCATATCGATTTAAGCGGTGCATATCGGTTTCATTATTAACGGTGAAAGGATGTACCAGCAGACCAGCTCTTTTAAGGTTTTTAACATTTTGTTTAGTTAAGTCTGTATATTCAGGGCCGACACCAATTGCGTATTGACGAATTTGATTAAAATCTTGTTGGGTTAACGCGGGTAATTCACCTTTATCTAATAACCTTATCAATGGGACATTGCTATTTAAACGATGTAATTTACTTAAGCTTTCAGGTGAAAATGATTGTAATAAGACATGCCCTTGATTTAATGATTGCTCATTAAGCATTTTGTGATTGTTTAGTGTTTTTAATACTGCTTCTTCCATCCCTGGATACACATCTGGTGATTTAGTTTCAATATAATAATTAGCATTCGGGCCATATCGTTCTAATATTTCATCTAATGTAGGAATTTCAGCACCTACATAATTTGAATTAGCATACTGAGGGTTTGTGGCATTAAATTTACTACCAGCATCTAATTGCTTTAATTCTTTTAGTGTATATGAATCAACTCTACCTGTACCGTTTGTAGTTCTATCAACTGTTTCATCATGCATGGCAACTAGATGACCATCTTTAGTCATCTGAAGATCGATTTCGATATATGATGCTCCCATTGCATTGTGACTTTTATCATATGAATAAAAAGTATGTTCTGGTGAATAACCACTGGCACCTCTATGAGCAATCGTTGCATATTTTTCACCTGTTAGATTTTGAGCTCTGTTTGGGTTGTGTGAGTTGTTACCTTGTTGCTTTGAGGGTGTGGCA
Source organism: Staphylococcus sp. GDY8P54P (assembly GCF_017892645.1). NCBI lineage: Bacteria > Bacillati > Bacillota > Bacilli > Caryophanales > Staphylococcaceae > Staphylococcus > Staphylococcus sp. GDY8P54P. The sequence continues at coordinate 216,509 of NZ_JAESLN010000009.1, read as the reverse complement.
GATGATTGTGTATTAATATTGTGGTTATTTTCACTTGCAGTTGCTATAGATGTCGTTCCAATCAAAGCTAGAGATAACGTTGCTAGACTCGTTGATAATGCTTTTTTAAAATTTTGCAAGAATGGGTCACTCCTCGATATGTATTTACATATCAACCCTACAAAATAAACGTTTGTTTGAGAATGACATTTACACGATTAAAATTTAAGATTTAAAAAGTTAATATTGTTATAACAATATATTAAACTAATTAAAATTTTTTCTAGCATATATAGAATGTATTAGTTTAATCACGTTAACTTCATATGTCTATATATAAGTTCAAACCAACAAAAAGCGTCAATTTCATTTGAAACGGACGCTTTGGCGTAGTCAAAGCTGCTGTGCCGGTGACTTAATACATTTATTTGGTTTTAAAATTTTCAATTGCTAATTTAATTTCGTCTCTAACACGTTGAAATTCTGTCCAAGTTTTTCCAGCTGGATCATCAAAACCCCAATGTTCTTTTTTTACATTCGGTGGTAAAATTGAACAATTTTTATCTGCATCGCTACATATAATGTTACGATTAAATTTGCTTGCTTTAAAATATCATTATCAATCAAGTCTGACGTATGATTTGATATATCAATACCTACTTCATTCATAGCATCTATCGCTTTAGGGTTAACACCATGTGTCTCAATACCAGCAGAATAGACATGCCATGTTTCACCTAATATATGCTTTCCCCAACCTTCAGCCATTTGGCTACGACAAGAGTTACCAGTACATATAAAATAAATTATTTTCTTCTTCATAATTAAGACCTCTTTTCTTAAAAAATAACGAGCGTGAAATATAAACCTAACAAGGTAACAAATAGTACTGGAATGGTAATGACGATGCCTGTTTTGAAATAGGTACCCCAAGCAATTTTTACACCTTTTTGTGTTAAAACATGAAGCCACAATAATGTAGCTAAAGAACCAATAGGCGTGATTTTAGGGCCCAAGTCAGAGCCAATGACATTCGCATAAACCATACCTTCTTTCAAAGTGCCAACGACATTGGATTGGCCAATAGCAATTGCATCTATTAAAACGGTAGGCATATTATTCATGATTGATGATAAAAAGGCCGATATAAAGCCCATTCCGATAACACTACTGAATAGTCCATAACTTGAAATACTGGATAATACGTCGGCTAAAATTGTGGTAATACCCACGTTTTTTAACCCAAATACGACGAGGTACATACCAATGGAAAATAACACTATATTCCATGGAGCACCTTTAATTACTTGCTTAGTATGAACTGCATTAGATTTACGAGCTAAGCATACAAAGACAAAAGCAATCATACCTGCAATGATTGATACAGGTATTTGGATAAATTCACTTACAAGATAGCCTACGAGCAGTACGGCTAATACAATCCATGAAATCTTAAATAATTTAGGATCTTTAATAGCATCTTTAGGTACTGAAATGTTTTCAGTATCAAATGTATGTGGTATAGATTTTCTAAAATAAAGCCACAATACGAGAATACTAGCTAGTAAAGAAAATACATTAGGGATTATCATACGACTAAAATACGCAATGAATCCTATATCAAAATAATCTGCAGAAACGATATTTACTAAGTTACTTACAATCAGGGGCAATGATGTCGCATCAGCGATAAATCCACTGGCAATAATAAAAGGGAAGATGACTTTTTTATTAAATCCTAAATTTCTCACCATGGCTAATACGATAGGCGTTAAGATTAAAGCAGCACCATCATTTGCGAAAAATGCTGCTACAACTGCCCCTAATAGCATGATGAAAACAAACATTTTTAACCCGTTACCATTCGATGCTTTAACCATATGTAGTGCAGACCATTCAAAGAAACCAATTTCATCTAATATTAATGAAATAATAATAATAGCAACAAAAGTTAACGTGGCATTCCAAACGATGCCTGTTACTTCTAATACATCGGAAAAGCTAACTACACCTGTAATTATAGCTACGATAGCCCCAGCTAAAGCAGTAATACCAATATCTAATCCCTTAGGTTGCCATATGACAAAAATTAATGTTAAAAGAAAAATTAATATAGCTAAAATGGTCATTGATTAACATTCACCTGATTTCATATTATGACATGCGCAATGTTGGTTCGATGTGTGAATTATATTGAGACTTTGATTGATTTCATCTAAAATAACATGATTAAGCTGGTACAAACGCTTATTTCCATTTTTACGTGTATGCACTAACTCATAATCCACTAATGTTTTCATGTGATGGCTTAGCGTGGGTTGCGAGAATTGAAAGTGCTCCAACAAATCGCATGCACATCGTTCACCACAAGAAAGTAAATCTAATATTTCTAATCTGTTTGAATCTGATAAAACTTTAAGCAATGCTGAAAGTTTTTTATAAGACATAATGATACCTCCTAAGCATTAAATAGACTAACATCTATATAGAAAAGTGTCTATATAGATTTGAGACATATAAATAAATAGCTTTATCTATAGGATTCAAGACATGGTGAGTTGAGTACTGTTAATACATTTATACAAACATATGTTGAGGGAGCTAAGTAAAATGTGAAATGGATTAAAACGTTGGACTATGAATGGAAGAAAAAACCGGAAGTTAAGTAATGGTTTAACTTCCAGTTTTTAAAGGTTTATTAATTTGTATTTAGATGTTGCTTGATAACTGATAATTGATGTTCTACCGCTGATTGTCCAGTTGAGCCATAACTAATTCTACGACTAACGCAATTTTCTGGCTTTAAATAATCATAAATATCTGAATCAATACGTTTATGCGTTTTCTGATATTCTTCCAACGGCACATCTAATAAATAGACATTATGTTGAATTGACCACAGTACGATTTTTCCTACAATTTCATGTGCTGATCTAAATGGAACACCTTTATTGACAAGGTAATCAGCCAATTCAGTAGCGTTTGAAAAATCATTGTAAACAGTTTGTTGTAGATGATCGACATTCACAGTCATTGTATCTATCATGCCAGCAAAAATTCGTAAGGAGCCCTTTATCGTATGCACCGCATCAAATAGCCCTTCTTTATCTTCTTGCATATCTTTGTTATAGGCAAGCGGTAAACCTTTGAGCGTCATCAAAATGCTCATTAGGTTTCCTGTTGTACGTCCTACTTTGCCTCTTATTAACTCTGCCATGTCAGGATTTTTCTTTTGAGGCATAATTGAGGAACCTGTTGAGAATGCATCCGATAAAGTTACAAAATTGGCTTCTGCTGATGACCAAAAGATAATCTCTTCAGCAAAACGTGATAAATGTATCATTGTTAATGATATATTGTGCAATGTTTCTACTATATAGTCTCTATCACTTACAGCATCTATACTATTTTCATAAACAGAGCCGAAATTCAATAAAGATTGCGTTTCATGACGATCGATTGGATAAGTCGTCCCACTTAGAGCAACAGCACCAAGTGGTGAAATATCGATTCGCTTCAAACTATCTTGAAAACGCGATTTATCTCTATCTAACATCCAGAAATAAGTCAGTATATGGTGTGCAAATGAAATAGGTTGAGCTCTTTGCAAATGTGTATAACCAGGCATAATTGTATTGACATGTTGTTCTGCGATATTGACAATTGTTTGTTGCAACTCATTGATGAGCTCAATAATTTGAGTAACTTCTTCTTTAGTATATAAGTGCATATCAGTAGCAACTTGGTCATTTCTGCTACGTCCTGTATGCAACCTACCACCTGCATCACCGATACGTTTAATCAATTCATGCTCAATGTTTAGATGAATATCTTCTAAAGAAACATCGAATGATAAATTACCTTGTTCATAATCATTTAAAATCGTTGTTAAACCATTGATTATTTGCTGACAGTCTTCATCGGTTATGATATCTTGTTTAGCTAGCATTTTAGCGTGAGCAATACTTCCTTGCACATCATATTGGATGAGCGTTTTATCAAAGTGAATGGAGGCATTAAATTCATCGACCCAGTCTTCGGGTTGCTCACTAAATCTTCCACCCCAAGCTTTATTACTCATCTGAATATCCGCCGTGTAACATAGAATTAACTTTTGTAGGTAAACCAAAGATATCAATAAAACCGACTGCAGATTCTTGATTAAATGCATCTTCTTTTGTATAAGTCGCTAATTTTTCATTATATAGTGTATGCGGTGATTTTCTACCATTTACAACGGCATTACCTTTAAATAATTTAAGACGTACGACACCAGAAACGAATTTTTGTGTACTATCTACAAACGCTTTTAGGCTATCAGTTAGTGGAGAAAACCAAAGTCCATTGTACGTTTGTTCCGAAAATTGTTTTTCAATAATAGGTTTAAAATGAGCGACATCTTTAGTTAAAGTGATCGTTTCGAGTGCTTTATGCGCTTTGATTATAACCTCTGCTGCAGGTGTTTCGTAAACTTCTCTAGACTTAATACCGACGAGTCTATTTTCTACATGATCAATTCTTCCAATACCATGTTTACCCGCTAATTTGTTTAAATCCAAAATTAATTGGCTTAATTTATAGGATTTACCGTTTAAAGCGGTAGGTAAGCCTTGTTCGAATGTAAGTACGACTTCATCTGCTTCGTCAGGTGTATCTTCAATTTCATTCGTTAAGTCAAATGCATCTTTTGGTGGTGCTGCATATGGATCTTCTAAAATGCCACATTCATTACTTCTTCCCCATAAATTTTGGTCAATAGAATATGGTGAATCATGTTGGATAGGTACTGGAATATTATGTTTGATTGCATAGTCAATTTCTTCTTCACGGCTCCAAGCCCACTCCCTTACTGGAGCAAATACTTTTAACTCTGGATCCAATGCTTTTATGGCCACTTCAAAACGAACTTGGTCATTACCTTTGCCGGTACAACCATGTGCAATACCTACTGCATTTGTTTTGTTAGCAATTTCAACTAATTTTTTTGAAATTAAAGGTCTTGATAATGCAGATACAAGGGGATATGTGCCTTCATACATTAAATTGCCTTTGATTGCATATGAAACAAAATCTTCACTAAATTCTTCTGTGGCATCAATAATGTGACATTCAACTGCGCCCATATCTAAAGCTTTTTGATGCACTAAATCTAAATCTTTACCCTCGCCGACGTCCAGACAACAAGCTACGATATCATAGTCTTTATCTATCAACCATTTCACTGCAACACTTGTATCTAAACCGCCCGAATATGCTAAAACTATTTTTTCCTTCATACCGTTACACCTCAATTGAATTTTTTAATATGTTGTTTATAAATTTGATATTAGTAAGTATAGCAGAAGGATAATGAAAATAAAACCATTTTTATACATAAATATGCAAATTGTAGAAATTTCTTACAATTTAACCGTCTGCTTGTATATTGAATTATAGGTGTTTTGGAGTTATGTGCGTTTTATGAACATGTATATATCAGTGAATATATAATTGGATGTTCTGTCTGTTGTATAAGAAATGAATAAGCTAAAATAATTATAAAAAATTTTGTTTTGTAGGCTAGTTGTTTGAATAGTCAAAATAAACTTAGTAAAATATGTATGAAATCAAAAACACTGGAGGCAATTTAGATGACTCATATTCAATTAGATTACGGTAAAACTTTAGAATTTTTCGGCGAACATGAATTAAAACAACAAAAGGATATTGTTAAATCAATTCATCATACAATTCATGAAGGAACAGGTGCTGGTAGTGATTTCTTAGGTTGGATTGATTTACCTGTTAATTATGATAAAGAAGAATTTTCACGTATATTAGAAGCTTCTAAACGTGTCAAAAATAATTCAGATGTATTTGTTGTAATTGGTATTGGTGGTTCATATTTAGGTGCACGTGCTGCAATTGAAATGTTGACACCGGCATTTAGAAATAGTAATGAATATCCTGAAATTGTCTTTGTAGGTAATCATTTATCTTCGACATATACACAAGAGTTAATTAGTTATTTAGATGGTAAAGATTTTTCAGTAAATGTTATTTCTAAATCTGGTACTACAACAGAACCAGCAGTTTCATTTAGACTATTTAAACAAATATTAGAAAATAAATATGGTAAAGAAGAAGCAAAACAACGTATTTTTGCTACTACTGATAAAGAAAAAGGTGCATTAAAACAATTAGCAACAAATGAAGGCTATGAAACATTTGTAGTGCCGGATGATATTGGTGGACGTTACTCAGTTTTAACTGCAGTAGGTTTATTACCAATCGCTGTCGCAGATATTGATATTGAAGCAATGATGGGCGGGGCTGCAAAAGCGCGACAAGAGCTCTCTTCTGAAAACTTAGAAGATAATATTGCATATCAATATGCTAGTATCCGTAACATTTTATATGCTAAAGGTTATGACACTGAAATGTTAATCAATTATGAACCTTCAATGCAATATTTTAACGAGTGGTGGAAACAATTATTTGGTGAATCAGAAGGTAAAGATTACAAAGGCATCTATCCATCCAGTGCAAATTATACAACTGATTTACATTCACTTGGACAATATGTACAAGAAGGTCGTCGTTTCTTATTTGAAACTGTTGTCAAAGTAAATACACCAAAGCATAATATTACAATTGAAGAAGATAATGACAATTTAGATGGTTTAAACTATTTAGCAGGTAAAACAATTGATGAAGTGAACACTAAAGCCTTTGAAGGTACTTTATTAGCACATACTGATGGTGGCGTGCCAAATGTAGTGATCAATGTTCCACAATTAGATGAAGAAACATTTGGTTATCTCGTTTATTTCTTTGAAATGGCTTGCGCAATGAGTGGCTATCAACTTGGTGTAAATCCGTTTAACCAGCCTGGTGTAGAAGCATATAAACAAAATATGTTCGCATTATTAGGTAAACCAGGTTTTGAAGATAAAAAAGAAGCATTAGAAAAACGTCTATAATTTTATCTGTGCATTAGATTAATAAGTGACTGAGAAAATGATTTCCGCATTGAAAATGCGGAAATTTTTTTATGTGCTATTTTATAAAAAAACTTATCATATGTGTGTAATGTCATTTACTGTTTTGGTACTTGAGACTGATATTTACACAAAAGTATACATAATTGTTTTAAAATCGCTATAATACACTTATAATAATCGTTGACTAACATTGGTAGGGATTGATGAAATGACTCAAGAACAAGTGCAGTATTGGTTTGATTTATTTGGTAGTTTAGGTTATATCGTAGGATTTTTATTGCCTTTTATTGAAGCATTTATCCCAGTACTACCTATTATTGTATTTGTGATTGTGAATGTGAATGCATTTGGATTTTTGATGGGTACATTATTAGCATGGTTGGGTACTGTTTTAGGAAGTTATCTTGTATTTTTAGGTTTTCGCAAATTGAACCATACACGTTATATGAAAAAATTACAACAACGCACCTCGGTTCAAAGGTTAATACATTTTATAGATAGAAAAGGCGTTATCCCTATTTTCATTCTATTATGTTTCCCCTTTACCCCAAGTGCATTAGTAAACTTGGTCGTAAGCTTGTCGCATATCAGAGCACACGTTTATCTGGTAGTATTGTTCAGTTCGAAATTGATAATGATCGGTTTGATTGGATGGTTAGGCAATGATATTACGACGCTATTTACACAGCCTTTAAGGTTGGTCATCATCATTATTGTTATTATTGTCGTTTGGTTTATAGGTAGAAAACTTGAACGATATTTTATGCATTCTCCAGAGGAGTGACAATTTGACTAAGGTAGTAAAACATTTGATTTCTATAATATTTGCGATTATTATTGTAATATTGATTCAGACTTTTATTATTACAGGAGCAGTCATACAAGATAAAAGTATGACGCCAACGTTGAAACAAAATGATCGTGTGATTGTTAATAAAATCAAGACAACTTTTAATATGTTAAAGCTTAACGATATCATCATGTACCATAAAGGTGACGATGTACATATTGGTAGAATTATTGGGAAGCCTGGCCAATCTATAACCTTTAAAAATAATCAGTTGTATAGAGATGACAGACAAGTAGATGAAATGTATACTGAGTCAAGTATGAAAGATTTATCCCTCAGAAATATTAAAGGCTCTGAAGGAGATATAATTCCACCAGGCGAATACTTTGTACTGAATGATAATCGAGAACTAAAAAACGATTCAAGAACAGAGGGTTTTGTTCGACAAGAAGACATTATTGGTGATGTAAGTTTAAGGTATTACCCTTTAAGCAACTTCACAGTAAACTTTAAATAAATAGACGAGGTGTAAAAAGTGAAAAAAGAAATACTAGAATGGATTGTGTCAATTGCTGTCGCAGTAGCGTTAGTACTATTGATTACAAATTTTGTTGCAAAATCATACACAGTCAAAGGGGATTCTATGGACCCAACCTTAAAAGATGGTGAACGCGTAGTTGTAAATATGATTGGTCAAAAACTAGGACATTTAGAAAAGGGAAATGTCATTGTATTCCACGCTAATAAGGAACAAGATTATGTAAAACGTATTATTGGTACATCTGGAGATAACATCGAATATAAAAAGGATCAATTATATGTTAATGGTAAAAAAGTTGATGAACCTTATTTAGATTACAATGAAAAACACAAACTAGGTGAATACATTACAGGTACTTATAAAACAGAAGATTTTAATCAGGCTGATGGAAAAAACAAAATTCCAAAAGGTAAATTGTTAGTATTAGGCGATAATCGAGAAGTGAGTAAGGATAGCCGCTCATTTGGTTTGATTGATGAAGATAAGGTAGTAGGTAAAGTTTCATTTAGATATTGGCCGTTAAATAAAATGACATTTGGATTTAACCCAGATGTTAGTTATGAATAGATAGCATATGTGTATACTTCCTGAGACATAAAAATGTCTCAGGTTTTTCTATATATTAATGTTGTTCAATTTGTGCTTTTTGAACCTTTTGAATGACACCTTTCAAATATTAAACTTACACAGTATATCATTCATTTATGAACTTAAATGTAGGTAAATCACATAGACTATTAAACAAAGTGTAATGCCTAATATGTTAAAATATGAATCAAAGGAGTTGTTGCACGCAATGGAATTTAATGCTTATATTGGGAGAGCTGGCACTGGTAAATCGCACAGTGTAATAGAAGAAATAAAAACTAAAATGAAACAAAATCCATTAGGTGATCCTATTATCTTAATCGCACCTACCCAAAACACGTTTCAGTTAGAGCAAGCTTTTGTAAAAGATCCATCATTATATGGCAGTTTGAGAACTGAAGTGCTCCATTTTGAACGTTTAAGTCACCGTGTTTTTCAAGAAGTTGGTGGATTAACAGAACAACAGTTATCCAAAGTTGGTACTGAAATGATGATTTATGACATTATTCAACAACATCAGTCAGAATTGAAATTATATCAATCTCAAGTAAAATACTATGGCTTTAGTGAAAAATTATATGAGCAAATTCAAGATTTTAAAAAATATGCAGTTTCTCCACAACATATTGAAGATTATATAGCAAACAACCACTTACAAACGAGGACTAAACACAAATTAGAAGACATCGCGTTAATATATAAACATTTAGAAGATAGGATTCGTGGCGAGTATGTTTCTACTGAGGATAGTTTGCAGCGATTTATTGAGGTGATGAACCAATCCGATTGGTTGCAACGTGCTGAGATTTACATTGATGGATTTCATAACTTTTCTACAATTGAATATCAAATCATTCGTTCATTAGTTCAGCATACCAAGCAAGTTACGGTTGCTTTAACTACAGATGGAGATAAAGATGTTTTTAGTTTATTTAGAAAGCCGTCAGAATCATTAACACAAATGCAAGCCATCGCAAATGATTTGAATATCCATTTAAATGTTAAACCATTTTATCAACAACAAAGATTTATTCATAATGACTTATCGCATTTAGAGAAAAACTTTAATGCATTGCAATTTGAACCTATTGCATTAACAGGTCATATCTCTATCCTAGAATCATCAGTGATGCGAGAAGAAATAAATGAAGTTGCTAGACGGATTTTAAAAGAAAACCGTGAATTAGGTAGACGTTTTCAAGATATTGCTATTTTATATAGAGATGAATCATATGCCTACTTAATGGAATCGATATTACCACAATACGATATACCTTATAACATTGACGTCAAGGCTTCTATGACTCATCATCCTATAATGGAAATGTTTCGCTCGTTAATTGAAGTGCTTCAGACAAATTGGAACTTTGAGCCTCTAATGCGTTTGTTTAAAACGAATATTTTAACTAAAAAATTTAAAGACAGCCAGTACTTAATTGATATTTTAGAAAATTTTGTATTAGAACGTGGTATTTATGGAAAACGTTGGATAGATGATAAATATTTCCAAGTTGAACAATTTAGGAAAATGGGTTTAAAACGACAACCATTAACAGAAGAAGAACGTGAAACATTTGAAAGGGTTATTCAGTTAAAAACAGATGTGATAGATAAAATTATGCGCTTTGAAAATCAAATGGCTGATGCAACCACAGCTGTTGATTTTGCAACAGCGTTTTACGAAGCTATTGAATCGTTCGATTTGCCCAGTCAGTTAATGACAGAACGTGATACGTTAGACGCTGAAGGCGAACACCGTAAATCAGAAGAAATTGATCAAATATGGCATGGATTTATTCAAACATTAGATGATTTAGTTACGGTTTTTGGAACTCAAAATTTAACAAAAAGTAGATTTTTAGAGTTATTAGATATTGGTTTGGATCAATTGGAATTTGTAATGATTCCCCAAACGCTTGATCAAGTTAGCATTGGTACAATGGACCTAGCAAAAGTTGATAATAAAGAACATGTGTATTTAGTTGGGGTCAATGATGGCGTTTTACCACAGACTGTGAATGCTTCAGGCTTAATAACAGATGAGGAGAAAAAATATTTTGAAGAACAAGCTGATATCGAATTAAGTCCAACATCAGATATATTACAAATGGATGAAGCATTTGTTTGCTATATTGCTATGACACGAGGGCGTTCAGAGGTGACATTTTCATATTCCTTAATGGGATCAAATGGGGATGAAAAAGAAGCGAGCCCATTTTTAGGTCAAATTCAGCAATTGTTTACAGATCTTGAAGTACAAAACATCCATCGTCAACATCAAGCAAATCCGCTAACGTTAATGGAACATCCACATCAAACAAAAATTGCATTATTTGAATCACTTAAAGCTTGGCTTGATGAAGAAATCGTCGCAGATACGTGGTTAGATACATACCAAGTTATGAGGGATGATGAGCAGTTAAATGAAGGGCTTACTTATTTGTTATCAGCACTCACTTACGATAATAAAACTGTACAATTAAGTGAATCTTTATCAAAAGATTTATATGGTACGACTATAAATGCTAGTGTATCACGTTTTGAAGGGTATCAATCATGTCCATTTAAGCATTTTGCTTCACATGGTTTACGACTTAATGAACGAACAAAATATAAACTAGAAAACTTTGATTTAGGTGATATATTCCATCAAGTATTAAAATTTATCTCTGAAAAAATTAATGGCGACTTTAAGAATTTAAACATCAAGCAAATTCACAAATTGACGAGTGACGCGTTATCTGAAATCCTACCAGAGATACAATTTAATCTATTAAATTCAACAGCTTATTATCGCTATTTGTCACAGCGCATTGGTTCAATAGTAGAAACAACTTTAACGGCGTTAAAATATCAAGGTAGTTATAGTAAATTCACACCGCAACGCTTTGAAGCCAGTTTTAGAAAAAAACCTAGGGACAATCAAGAACTGTATGCGCAGCCTTTAAAAACTAAACAAGGGGTTCCTATCAACATTCGAGGACAAATTGACAGGATAGATACGTATAACCATGGAAATGAAAGTTTTGTGAATATTATTGATTATAAATCATCAAAATATAGTGGGACCTTAGATTTAACAAAAGTATATTATGGCATGCAAATGCAAATGATGACTTATATGGATATTGTATTACAAAATAAAGCAAGGCTCGGCCTAACCAATATGACTAAGCCGGGTGGGTTATTGTACTTTCATGTCCATGAACCACGTATTAAACTTGCGTGGAATGAATTAAATGAAACGAAAAGGGATTTAGAATTTATCCAATCCTTTAAATTAAGTGGCTTATTAAATAGTGACGAAGCAGTATTGGATGCTTTTGATACTCGAATAGAACCTAGCTATAATTCAGATATTGTACCTTTAGGTTTAAAAAAAGATGGAGGCATTAAATCTAATAGTAAGGTCGCGGACGAAAAGACGATTTATAAATTAATTCAACATAATAAGCAAAATTTTATAGAAACAGCATCTAATATTATGGATGGTCACACAGAAGTAGCGCCAATGAAATATAATCAAACACTGCCATGTGATTTCTGTAACTATAAACCAGTCTGTCATGTTGATGGCATGATTGACAGTAAACGCTATAGAACCGTAGACGAAACAATCAACCCAATTGAAGCAGTACAAAATATGGAGTTAGAAAGTGAGGAAGAAGAATGATCAGTGAGATTCCTGTAAAACCAGCTGGCACAAGATGGACCGATAATCAGTGGAAAAGTATCTATGCAAAGGATCAAGACATACTTGTAGCAGCAGCTGCAGGTTCTGGTAAAACAGCGGTTTTAGTAGAACGCATCATTCAACGCATTCTTAGAGATAAGGTCGATGTAGATCGTTTATTAGTCGTAACGTTTACTAATGCAAGTGCAAGAGAGATGAAGCAACGTGTAGATCAACGAATACAAGAAGCATTTATTGAATCACCTGATAATACGCATTTAAAGAATCAGCGCATCAAAATTCACCAAGCTCAAATTTCTACACTACACAGTTTTTGTTTAAAGTTAATTCAGCAACATTACGATGTATTGGATATTGATCCAAACTTTAAAACAAGTGGTGAAGCGGAAAATATTTTATTACTGGAACAAACCATAGATGAGGTTTTAGAACAACATTATGACATCTTAGACCCGCATTTTGTTGATTTAACTGAACAGTTGTCCTCAGATAGGAATGATGAACAACTCAGAGATATTGTAAAAAAAATGTATTTCTTTAGTGTTGCTAACCCCAATCCTTTGAATTGGTTAAGCGGTCTTGCAACACCATATAAAGATGTAGTGCAACAGGAAGCGTTATTAAAATTACTTAATGAGTTGGCCATGATATTTATGAGGTCTGCCTTAGAGTCATTAAATAAAAGTTATGATTTATTTATGATGCTGGAACAAGTCGATAAACAAATTGCAGTTATTGAAAAAGAACAACAATTCTTAAACAAAGCTATGGAAAATGGCCATATCAATCATGAAGCAATCGTACAACACGAATTTGAAAAAACATTTCCTCGAAAAGATAAAAAAATTAAAGAAGCAAACGAAATGATGATAGATGCTTATGATGATGGTAAAGCATATTATGATAATTATAAAAAATTAGTGTCAAAAGTTAAGAATGATTATTTTTCAAGGTCTTCAGAAAATCTAAAAGAAGATATGCAACGTTTAGCGCCTAGAGTATCTTATCTTAGCCTTATTACAAAAGATGTCATAGAACTTTTTAATCAAAAAAAGCGCAGTCGAAATATTTTAGATTTCTCGGATTATGAACATTTTGCTTTGAAAATTTTAACAAATGATGATGGTTCACCTTCAATGATTGCACAATCTTATCGTGATCAGTTTGAAGAAATATTAGTAGATGAATATCAAGACACAAACAGAGTACAAGAAAAGATTTTGTCATGTATTAAACGTGGTGAGGAACATGATGGCAACTTATTCATGGTAGGGGACGTCAAACAGTCGATTTATAAATTTAGACAAGCAGATCCTAGTTTGTTTATCGAAAAGTATAATCGTTTTACTGTAGATGGCTCATCATATGGCTTACGTATAGATTTATCACAAAATTTCCGTTCAAGATTAGAAGTGTTAACGACAACTAATTATTTATTTAAACATATGATGGATGAATCTGTAGGAGAGATTAACTATGATGATGCAGCACAGTTATATTATGGAGCTCCCTTTGACAACAAGCCATATGATGTGAATTTAAATATGCTAGTAGAAGATGCATCTTCTGAGTTAAATGGTTCTGAACAAGAAGCAGAATATATTGTACAACAAGTTGAAAAAATAATGAATACACGTGAAATCTTTGATATTAAAGCCCAACAATATCGAAAGCCGAACTACAAGGACATTGTTATTTTAGAGAGATCATATGGGCAAGCACGAAAAATACAACAAGCATTTAAGGATCATAATATTCCGTTCCATGTTAATAGTAAAGAAGGTTATTTTGAACAAACAGAAGTGCAACTGATATTGTCTTTTTTAAGAACGATCGACAACCCACTACAAGATATTTATTTAGTCGGTTTAATGCGTTCAGTTATTTACCAATTTACAGAAGATGAATTATCAAACATTAGAGTATTTAGTCCTCATGATGATTATTTTTATCAATCTATCCAACATTATATGGAAAATGACGTGGCAAATAAGAAATTGGTCAAAAAATTAGAAGTATTTTTAAAAGATATAGCTATGTATCAATCGTACAGTCAAAATCATCCTGTATATCAACTGATTGATAAATTTTACAATGATCACTATGTTATACAATATTTTAGTGGTCTTATTGGTGGCAAAGGTCGACGTGCGAATTTATATGGTTTGTTTAATAAAGCAGTAGAATTTGAAAATTCTAGTTTTCGTGGTCTATATCAATTTATTCGATTTATTGATGAACTTATGGAGCGAGGAAAAGATTTCGGTGAAGAAAACATCATAGGTCCTAATGATGATGTTGTGAGAATGATGACAATCCATAGCAGTAAGGGGCTGGAATTTCCATTTGTTATTTACTCTGGCTTATCGCGTAAGTTTAGAAGAGATGACTTACATAAACCTGTGATTTTAAATCAAAATTATGGACTTGGAATGACGTATTATGATGTAGAATCAAATTTAGCTTATCCTTCATTATCATCAGTCACTTTGAAAGCAATCGCGGAAAAAGAAATGGTCTCAGAAGAGATGAGATTAATTTATGTGGCGTTGACACGTGCTAAGGAACAATTATTTTTGATTGGCCGTGTTAAAGATGAGAAAGAATTAACACAATTAGAGCAGGTTTCTGCTTCGGAAACACATTTACCAGTCAGTTATCGGATTACAGCCCAAAGACCGATTGATATGATATACCCAATATTAGCAAAATATCAATCATCATCTTTACCAAGAGAGATGCGTTTTGAGCAATCAATAGAAGATATTGATTCAACGATGCAACCTTATGTGAATTTGACTACAGAATTTTATGAAGACATTGCTTCAGAACAAGTTATTTCAGATAGTGAACAGCGTACAGTTAGTGATATTGAGTATATAAATAGTGGCAATGACACATTAAAAACGCAAATACATCAGCAATTAAGTTACGTCTATCCATATCAAGAAGCTATGATGAAACCTTCAAAACAGTCCGTTTCTGAATTAAAACGACAATTAGAAACAGAACAAGCGGATACAAATTATGATAGAGTTCGTCAGTATCGTATTGGCACAACTTCATATGAAAGACCAGCTTTCTTAAGTCAACAAACAAAGAGAAAAGCAAATGAAATAGGGACATTAATGCATACGGTAATGCAGCATTTACCATTTAAAGAAGAAAGGCTGACAGCAGAAGAAATTGGAATATTTGTTGACCAATTAATAGTTAAAGCGATCATACCTAAAGATGCAAAAGCTGATATTCAATTTGATGATATTTATAAATTTGTTGAGAGTGACTTGTATCTTACGATTGCTCAAAGTGATTATATTTATCGTGAATTACCTTTCGTTGTGAATCAAGCAAAAGTAGACCAGTTGAAAGATGTAGAAACAGACGCATCAATCATTCAAGGGATGATTGATTTGATTTTTATTAAAGATCAGCAATATTACTTTGTTGATTATAAAACAGATGCATTTAATAGACGCTTGCATATGTCAGATGAAGAAGTTGGAAATCAATTGCGTGCGCGTTATAAAATACAAATGGAATACTATAGAAATACCTTACAGACCATACTTGGCGAACCTGTTAAAGGTTATTTATACTTCTTTAAATTTGGTCAGCTTTCAATAGATGATAAATCGATTAAATAATGCTTTGATAAAGGAGTGCTAAACAGTGTCGACACAACAGAGAATATTCGAACTGGATGCTTTACGTGGATTCAGTTTGTTAGGTATTGTATTGATGAATATATTGACATTTAGTATGCCATATGAGGAATCATTTTTACCGGATTTAGTGAAAGGGATAGATCAAAGTATATTAAGAGTTATTACACTGTTTGTAATCAGTTCTTTTTATCCTATTTTCACCTTTTTATTTGGTTATGGTTTAGCCATTATGTACAAACATAGTCAGAGAAGAGCGATGAAATATTATCCCTTTATTTATAGAAGATTAACTTTTTTATTAATATTAGGTGCATTACACGGTTTTTTACTATTTTCAGGAGATATTTTGTTCAGTTATGCATTTACAGGGATGATTGCAGTATTATGTATTAAAAAAAGTAGCAAGAAACTCTTTAAAATAGGTGTTATTTTATATGCAATAAAAGTATTTATCTTAATTTTACCTACTTTTTTAGTAACATACTTAGATGATCCATATAGTACTATTAATATAAGCGGATTTAATGTTTCTGAAATCGTCAATCTAAAGCAAAGTGGCGAATATTTTAACTATTTAAAAGTAAATGTTGTAGAAAACACCTATAATATTATAGATACAATAACTTTTTCTGCATATTTTGAATTTTTACCGTATGTGTTTTTAGGAATGGCAGCACAAAAATACAACTTGGTTGAAAAGGTACAATTCGCACAAAATCGTCATCGTCACGTTTTATATGCATGCCTTATGTTAATTGTTGGATACGCTTTTAAAATGCCATATGTAGTGGACATTGGAAACCAAGCTTTTGCAATCATTAGTGCTATGATTGGTGGGCCACTTGTAGCGTTTGGCTACATATTATTATTTATCTATTGTTGTCGATTTAAGCAATTTTCCAAAACCGTAAATATCTTTAAATACCCAGGAAAATTGAGTCTAACAGTATACTTAATGCAAAGTTTTATTTTTACATTTATTTATGTAGGTTTAGGTTTATATAATAAGTTACCACTGTATGAATCTTATTTAATCGTATTGGTTGTATATAGCTTACAACTAATTTTCTGTTATGTGTATCTGAAATTTTATAGATACGGCCCTATTGAATGGTTGTGGCGTAAAGTGACTTATTTAAAATAGCGATACAAAATTATGTCTATGTTTATTGAATTTTTTGAAAATAATGGGTATTTATTTGTGATTTGTTACTAAATATAGTTATAATATGTAATAAGATAAAGATGAGGAGCTGATATTGAATGAAATTTCTATCATTCAGACATAATGAACAGACATCTTATGGTGTGAAAGTTAAAAGAGAAGAAGCTGCTTGGGACTTGAAAAAAGTCTTTGCAGATTTTGCGGAAGGGGACTTTCATCCTAAGACATTATTGAATGGTCTTCAACAAAATCAAATATTAGATTTCCAAGAACAGGTTCGTAAAGCAGTCGTAGCGGCAGAAGATAGTGGTAGAGGTGAAGAATATAAAGTCGCATTTGCAGATATTGAATTTTTGCCACCGGTCACGCCAACAAATAATGTGATTGCTTTTGGACGTAATTATCAAGACCATGCTAGTGAATTAAATCATGAGGTACAGCGTTTATACGTCTTCACAAAAGCAGCTTCATCGTTAACTGGTGATAATAGTGTAATACCAAATCATAAAGATATTACAGATCAGTTAGATTATGAAGGTGAGCTAGGTATTGTGATAGGTAAATCTGGTGAGAAAATTCCTAAAGCTTTAGCACTTGACTATGTATATGGCTATACAATCATTAATGATATCACTGACCGCAAAGCCCAAAATGAACAGGATCAAGCATTCTTATCTAAAAGTTTAACTGGTGGTTGCCCAGTTGGTCCATATATAGTAACTAAAGATGAATTACCTACACCTGAAGATGTAAATATTGTAACTAAAGTAAACAATGAAATTCGTCAAGATGGTAATACAGGAGAAATGATTCTTAAAATCGATGAATTGATTGAAGAGATTTCGAAATATGTAGCATTACATCCTGGTGATATTATTGCTACTGGTACACCAGCTGGTGTGGGGGCAGGTATGACACCGCCTAAATTTTTACAACCAGGTGATGAAGTAAAAGTAACGATTGATAATATTGGTACTTTAACAAATGTCATAGCAGAAAAATAATTATAAACGAATTAGGCTAATTATAATAAGTTAGCCTAATTTTTTTGATACAAAGTAATGATGTTGCTATAAATTGAAAATGAAGATAAAATGTGAAGTGCAGAACTTTTTTTGAAAAATATTTACTTTTTCAGTATGATTAAAAAAGTACGCTTTTAATTTTATAATTAAAAGTAACAATGTATTGATATTTTTATAAAGTAAAAATAGTGTGGGGGTATTAAATATGTTACATATGCATATTGCAAGTTGGGTATTGCTAATTATCTTGTTTTTCGCTGCTTATTTTAATTTCTCAGAAAAGCAAGGTGCGACACCTTATTTTAAACCAATTCATATGTTATTAAGGTTATTCATGGTTTTAGTCTTAATTTCAGGATTCTGGATTTGGATTCAAGCATTTGGTGATGGAAATTCAGGCGGGCACATGTTATTAACATTGAAAATGATTTGTGGTGTGGCTGTCGTAGCATTAATGGAAGTTACAGTTACAAAACGAAAAAAAGGACAAGCAAGTCATGGTATGATGTGGAGCACAATTGCAGTTATTATAATCACTATCATTATTGGGGTTATTTTACCGCAAGGCCCAATCACACAAATGTTTGGTATGTAATATAAAAAGCGGAGACATTAAGCTGTCTCCGCTTTTTATTTTCACGTATTAAATTAGCTGAAATTATTTGTTGCGCGCTTTATAACCAATCATATTGATGATATCTTTTGGTCGACTATAAGGCGGGGCATAGGAAACTTCGAACTCAGTAAGTTCATCTATTGTCAACTTATGCAACATTGCCATAGATAAAACATCTATACGTTTATCTGCACCATTTTTTCCTACTGCAGCAGCTCGAATAATGCGTCTGCTTGATTTATCGAAATAAACACGTAAATGTAACTTAGTATTTCCTGGGTAATAGCCCGCGTGTTCTCCTTGGTTAGCTTCTACCATTATGTAATCAAAGTTATCTAATTCTTGTGGTGTTACGCCAACGCTGGCAAACGTATAATCAAAGAATTTTACAATATTTGCACCCAAGTAACCTTTAAAGTGTATAGATGCATTGCCAGCTAGTTGTTCTGCTATAATACTCGCTGCTCTATGAGCACCCCATGCTAATGGTACGTGTGCATTTAAGTCCACATGACGATAATGTGAAGTAATAATATCACCTAAAGCATAAATGTTATCAATGTTAGTTTGGAACTGATCGTTTACTGGAATATAACCCTTACTGTCTAAACTTACATTTGATGATTGAATAAATTCGGAATTAGGTTTTACTCCAACCCCTTCAATAATCAAATCATAGTTTTCAACTTTACCAGATTTGAAATGAACTGTATTACCATCCACTGATTCAATTTCTTCATTTAAACGATAATTGATATCTCTCGCTTCCATTTCATCAAAAATGGGTTGATTCATATCGCTATCCATTAACTTGTTTACATGAGTTGAACGGTGTATCAATGTGCTTTCGATACCTCTATGGTGTAAATTGTCTAATATTTCTAAACCTATATATCCTGCACCAACGACAAGGGCAGTTTTAACGTTTTGCTGTTCTATAAATTTTTCAATGGCATCAGTATCTTCCATATTTCTTAATGTAAAACTGATATCACTGTTTAAGTTTAAAGTATTTGCACTGCACCCTGGACTTAAAATTAAAGTGTCATAATCTTCTTCAAACGTTGTATTGTCACGCTTGTTATAAACAGTAATTGTTTGCGCTTTGTCATTAATTGCAGTTACCTCGTGATAAGGTTTAACAACAATTTTTTTAGAATCATAGAAAGACTCGGGTGTAGCTTCTAATACTTTGTCTCTTGAATCTACGACATTTCCTAAATAATAAGGAAGTGCACAGTTAGCAAAACTCATATCTCTATCTTTTTCAAAAACAGTTATTTCACTCTCATGGTCTAGTCTTCTGATTTGGCTAGCAACGGTTGCACCTCCAGCAACAGCACCCACCACTACAATTTTATTCATAGTATATTGCCCCCTATAAATTTAGTGTTTAAATATGTGATTCTACTACTGTTTCATACGATATATTTAAATGAAAGAAATCGTTTAAATAGCGACCAATGCCATCTTCATTATTTGAATAAGTCACATGATTGGCTACATGTTTTAGTTCATCTAAACCATTTCCCATAGCAATACCATGTTTGGCATATTTTATCATTTCTAAGTCATTATCTTCATCGCCGAATGCAATAATATGGTTTCTGTCTACATCTAAATAAGTTTTCACATAATCTATGCCTCTAGCTTTACTAATTCCTTGTTTTACGATTTCGATTACTGGGAAAGGTGAGCCCCATCTTCGGTGTTCAATATTTTCTGCATAGAAACGGGTTAGCATTTGTTTGATTCTAGGAATCATAAATTCTTCAGCTTCAACTAAAATGGAAGTAGGCGATTCATTTAAGGAGTAAAGTAAGTCACCAGTTTCAATTTTAGGATTTCCCATTGAAAAACCATCGAATAATTTTTGGTCAAAATTATTTAAAAAAACATAATCTTTTACTTCAGCAATAATATTGGAGACACCAAAGTTGTTCAGTGATTGAATGATCTCATGTGATAAGTCTAAATCCAGTACTTCATGTTTATTTTGGAAATGATCATCTTTTGGATGGTGAACGAATGCACCATTAAAGTTAACTACAGGAGTATCCATATTTAGTTCATGGTAATAAATTTGACTGGCTCTGTATGGTCTGCCTGTTGCTATCATTAGTTTGTGTCCTTGCTTTTGCAATGTAGTTAAAACCTTTTTTGTATAAGGTGTAATTTTCTTGTCATCGTTTAATAGTGTTCCGTCTAAGTCTAAACAAATTAAATAAGAACTCATGTAAATCTCCTTTGAATTTAATAAATGATGTATGAACATCATAGCATTTTATTGGCGTTTTGTAAGATATTTGATATATTGTTAGTATGATTAAATACGAAGAGGTGAAAAGTATGGACGAAGGATTAAAAGATAGCATACTAAATGCTTTAGAGATGGTCATAGACCCTGAGTTAGGAATCGATATTGTAAACTTAGGTTTAGTATATAACGTAGATGTTGATGATGAAGGTTTATGTACAGTGGAAATGACGTTAACTTCTATGGGTTGTCCGCTTGGACCGCAAATTATGAACCAAGTAAAAATGGTCTTAGCAGAAATTCCAGAGATTTCAGATACAGAAGTAAATATTGTTTGGAGTCCACCATGGAGTAAAGAAATGATGTCACGCTATGCAAAAATAGCGCTAGGCATAGGTTAATATATAGATTAGAGAACTAGTTTAAGTAACAATGCGATGAGATACGTATTGCTAACTTAAGCTAGTTTTTTTATTTAAACAACATATACCCACTTTGTGTCAGGCTATTTTAAAATTATTTATTTCTATCGCTCAATTCATTAAAATAATTGCAGTTGTATTACATTAGTATTACAATGGCTAGGTGAATAAAATAGATGTTTATGTAATTTTAGGAAAGTTTGTGGGAAAATGAACAATAATCTTGAAAATTGTCGTGTGAAACGTAGCACGCGATACATGCCAGGTTTAGATGGTTTAAGGGCAATTGCAGTGATTGGTATTATTATTTACCATCTAAATAAGCAATGGTTAACCGGTGGGTTTTTAGGTGTTGATACATTTTTTGTTATTTCGGGATATTTAATTACTAGTTTACTGTTAAATGAATATGAAGAAACAGGGATAATTAATTTAAAAAACTTTTGGATAAGACGTTTTAAAAGATTGATACCTGCAGTATTAACTTTAGTATTTGTTGTCATTGTGGTAACACTGGTATTAAAACCAGACGAAATTATTAATATTAAAAAAGATGCAATAGCAGCAATTTTTTACTTTTCAAATTGGTGGTACATCGCTACAGATGTCAATTATTTTGAACAATTTGCTTTCATGCCATTAAAACATTTGTGGTCTTTAGCAATTGAAGAGCAATTTTACATAGTTTTTCCAATTCTTTTTATATTCCTTTTATTAGCTTTTAAAAAATATCGTAATGTTGTTTTGATATTTTGGATTATTTCGTTAATTTCTTTACTAGTGATGATAAGCATTTCACAACCACATATGTCTCATTCTCGAGTTTATTTTGGTACAGATACAAGACTTCAAACTATGTTATTAGGCGTCATATTAGCGTTTTTATGGCCTCCGTTTAAGTTGAAAAAACATCCGAAAAAGACATTAACGCATATCATAGATGGTATTGGTGTTTTTGGTATTTTCATCTTGCTTTTACTTTTTTATAAAGTTAATGATAATAGCGATTGGATTTATAATGGTGGTTTTTATTTAATATCTGTAATGACATTATTTGTCATAATGAGTGTTGTTCATCCATCAGGTTACTTTGCTAAAGTCATAGGAAATCCTATTTTTGTTATGATAGGTAAAAGGTCCTATAGCTTATATTTATGGCATTTTCCAGTGATTAGTTTTGTACATTCATATTATGTTGATGGACAATTACCGAGTTATGTGTACTTATTAGATATCATATTGACAATTATTTTAGCAGAATTATCGTATCGTTATATTGAAACGCCTTTTAGAAAAAAAGGTTTCAAAGCACTTTCTATAAAATTAAACAAAAAAATACCATTAGTGAGAACAGCTATTTTATTAATTTTTATGATTCCAAGTTCATTTGTTTTAGCTGGTAGCTTTGATAAATTAGGGAAAGATATGGTTTCAGATAAAAAAACTACGTTTAAGACTAATGAATTTGATAAACAAATAGTGAGGCCTATACCAATTGATGATGTAAACTTTTTTGGTAAATCAAATGCTAAAAAAACCTCCAAATCAGAAGTTTTTACAAATATTAAACCACTGCTCATTGGTGACTCAGTGATGGTTGATATTGGTGAGAATTTTAAAAAAAGGGTGCCCAATGCACAAATTGATGGTGAGGTTGGTCGTAATCTTTACGATGTCGCTCCACTTGTAGAAAAACATTATCATTCGTTTAATAAAAAATCAGATAAAATTGTACTAGAGCTTGGTACAAATGGAGATTTTAGTAAAGAACAATTAGATACGTTAATCAATAAATTCGGGAATGCTCAAATTTATTTAGTGAATACGAGAGTTCCGAGAAGTTATGAAGGCCATGTGAATAAATTGATGACAGATGCTGCACACACACACAAGAATGTAACGCTTGTTGATTGGTACAAACGCTCTGAAAATCATACAGAATACTTTGCACCAGACGGTATTCATTTAGAACCAAAAGGTGTAGAGGCATTGACGGATGAAATTTTAAAACATATAGCTAGCAATGCAAAATAAATTAAAAACTTAGAGAAATATGAAATCAATGAAGCTTAACTAACAAGTAAACGCCAATTTTTGTTAAAATTGGCGTTTACTTTGCTTTTGAACATCTATAAAGAAAACTGTCATTTGAAGATGTACTTTAAATGACATATATTTACCATTGATGAATTAGCATAGTTGATATTAATACTTTCTATCTTGTTTCTTGATTGGGTAATCGTTTGCGCTCATATCCCTTCTAGTCATGAGTCCATGGCTATTAAATTCCCAATGTTCATTACCATGGGTACGCATCCATTGAGTTGTTGAAGCATCATACCATTCATACTCAAATCTAACTGAAATACGGTTATCGGTGTAACACCATAATTCTTTCATCAATTTGTAATGAAGTTCTTTATTCCATTTTCTATATAAAAAAGATTTGATTGCTTCTCGGCCTTCAAAAAACTCATTACGATTTCTCCATTGTGAATCAAGTGTATAAGCGAGACATACTTTTTCAGGATCTTTAGTATTCCATGCATCTTCCGCCAATTTAACTTTTTCTAAAGCTGTCTGTTTATTAAACGGCGGCGTTGGCTTTTTGATTACATCTTTCATATAGATAACCTCCAATCTTGTATATTTACAATAATGCTAACATAGCTTTAAAGTAATGAGGAATGTCCTATTGTTGAAAATATAAATATTGCTATAGAATTTAATAGCTTTATATTATTTATCTAGATGTTTTAACATATATGTATCTGGTAAAAGTTATGATATAGTAAGCGTTCAAAACTTATAAAAAATAATTGAAAAACCAACCCTTTATTGTTGATTATTGCCGAGTAGCGTAATATAATATAAATAAGGTCAAAGAAAGTCAAAGTCAAACTTACTTTATTGATCAATCATTAAATGGTGAGGTGAATCAATTTGGATATCAATCAAATGACCTATGCAGTCCAAAGTACATTACAAAATGCTATTGAACTGGCTAAAATAAATGAAAATCAAAATATTGAAATTGAAGCTGTATTATCAGCGGCATTAACAGAAAGTGAAAGTTTATTTAAAAGTATTTTTGATAGAGCGCATATAGACACTGATAAATTAGATCAATCA
Organism: Staphylococcus sp. GDY8P54P; assembly: GCF_017892645.1. Lineage (NCBI taxonomy): Bacteria > Bacillati > Bacillota > Bacilli > Caryophanales > Staphylococcaceae > Staphylococcus > Staphylococcus sp. GDY8P54P. The sequence goes on along the minus strand of NZ_JAESLN010000009.1, from coordinate 191,649 downwards.
TATAAAGAAAAGCTTAAAAAATATCCATCCGTTCAAGGAGATAATGTCCAATATGGCCAATATATAAGCCAAAATGCTAACAATTTATTAAATAAAGCTGAATCTTATATGAAAAAATATGAAGATGAATATATATCTATGGAACACATCGTATTAGCTGCTATTGATATAGATGATACGACTAAACAATTTGTAGCAAATAAAAAAGAAGTTATTGAAGAAATTATTAAAAAAGTTAGAGGGGGCAGTCACGTGACATCACAAAATCCAGAAGCAAATTATGAAGCTTTAGAAAAATACGGTCGTGACTTAGTTGAAGAAGTACGTCAAGGAAATATGGACCCTGTCATTGGTCGTGACGAAGAAATTCGTAATTCAATCCGTATATTAAGTAGAAAAACTAAAAATAATCCTGTTTTGATTGGTGAACCAGGTGTAGGTAAAACAGCAATCGTCGAAGGGTTAGCGCAACGTATCGTTCGTAAAGATGTGCCAGAATCATTGTTAGATAAAACAATTTTTGAACTTGATTTAAGTGCACTTGTGGCTGGAGCTAAATATCGAGGAGAATTCGAAGAAAGATTGAAAGCAGTACTTAAAGAAGTCAAAGACTCTGACGGCAGAATTATTTTGTTTATTGATGAAATTCATATGCTTGTAGGTGCTGGTAAAACTGAAGGGGCTATGGATGCAGGTAATATGCTTAAACCGATGTTAGCTCGTGGTGAACTACATTGTATTGGTGCGACTACATTAAATGAATATAGAGAATATATTGAAAAAGACTCAGCTTTAGAGCGTCGTTTCCAAAAAGTAAATGTATCTGAGCCTAATGTAGAAGATACAATTTCTATCTTACGTGGTTTGAAAGAACGTTACGAAGTATATCACGGTGTTCGTATACAAGATAAAGCATTAGTAGCAGCAGCTGAATTATCAGATCGGTATATTACAGATCGATTCTTACCGGATAAGGCAATAGATTTAGTAGACCAAGCATGTGCGACGATACGTACTGAAATGGGCTCAAATCCAACAGAATTAGATCAAGTGAATCGTCGTGTTATGCAGCTGGAAATTGAAGAGTCGGCATTGAAAAATGAATCTGATAATGCTAGTAAACAGCGTTTACAAGAGCTACAAGAAGAACTAGCGAACGAAAAAGAAAAACAAAGTTCTATTCAATCACGTGTTGAAGAAGAAAAAGAAAAAATAGCTAAGTTGCAAGAGAAACGTTCAGAATTAGATGAAAATCGAAAAGCTTTAGAAGATGCTGAAAACAACTACAATTTAGAAAAAGCAGCGGAATTACAGCACGGTAAAATTCCACAATTAGAAAAAGAATTACGTGAACTAGAAGATGCTTTCCAAAATGAACAAAATGAAGACAATGACCGCATCATTCGTGAAATTGTTACCGATGAAGAAATTGGTGATATTGTTAGTTCTTGGACAGGCATTCCAGTATCAAAATTAGTTGAAACTGAAAGAGAAAAACTCTTGAACTTATCTGATATACTTCATGAACGTGTTGTGGGACAAGATAAGGCTGTAGATTTGGTTGCAGACGCAGTTGTCAGAGCACGTGCTGGAATTAAAGATCCTAACAGACCCATTGGCAGCTTCTTATTCCTAGGCCCAACTGGTGTGGGTAAAACAGAATTAGCGAAATCTTTAGCATCAACTTTATTTGATTCAGAAAAACATATGATTCGTATTGATATGAGTGAATATATGGAAAAACATTCTGTCTCACGTTTAATAGGTGCGCCTCCAGGTTATGTTGGACATGAAGAAGGCGGTCAACTGACTGAATCAGTACGACGTAATCCTTATTCAGTCATTCTGTTAGACGAAATAGAAAAAGCACATTCAGATGTGTTCAATGTGTTGCTTCAAATATTAGAAGAAGGTCGTTTAACTGATTCACAAGGTCGAGAAGTAGACTTTAAAAATACAATTATTATCATGACGAGTAATATAGGTTCACAAATTTTATTAGAAAATGTAAAAGATACAGGTGTAATAACTGAATCAACAGAAAAAGCAGTTATGAATAGTTTAAATCAATACTTCAAACCTGAAATCATTAATCGTATGGATGATATCGTATTATTTAAACCATTATCTGTAAATGATATGAGTTTAATTGTTGATAAAATTTTAACACAATTAAACATTAGACTGATGGAACAACGTATTTCAATTGAAGTTTCTGACAAAGCTAAGACTTGGTTAGGTGAAGAAGCATATGAACCACAATTTGGTGCAAGACCACTTAAAAGATTTGTTCAAAGACAAATTGAAACACCACTTGCACGCAAAATGATTAGAGAAAATCTACCGGAAGGTACGTTAATAAAAATAGATTTATCTGATGATGGTTTAACATTTGAAGAAATTAAACCAGAAATGATATAAGAAGAAATAAATAGAAAATAGTGTTTGCGCATCATCGCTATTAAAATATGCCCATAAATGATTTGGAGAAATTCATTTATGGGCTACTATTATATTAATGTTGGATTAATTAAAAAGTTAGTACATTTAAAATCTTAGAAATTTTTATAGCAAAAAGGCAATCTCTAAATTGATAACTTAGAGATTGCCTTTTTAAATTCGTTCGAGATATTTTCGTTTCGAACGCTTCTTAAAAATGTGTATGCGATAAATAATTAGTGTTGTTCTTTCGTTTCATGCTTTGAAGGTTTAATAATCAAGTCAAATAATACGACAATGATTGTAAATACAATAGCACCAATAATAGGGGTGATCAAATTAAGTGCGCCCCCACCTGAAAGACTGTTAAGCACGAAATTTACCATTTGTAATAAGACAATAGACCAAAATAACACTGCGAGGTATTTCATTATGTAATGCCTCCAATTTAATATATATACATTTATTATAAATAAGAATGTGATATTTGTATAGTAGTAAGTTATAAAGTGTAGATTTTAATTGTACTAATTTTCACTATAAATTATAATAATAAATGTGATTTTAATGAGTATACTAGGTGAAGTTCTTGTATTGGAATTATGTATTATGTTAAATTAATACCTGGTATTAAAAAATTATTAAGAAGGTGTACAACCATGAACGTGGGTATTAAAGGTTTCGGCGCATATGCGCCTGAAAAAGTAGTAGAGAATGCCTATTTTGAATCGTTTTTAGAAACTTCAGATGAATGGATTTCGAAAATGACAGGTATTAAAGAAAGAAGATGGGCTGATGAAGATGAAGAGACGTCTGATTTAGCTTATCAAGCAAGTGTTAAAGCTATTAATGATGCTGGTATTGAACCAACGGACATAGATATGATTATTGTTGCAACATCTACAGGAGATTTTCCATTTCCAACTGTGGCTAACATATTACAAGACAGACTTGGCATCGGAAAGGTTGCTTCTATGGATCAGTTAGCTGCATGTAGTGGTTTCATGTATGCAATGATTAACGCTAAACAATTCGTACAATCAGGCGATTATAAAAATATTTTAGTTGTAGGTGCAGATAAATTATCTAAAATCACAGATTACACAGACCGTTCAACCGCTATTTTATTTGGTGATGGTGCTGGTGCAGTCGTTATCGGCGAAGTGTCTGAAGGCCGAGGTATTTTAAGTTATGAACTTGGATCAGACGGTTCTGGAGGCGAATATTTATATTTAAATCCAGAAAATGGTAAGATATTTATGAATGGACGAGAAGTGTTTAAATTTGCTGTTAGAATCATGGGTGAAGCCTCTAATAATGCAGTTGCAAAAGCAAATTTAGAACCAAACGATATCGATATGTTTGTGCCACATCAAGCGAATATTAGAATTATGGAATCTGCAAGAGAACGATTAGGTATACCTAAAGAAAAAATGAGCGTCTCAGTGGATAAATTTGGTAATACTTCTGCAGCTTCAATTCCATTAAGTATCGCACAAGAATTAGAAAATGGTAAAATTAAAGATGATGATGTTTTAGTACTAGTAGGATTCGGTGGCGGTCTTACTTGGGGTGCTGTAACAATAAGATGGGGAAAATAGGAGGATAATATATGAGCAAGGAACATCGTGTCGTCATTACTGGTATGGGTGTTTTATCACCAATCGGTAATGATGCAAAAACTTCATGGAAAAATGCACTAAATGGTGTTAGTGGTATAGATGAAATAACACGTATAGATACATCAGCATATAAAGTTCATTTAGCTGGTGAATTAAAAGACTTTGATATTGAAGATCATATAGATAAAAAAGAAGCGCGTCGTATGGATCGATTCACACAGTATGCAGTAGTCGCTGCAAGAGAAGCGGTTAAGGATGCAAAACTAGATATTAATGAAGATACAGCTAATAGAATTGGTGTTTGGATTGGCTCAGGTATCGGTGGCATGGAAACATTTGAATTATCACATAGCCAATTGCTAGAGCGTGGCCCTAGACGTGTCAGTCCTTTCTTTGTTCCGATGTTAATTCCTGATATGGCTACAGGCCAAGTATCTATTGATTTAGGTGCAAAAGGGCCGAATGGTGCTACGGTTACAGCATGTGCTACAGGTACAAACTCAATTGGAGAAGCTTTCAAGATTATCCAACGCGGTGATGCCGATGCTATGGTTACTGGTGGTACTGAAGCGCCAATTACACATATGGCAATCGCAGGCTTTAGTGCAAGCCGTGCTTTAACAACGAATGAAGATAAAGAAACAGCTTGTCGACCATTCCAAGAAGGCCGCGATGGCTTTGTAATGGGAGAAGGCGCAGGTATTGTTGTACTTGAATCTTTAGAGTCAGCCAAAGCACGTGGTGCAGAAATTTATGCTGAAGTAGTTGGTTATGGTTCAACAGGTGATGCTTATCATATTACAGCTCCAGCACCTGAAGGCGAAGGCGGCTCACGTGCGATGCAAGCAGCGATTGATGATGCAGGCATTGAGCCCCAAGATATTCAATATTTAAATGCTCATGGTACGAGTACGCCAGTAGGCGATTTGACTGAAATTCAAGCGATTAAAAATACATTTGGTGAAGCAGCTAAAAACTTAAAAATTAGCTCTACAAAATCAATGACTGGTCACTTATTAGGTGCAACAGGTGGTTTAGAGGCCATTTTCTCTGCTTTATCTATTAGAGATGGCCGCATCGCGCCAACCATCCATGCTGAATCTCCAGACCCAGAGTGTGATTTAGACATTGTTCCAAATAAAGCTGAAGATTTAGATATTACTTACGCTATGAGTAATAGTTTAGGATTTGGTGGCCATAATGCCGTCCTTGTTTTGAAAAAATTTAACGACTAAATCATATGTAATGATAAAAGGCTGAGACAATTCATTTGTCCAGCCTTATTTATTTTGGCTGAAATTATTTAACAGATACGGAGTGATATGAATAAGCGATGATATCGATTGAAGATAGTTTTAATTTTTAAATAATATATATTTTAATAGTAAAATACATAATTAAATTTGATATATTGTATATTTATAGTGTGCATCTAGTGTATAATGTGCTTTATATTTACTTCAAAAGGAGGCAGTCAAGATGAAACGCTTTTTAACTTTGTCAACAACTTTGAAAACACGAATGATTGCAGATTTTATCTTGATTATAGCAAGTCAAGCCATCATGCCTTTTATAGCACTTTATTTAACGAGCAAGGTGAACGCAGTTTTTGCAGGGACATTTTTAATTATAAATATTATAGTGAGTTTTATAGTGTCTTTTTTAGGTGGATATTTAGGTGATAATTATAATAGGAAGAAAACGGTGAATTATATTCACTTTTTATATGCAATTTGCCTAATTATTCTAAGTATTACGGTTACTATGGACGGTACTGGTTTAGTTATATTTTGTATTGCTATTTTTGTTTTTCAATTATTATTTGCTGCAAGTGAACCTATATTTGAAGCGGCTATTATGGATGCTATATATGAAGATGTTAGGGCATATGTATATCAACTCAATTATTGGATGTTTAATATCGGTACAGCCATCGGTATGGCGTTAGGTGCATTATTATATTTGGGGCATAAACATTTATTATTTATTCTTTTCTTTGTCGCTATGTTAGTAAGTTGGTACTTATTTGAGAAGTATTATGATGTTAAACAAGTTATTAGTAAAAAAAGCGACGTTACGACTAAGTTTAAACATTTTTTTGAAAGCTATCGAGATGTAGTTAAAGATAAATATTATATGATGCTAAATTTGGGCTATATGATGGTAATCATGGCTGAATTGAGTTTAAATTCTTATGTCGTGGTAAGGTTGAAAGATGCTTTTGAACCATTATCAATTTTAGGTTTTTATATAGATGGTGTCAGAATGTTTACGGTCATTATGATTATTAATACAGTAGTTGTCGCCACTTTAACATTTACTGTCAACAGAATTGTCGCAGCGACTTCGACTAGAATTGCATTTATGATTGGGATTGTCTTGTATACATTAGGATACAGTGTATTGACGTCTGCAACATCGTTTTGGATTTTATGCTTATTTTCAATTTTGGCTACTTTAGGGGAATTAATATATTCACCTATACAAAATGCACAACGATTCTTGATGATTCCTGAAGATAAACGTAGTACGTATAGTACATTTGCAATGGTTTCATTTTACGGCGGAAATATTTTAGCACGTCTAGGACTTATTATTGGCGCATTTATATTACCGTGGATGATGTCTATCTACGTGGCAGTCATTGTTTTGTTGGGCTTTATCCTACTTTATTATGCACTTTTTTGTAATCCTAATATTGATAATCAACAGAAAAAAAGGCTGGATTAGTTATTGTTATTAAATACAATTACTAATCCAGTCTTTTTATATAGCAAATGATATTAAAATAGAGATAATGACATAAATGAGATTACAAAGAAAAGCAATTTTCACCCAAGATGAAACAATATAAATATCTTTTTTAGGTTTAGTAGGCTTAAAAAACGTATCATCTTCAAGCGAGCTTCTATGTTTCTTTCTCATCAATTGATATTTTAATCTTCTAAAACCAAAGCTTGTAGGATCTAAAATGCCTTCCTGCACAATCAAAATGATAAAAGAGAATATTGCTAAGAAGATAGAGACATAGAATATAATATTAATAAAGTTTATCCAATTATGGTTTGAAAATAACCATAAAATAAATGAAATTATAGGTGTAATAAGTAAAAATAATACGGGATGTTTTAAATATTTCATGTCGTTGCCCCCAAAAAAGAATTAAATTAATTGTAACTTAAGTTAACTAAAAAATGAATAAAAATTACTATAAATTCGTTAACAACAGTATTTAATTAGAAGTTTAAAATTAATTAATTTTTAATTTCTTTAATAAAGTAAAGCAATAGAATATTGATTAAAATCTTAACTAAACGTATAATGTTATTAAATATTCTGAATATTGTGAAGGGAATGTTTAATTCGATTCAAAGGGGGATACAATATGCTTAAATATATTTTAAAGCGATTGGGTTATATGTTTTTGTCATTATTCATTATCATTACCATTACTTTTTTCTTGATGAAACTTATGCCAGGTTCACCATTTAATGATGAAAAATTAAATGATGAACAAAAGCAAATTCTAAATGAAAAATATGGTTTGAATGACCCAGTACCAGTTCAGTATGCGAGTTATTTGAAGAATGTTGTTACGGGGGACTTTGGTAACTCATTCCAATATGATAACCAGCCAGTTTGGGATTTAATCAAACCAAGGTTATTACCATCTTTAGAGATGGGTTTAACAGCGATGGTGATTGGTGTCATACTCGGTCTGATTTTAGGGGTCATTGCGGCAGTCCGGCAAAACACCTGGGCTGACTATACAGCTACAGTAATTTCAGTTATAGCAGTATCGGTACCATCATTCGTCTTAGCTGTTTTATTACAATATGTATTTTCAGTAAGATTGCAATGGTTCCCAGTAGCAGGTTGGGAAGGTATTTCAACAGCAGTGTTACCATCTTTAGCACTATCAGCAGCAGTTTTAGCGACGGTAGCAAGATACATAAGAGCAGAAATGATAGAAGTGTTAAGTTCAGATTATATTTTACTTGCACGTGCCAAAGGTAATTCAACAATGAGAGTATTATTTGGACACGCATTAAGAAATGCCTTGATTCCAGTAATTACAATTATTGTGCCAATGTTGGCGAGTATATTAACAGGTACTTTGACAATTGAAAATATTTTTGGTGTGCCAGGGTTAGGGGATCAATTCGTAAGATCGATTACCACGAACGATTTCCCAGTAATTATGGCGACAACTATTTTATTCAGTACACTATTTATAGTTTCTATTTTCCTTGTAGATATATTATATGGTGTTATTGATCCACGTATACGTGTACAAGGAGGTAAAAAATAATGGCTGATAATAAAAATGAAAATTTAAATCAAGATTATTCAAATGCAGTTATGTCACATACCTCAGAAGCAATCCCAGCATCAGATTTTATTAGAAGTAACAATGATATTGAAAAAGAGCCTGAAATACAGCGAGAAAGTAAAAACTTTTGGCAGGATGCATGGACACAATTAAAGCGTAATAAATTAGCGGTAGTTGGTATGATAGGGTTAATTATTATCATTATTTTAGCGTTAATTGGGCCATTATTTAGTGCGCATGACTATGCTGAACAAGATGTTGAAAGACGTAACTTACCAGCTAAAATACCTGTACTAGATCAAATTTCATTTTTACCATTCGATGGTGAAGGTGCTCAAGGTAAAGATGCTTATGAAGAAGCTGGAGTGAAAGAAAATTTCTGGTTTGGTACAGACCAATTAGGTAGAGATTTATGGTCACGTACTTGGCAAGGTGCACAAGTATCATTATTTATTGGTGTTGTTGCAGCATTGCTCGATATTTTTATAGGGGTCATTTATGGCGCGATTTCAGGATTTTTTGGAGGACGACTTGATAATGTGATGCAACGTATTATTGAAATTGTTGCGTCTATACCAACATTGATTGTTGTTATTTTATTCGTGTTAATCTTTGAACCATCTATATGGACGATTATATTAGCGATGGCAATCACAGGCTGGATTGGAATGAGTCGTGTTGTCAGAGGGGAATTCTTAAAATTAAAAGGCCAAGAATTTGTATTAGCTTCAAAAACATTAGGTGCATCTAAACTTAAATTAATATTTAAGCACATATTACCTAACACACTAGGAGTTATAGTTGTTACATCTATGTTTACAGTGCCGAATGCAATCTTCTTCGAAGCATTCCTAAGCTTTATTGGTATTGGAGTGCCAGCACCAAGAACATCACTTGGTTCACTTGTAAATGATGGTCGCGCAATGTTATTGATTCATCCACATGAATTATTTATTCCGGCTATTATTTTAAGTTTATTAATATTATTCTTCTATCTATTTAGTGATGGATTACGTGATGCATTTGATCCGAAAATGCGTAAATAAAAAGGGGGCAACATTTTATGTCAGAAAGAATATTAGAAGTTAACAATTTGCATGTTTCCTTTGATATTGACGCAGGGGAAGTGCAAGCAGTACGTGGCGTGGATTTCTTTCTAGATAAAGGAGAAACACTAGCGATTGTTGGTGAATCAGGTTCTGGGAAATCAGTGACAACAAAAGCTATTACGAAATTATTCCAAGGTGATACAGGGAGAATTAAAAAAGGTGTTATTAATTTCTTGGGTGAAGACTTAGCTCAAAAATCAGAAGAAGAGTTAATTAAATTACGAGGAAAAGATATTTCTATGATTTTTCAAGATCCGATGACTTCGCTTAATCCTACAATGAAAATAGGTAAGCAGGTTATGGAACCACTAATGAAACATAGAAATTACAATAAAGTAAATGCGAAAAAAAGAGCATTGGAAATATTAAACCTTGTCGGTTTACCAAACGCTGAAAAACGTTTTAATGCCTATCCACATCAATTTTCAGGGGGACAAAGACAGAGAATAGTCATTGCGACAGCACTTGCATGTGAGCCTAAAGTATTAATTGCTGATGAGCCAACTACTGCACTTGATGTAACGATGCAAGCTCAAATATTAGAATTGATGAGAGAGTTACAAAGTAAAATAAGTACTTCAATCGTTTTCATCACTCATGATTTAGGTGTTGTTGCTAATATAGCAGACAGAGTAGCTGTTATGTATGGTGGTCAAATGGTTGAAACAGGGGATGTAGATGAAATATTTTATGACCCTAAACACCCGTATACTTGGGGACTATTATCATCGATGCCTGATTTAACGACTGGTTCAGAAACAGAATTATTAGCTATTCCAGGTACACCACCAGATTTATTACACCCGCCTAAAGGAGATGCATTTGCTGAACGTAGCCAATATGCATTAGATGTGGATTTTAAAACACCGCCACCATGGTTCAAAATATCTGATACACATTTTGTGAAATCTTGGTTACTTGACGAGCGTGCACCTCATGTTGAACCACCAGAAATGGTACAAAAACGTTTACGTAAGATGCCAAATAATTACGATAAACCACAACAAGTAGAAAGGGTGGCGTTTGATGATGCAAAATAAAGACATACTTTTACAAGTGAAAAATGTTAAACAATATTTTAATGAAGGAAAGCGTAACGAAGTGCGTGCAGTTGAAAATATTTCATTTGATATTTATAAAGGGGAAACATTTGGATTAGTTGGTGAATCTGGTTGTGGAAAATCTACAACTGGTAAAGCTATTATTAAACTCAATGATATAACTGATGGAGAAATACTTTATGAAGGTATCGATATTCAAAAAATAAAAAACCGTAAAGATTCTTTAAAGTTTAATAAAAAGATGCAAATGATTTTCCAAGATCCGTATGCTTCATTAAACCCAAGGTTAAAAGTCATGGATATCGTAGCAGAGGGGATAGATATTCATAAGCTAGCTAGTGGGACAAAAGACCGAAAAAGAAGAGTTTACAATTTATTAGAAACAGTAGGTCTTAGCAAAGAACATGCCAATCGTTATCCACATGAATTCTCAGGCGGTCAAAGACAACGTATCGGTATTGCACGTTCATTAGCAGTAGAACCAGAATTTATTATTGCAGATGAGCCAATATCAGCGTTAGATGTGTCAATACAAGCCCAGGTCGTTAATTTGTTATTAAAGTTGCAAAGAGAACACAATATTACGTTTTTATTTATTGCCCATGACCTTTCAATGGTGAAATATATTTCAGACAGAATAGCAGTAATGCATTTTGGTAAAATTGTCGAATTAGGTTCTGCAGATGAAATATACAATCATCCGTTACATCCTTACACGAAATCATTGCTTTCAGCAGTACCACAACCGGATCCTGAAAGTGAACGTTCTCGAAAAAGAACAGTGTATAAAGAAGACACATCCAAAAATAATCAACGGTCATTAAATGAAATACAACCTGGCCATTTTGTATTTACTACGGATGAAGAAGCAGAAACATTAAAATCTCAAATGCAAGCACCATCAGTATAAGGGGAAGGGGGATTAATATGAAAAGGATTAAACTATTTATAGTTTTATTAGCTTTAACGGTGATTACAGCGGGATGTAGCAGTGCTGAAGGTATCTACTCGGACAAAGGACAAGTATTTAGAAAAGTGATACCACAAGATATTTCTTCATTAGACTCTGCACTAGTGACCGACACGGTATCTTTTGATTTATTCAATCAAGTCTATGAAGGTCTTTACACTTTGGATAAGAATGATAAAGCACAACCAGGTGTCGCTAAAGAAATGCCAAAGAAAAGTAATGGCGGTAAGACATTGACAATTAAATTGCGTAAGGATGCAAAATGGTCTAATGGGGATCCAGTTACTGCACAAGATTTTGTTTTTGCATGGAAACGTGTTGTCAATCCAGATACAGCTTCAGAATATGCTTACATAATGTATGACTTAAAAAATGCTGAAGACATTAATATGGGTAAAAAAGATGTTGATAAATTAGGTGTAAAAGCGTTAGATGACCACACATTAAAAATTGAACTAAATAAGCCAATACCATATATTAATGAAATGCTCGCATTTGGCACATACTTGCCACAAAAAGAAAAAGTTGTGAAAAAGCATGGTGAACAATATGCTACAACTGCAGATAAAACAGTGTTTAATGGTCCGTTCAAAGTTCAAGATTGGAAAGTAGAAGATAAAATTCAATTAGTTAAAAATGAAGATTATTGGGACAAGAAAAAAGTTCATTTAGACCGTGTAAATTATAAAGTGTTAAAAGACCAGCAAGCAGGAGCATCACTTTATGACACTGGTTCTGTAGATGATACTACTATCAGTGCAGACCAAGTGGACAAATATCAAGGAAATCCTGGTTTGAAAAAACGTTTGTTGGCTAGTACGTTCTATATGAAGTTAAATCAAGATAATGTACCTGAATTTAAAAATAAAGATTTACGAATTGCAATTTCACAAGCGATTGATAAAGAAGGCTATGTGAATTCAGTTTTAAATAATGGATCTGAATCGACAGATGGGTTCACAGCTAAATTAACGGCAGAAACACCTGACGGCAAAGACTTTGCCGAATCTATAGATTCACCACTTGCATATAATCCGAAAGCAGCTAAGAAACACTTAGAAAAAGCGAAAAAAGATTTAGGTGTGAAAGAATTGACGTTTACCATGAATACTGAAGATACACCAGGATCAAAAGTATCAGCAGAATATATAAAATCAGAAGTAGAGAAGAATTTACCAGGTGTAACGATGAAAGTTAAACAGTTACCGTTTAAACAGAGAGTAAACCAAGAACATTCTGAAACATTTGAAGCATCGCTATCAGGTTGGGGGCCAGATTATCCAGACCCTCTAACATTCTTGGAAATTATGACAACAGGTAATCCTTCAAATAATACCGCTTGGGGTAATAAAAAATACGACCAACTCGTTAAAGATGCGAATGGTAAATTATTGAAAAAACCTGAAGAACGTAATGCAGCGATGAAAGAAGCGGAAGAATTATTACTCAATGATGCACCTGTAGCACCTATATATCAAAAAGGGGAAGCACATTTAACCAATCCACAAGTCAAAGGTTTATTCTATCACCAAATTGGTGGTGATACTTCGTTAAAAGAAGTAAGCATTGATAAATCAATTGACCGTGAAACTGGTAAAAAGAAATAAAAGAAGTGAAAAATGAAATTTGAGTACAACTTATTGAAATAATGAAAATACGTCACTTTCTATGTCATTATATAGAGAGTGACGTATTCTTTGATATCATACATTTTTGATCCTTGTTAAATAATTACTTTCCAACAGAAGAACTGACAATAAATGATTATTGATATTGTAAGACCTAATTGATATATTTCAAAAATTACGGTGTTAATGTAGCATTTATCAACTAAACAAAATTGTAATTTGCTAAAATCACGCGGATAGTTGTAGAAGGAATGATGAAATTTGAGTACAACCAGATTAATATATGTATCGAAAGTTGAAAAAAACAGACTAATCCTTTAATTTGGATTGGTCTGTTTTAAAATGAGATGTATGCCAATTTTTTTGATTTTTAGATTATCTTTTTCGACCTAAGCCCATTGCTTTTTCCATTTTTTTTAATGTTTTAAATGAAGCTTTTTGAGCTTTCTCTCTACCATTATCTAAAATCGTATCTAATTCATCTGAGTTGAAATAATACTCATATTTTTCTTGGAACTGAACTAAAAAGTCTTTTACAATTTCAGCTAAATCTGATTTAAATTCACCATAGTTAGAATCTTTATACTGTGTTTGGAGTTCATCAATTGTTTTATCAGTTAAACTTGAATAGATAGATAATAAATTTGAAATGCCAGGCTTATTGTCACGATCAAATTTAATAATACCATCTGAATCTGTTACTGCGCTTTTTATTTTTTTAGCGCCAACATTGGGTTCATCTAACAATGAGATATAATTTTTTTGGTTATCATCACTTTTACTCATTTTTTTCGTTGGGTCTTGTAAACTCATAACACGACCACCAACTTTTGGCATGCGTATTTCTGGTTTTACAAGAACATCGTTGTAACGTGAATTGAATCGGTCTACTAAATTTCTAGTTAATTCAATATGTTGTTTTTGGTCGTCTCCAACAGGAACGATGTTTGTGTTATAAATAACGATATCTGCTGCCATTAATGGAGGATATGTAAGTAAGCCAGCTGGTATACCTTCCGTTTGTTTTACTGCTTTATCTTTAAATTGTGTCATGCGTTCTAATTCACCAATAGATGAAATAGTTGTTAACATCCAGCTAGCTTGCACATGCGCTGGCACTTCAGATTGTATAAATAATGTTGATTTTTCTGGATCAATGCCTGAAGCTAAATAAATTGCTGCTAGTTGTCTTGTTTGTTTACGTAGTTTTAATCGATCTTGTGGAATTGTAATTGCGTGTTGATCCACGATGCAGAAGAAACAATCATAGTCTTCTTGGACTTCACCAAATTGCTTCAACGCACCAATATAATTACCAAGCGTTGGGATGCCGCTAGGTTGGATACCAGAAAATAAAGTTTCCATTTTTTGATGCCTACCTTTTTAATAATTTAATTTATCTACTTTAGTAATAGTATAACAGTATTTCAATCATTTGTAAGTTATGTTAAACTGTATACATATCAATATTTCTAACTAAATTGATTGGGAATTAAGCTTATTTGAAAATTTTTAAAAAAATTAGAGAATTCTCATTTAATTTTAATGTTGATAGGGTATACTTTAATTGTAAGGTTAAGAGAGGTAAAAATGACTTAGTAATTTCTTAATCATATAAAAATTGAAATCTAATGAATTTATATTCATGAAAAATAGGAGAGTGAGATGTATGGTAACATTATTTACTTCACCAAGTTGCACATCTTGCCGTAAAGCGAAAGCATGGTTACAAGAACATGACATTCCGTATACGGAGCGTAACATTTTTTCAGAACACTTAACAATTGATGAAATTAAACAAATTTTAAAAATGACTGAAGATGGAACAGACGAAATCATATCTACTCGTTCTAAAACTTATCAAAAATTAAATGTAGATATTGATGCTTTACCACTTCAAGACTTATATTCAATTATCCAAGATAATCCAGGTTTATTAAGACGTCCGATTATCTTAGATGATAAACGTTTACAAGTTGGTTATAATGAAGATGAAATCAGACGTTTTTTACCTAGAAAAGTACGTACGTTCCAATTGCAAGAAGCGCAACGTATGGTTGATTAATTTATAAATAGAGCGATTAAGCCATAAAGTAATGTTATTGTGATGTTGCTTTGTGGTTTTGTTGTGTTTACCATAACAGATAAATGTATACTTACGTCAAACAAATCGATTATTCGATTGTGAATAATTATTGACTAAATTCAAACAGCACTCTATAAAAAGTGCTGTTTTTTGGCCTTTTATAAGGGTATATGTTATTATAAGAGACCAAATAGAAAATAGTAAAAATTAATCAAACAAATTAATTGTAATTCTTACTACGTTCTAATACAATAATGATTACTATTCATCGACTGTAAGGAGTGAGATGATATGAGAATAGAGCGAGTTGACGATACTACCGTTAAACTATTTATAACATATAGTGATATAGAAGCAAGAGGTTTTAAACGAGAAGATTTATGGACTAATCGCAAACGTGGAGAAGAATTCTTTTGGAACATGATGGAAGAAATCAATGAAGAAGAAGATTTTGTTGTTGAAGGTCCTTTATGGATTCAAGTACATGCCTTTGAAAAGGGCGTTGAAGTAACAATTTCTAAATCTAAAAACGAAGATCTTATCAATATGTCTGATGAAGACAATGACCAATTAGATCATCAAGTTAATGATTTATTATCACAAACATTTGATCAAGATGATAGTTTAGAGGATTTATTTGAACAACGACAACAACAAAAAGAGACACAACAAGATCAAGAACGCAACAAACGTAAGCCGCAAAATACACGTACTGTTATAGTTAGATTTAATGACTTGGAAGAAGTAATTGATTATGCTTACCATAATAATCAAAGAACAGATGAGTTTGAAGATTTATTATATAGTCTTAATAATGTATATTACTACACTGTTCACTTTGATGAAACAGTTGGACAAGAAACAATTAACGATAGTTACAGTCAATTACTTGAGTTCGCATATCCTACTGATAAATCAGAAGTATATTTAAACGATTACGCAAAAATTATTATGAGTCATAATGTCGCTTCACAAGTACGTCGTTATTTTCCTGATACAACAGAATAACTACGATAAAGAAACTAATATAAATTATTATCAGCAATGATTATGATTTGATTAGTAGATTAATTTGAGACTGACAGTCTGGGACATAAGGTTCTTGGACAAATGAAAAAAGGCAATTTCTATTGAAATCATATAGAAATTGCCTTTTTCTGTATTGTTTTAAAATAAGTCATTTGATTCTGTGAGAGCTACATCATTCAGATACCATTATTGATCTTTTTCTATTGTACGACTAGAGCATACAGATTGGGTGTCTACATGTAGAATAATTGTTAACATCATTTTGGTTGATATAAGACGTTGTTTTTAAAGTATTTTAATGTGAAATTACGTATGAATACGTTGTATTTTGGTGAGGTACTGAAGGAACAGGATAAGCTGAAGACTGCAGTATGAAGCTGTTTTCTAAGAAAGCAAGTCAACAATACGAAGTATTGAATAATAAAGAAGCGCGCAGATAAATTGAATTAAATCATCTGCGTGCTATTTTTCTAGGATTTATGTCTCAGATTCTTTATGTAATAACAAGGTGATTTCTAAATAAAGTATAGTAATTTGTTGGCTTATCACGTGTAATTAAATGAGGTGAAGAAATGTTATACGCGAACAATAATCGAAATCAGGCCGTTTGGGCAAAAGATGCGATAAAAAATAAGCATTATCGTTGCCCATTTTGTAAATGCAAAGTGATATTAAAAAAAGGAACATACAATACACCTCATTTTGCGCATATCCGTAATAATCGTTCATACTGTCATAAAAATGAATCACAAGAACATTTTAATTTAAAATACCATATTGCTCGTGAGTTAAAAGGCTTAAATCACAAAGTTAACATCGAACCTTATGTACCACAAAGTTACCAATATCCTGATTTAATCATTGATGATGAAATTGTATTAGAAATACAATTTTCAAAAGTAACGACAGCATGTATTTCAAAACGCAGTAAAACTTTACAAAATGCTGGGTATAAAGTGTATTGGATAACAAAAAAAGTTAAATTTAATAAAAGTAATAGTGTTTTGTATTTATCAAAATACGAAAGAAATTTTATTAACATTCATAATAGATTATTATTATCGTGGGATACAACACATAAAATTCTTTTTGGTTATAAAGTGATTAATTTTTTAGGAGGGCAACAATTTATTGCCAAAAGGCATTGTATGACATTTGCACAATTAATTAATCAAATTCAAATAGAGCGTGTTTATCATGCGCCAACACAGCCCTTAAAATTATCCAAAATTGCTATAAGCACTTATTTGAGAAACTGCCGTAAAACACACTCAGTTTTAGAACCAAGTTTAAGTGTGATGTATAATTTAAAATTAACGGATGCATGGGTAAATAAATATATAGGTATAATTTACCCAGAACAAATTTATATTAAGTCACATCCTGTGTATTGGCAATTACAACTTATATATTTGTGGCGTACACACACTTTTAACATGACACGATTTAAACAACTGATAGAATTAAATCATTTTTATAATGTTGAAATAGATAAAACGCAAATAAGCCATAGCGTTGTTCAAAAGTTCAAACAATTCTATCATAATCATGGGTGTTATAGCGTGCAAAAATAATCATGACATGAGAAAATTATACTAATAGACTTTATAGGAGGTTTACTAGATATTATGACACAACAATTAACAAGAGAAGAGCAAGAACGTAAATATCCAGAATATACTTGGGATTTATCTACCATTTTTGAATCTGACAATGCTTTTGAAGATGCATTTAAAGAAGTAGAAAATAATATCGGCAAAGAACAACAATATGTCGGTCACTTAGCTGATAGCTCATCTACACTATATAATGCATTAGCACTAGAAGATGAATTAGGTTCTAAGTTAGAAAAAGTATATGTATATGCACATTTAAAACAAGATCAAGATACAGCGAATGATAAATACACAGGTTATGAATCTAGAGCACATCAATTAATTATAAAATTCAGCTCAGCATGGAGTTTCTTAGTGCCAGAAATTCTACAAATAGATGAAACAACGATACAAAAATTTATTGATGAAAATGATGATTTGGAACGTTACAAATTTGATTTAAAATTAATTAATGAAAAAAGACCACATGTATTGAGTGCAGATAAAGAAAGATTACTAACTGAAGCACAAGATGCATTGTCTACACCTGACAATGTGTATGGTATGTTTAGTAATGCGGATTTAGAATTTGAAGATGCGATAGATAGTGAAGGCCAACGACATTCATTAACACAAGGAACATTCATTAAATGTCTTGAATCAGATGATCGCGTATTACGTCAATCTGCTTATGAAAATTTATATAAAGCATACGGTGCTTATAATAATACACTAAGTGCGACGCTCGCTGGAGAAGTTAAGAAAAATGTTTTTAACGCTAGAACACATAACTATAAAACAGCAAGAGAAGCAGCGTTAAGTAATAATCACATTCCAGAAGCTGTATATGATAATTTAGTGAAAACAGTTCATAAATACTTACCTTTACTTCATCGCTATACTAAATTGCGCAAAGAACTATTGGGCTTAGATGACATGAAAATGTATGATGTTTACACACCACTTGTTAAAGATATTAAATTTGAAATGCCGTACGAAGAGGCTAAAGATTGGATGTTGAAAGCATTACAACCGATGGGTGAAGAATATATGAAAGTTGTAGAAGAAGGATTAAATCATCGATGGGTAGATGTCTTTGAAAATAAAGGTAAACGTTCTGGAGGTTATTCATCAGGTGCACACTTAACAAATCCGTTTATTTTACTAAATTGGTCAAATACTGTTTCTGATTTGTATACTTTAGTACATGAATTTGGTCATTCAGCACATAGCTACTTTAGTCGTCAAAATCAACCATCTAATTTAAGTGATTACACTATTTTCGTTGCAGAAGTTGCATCGACTTGTAATGAAGCACTATTAAGTGATTATATGGATAAACATTTAGATGACAAGCGCAGATTATTACTATTAAACCAAGAACTTGAACGTTTCCGTGCAACACTATTTAGACAAACAATGTTCGCAGAGTTTGAACATAAAATCCATCAAATAGAAGAAGCAGGAGAACCATTAACAGCTAACCGTATGAATGAAGAATACGCAGCGCTCAACAGAAAATATTTTGGAGATTCTGTTGAAACAGATGAAAATATTAGTAAAGAATGGTCTAGAATACCACACTTTTATATGAATTATTATGTGTATCAATATGCAACCGGATACAGTGCAGCTCAAAGTTTAAGTCATCAAATTTTAACAGAAGGTAAACCTGCTGTTGAGCGATATATCAATGAATTCTTGAAAAAAGGTAGTTCAAATTATCCTATTGAAATCTTAAAAAATGCAGGTGTAGATATGACAACTCCAGAACCAATTGAACAAGCTTGCCAAGTGTTCGAACAAAAATTAGACGCTTTTGAAAAGTTAATGAAAGCTTAGTATGAATGTATTCGTTTACAATATGACAAGTTTGTGACAAAGGAGATTTATTTAATTTTAAAGGTTGAAAGGTATATAACACCGTGTTATATTATATACATGAAATTAATCACATAACAAACATACCCCTTTGTTTGAAGTGAAAAATTTCTCCCATCCCCTTTGTTTAGCGCCGTGTAATCAGACACGGCGTTTTTTTTTATGTTCATTTTTAAAGACTTTTATATGTATAAGAAATTGAATAACTATTCAGATATTTCAGCATATATTTTGACTGGAATTTTATATAAAACATGAATGTATATTGAAAATAATGATTAACAATTAGCAACTACTAAGCAAGTAATTGCAAGTATATATTATACAAAAAAGTGATTGAGTGATCATAACTAGGAATGATAAATAAAAATGCCAACTTCTTTAATACTCATATAGAAGTTGGCATTTCTTTACTTTTATGAAATTTTGTAATTCTATCTACTATGATATTAGCGTATATTCAAAATGTTTATTTAACTTTTATAAGTTTATGAAACATTTTCTAGATAAATCATTAACCTATATAAAATCTTTTAAAGTCATTTTATTTTGACTTATGCTTTTAGCTTTTGATTCGGAAAGTAAGCATGTTGTATGTCACAAGTTTTTAACCATAAAATATACTACGTTTTATGGTGCAGTATATTGATATAGATATGAACAAAATTAATATTTCAAACTTTTGACTTCCAAAATTTACCTTCTGGTGAGCTAAGTTTTTCTATTTTTTGCTGTAATGCTAATTTTTTCAGCTCTTTATTCAATAATTTTTCAGGCCATTCATAAATAGTCAGTAATTCTTCTTTGGTTACTAATTGTTGTTGATAGATGTAAGTTTCCAAACTTGGTGGGAGTTCTTTTTCAATCGGTGAACCAATCAGTTCGTTTATGATGTACGTATATATGTGATAAGGGTACAAGCCTTCGACTTTTAAACCTTCTTCATGAATATCTTCATTAAAGAATACAAGAGAGGGTGCTTCTTCAATTTCCATTTCTCGAGCGATATGCAAGTCAACTTGTAAGCTTTCCCTTAAAGCACTTTTATGTAAGTCTTCTTTAAAGACTTCATAATCAAGGCCAGCATTACTTATACAATTATTGACCATCTCTTCAGTGATAATATCTCGTTTTGGTATTATCTCATTTTGAACAAGATGGATAAAACGCTCCGCCCGTAATCGACCTTGGAGTTCGGCGGCCTTATAGGCAAGTGCAATATTATCTAAATTTGATGTACTTTGTGCTTGGCATTTTGTTAATACACGTAAAGAAGGGTTTAAAATATGTCTAATACTTATATATTGTTTATACTCAAGTCGTAATTTTGAAAGTATCGCAGACAATTTAAAGCACTCTTTACTGAATGGATCGAAAAAGGAATAAATTTCAATCTTACTCAAAGGTGAAAGATTTGCATCTTCACGACTATTAGCATTTATCAATTTTAATTCTTCAGCCATGTTTTTTCACCTACAATTAATTTTCGGAATTAACCATGTGATTCGCTGTTAAACGTAATCGTTCATATAAATAATCCCCGACGCCTGCAGAAAAATCTGCTTGTTGAATAGCTTTATACATATTTTCAAGCCATGCGTCACGTTCGTATGTTGTTATTACAAATTCCAAGTGTCTTTTTTTTAACATAGGATGACCATGTTCTTCTGTATACAGTTGAGGTCCGCCTAAAAATTGTGTTAAGAATTGTTTTTGTTTTCTGCTTGTTTCTTCAAAATCTCCAGGAAACAAATGATTGATTCTATCATCACGTTTAACCATATCATAAAAATGGTCAATCATTTTAAATAAGGCGTCTTGTCCGATAACCTCGTAAGGTGTTTGAGTCATAGTATCACCATATCCTATTAATATAATACTAATATAACATGAATTTTTACATTTGGAAGTAATTCGACTTCTTAATATTGTGCGCAATTAACTGTTGTTTAATTTACGTTTGCGATTGAAAAATCTTTGGACTTTATTGTTTGGAATTTCATGATTGATATTAAATTGATTAAGAATCGATTTAAATTGAACTAATCCTTCATTATAATCATTTACTTCATATTCAAGTTCAAAGTCCTGGAAATCCAAGTAATAATTTTTATCTAAAACAAGTAGATTTCCGTTAATTTCTTTTTCTATACGTTCGGTAGTTAGGTCTCCTAAGACGATTAATGCATCAATATCTACGTCCATTTTTAGGAGTTGGTTTAAAATATCTTGGGGCAGATCCTGACTTTTGATGTGCTTGTTTAGTTTTGGTTCAACGATTGTATCGAAATTATACTCCATCAAACCAATTTCAGCTGGTACTTTTAACGTCATTTCGTATGCATCATCTTTAACGCGAATTCTCAAAGCTGATTGATGAGATTTTAAATCGAAATTTAATGTGTCGATGTAATAATTAGTTTGACTAAATGGTTTGATATTTAAAAAATAGGTGTTGTATATAGCTTGATAATCGTCTTCAGACAATAACTGTTTAAATTCAATTTCATTATTAGTTGCCACGCGTTACACTCCTTAAATATATATGATAATTCATTTTAAAGGACTTGTAAGTTAATTTAAATTAGATTGCATTATACGCTGAAAATTATTATATTTACGTTAAGTCAATTGATGACATAATAATAGTCATGTAACGTGTTATGTACGTCTTAATTATGTTAAAATAATGAAGAATAAGGAGGAACAAGCATGCGTATTTATGTGAATGAAATTAAAGTAACAGAAGATAGTTTAAAGTGTTATACAGAACAATCTACAGAAGGCTTACAAGAAGCAGGACAAATGCTTGTTGATAGTGATAATTATAGCTTTGCATATATCTTAGATGACGGCCAGTCGTATTCATATTTGATTTTTGTTCAAGAAACTTGGTCTATGCTACATGAAAATAAAAATAAAAAGATTATCGTTAATGATCATTTAGAACTAAAACAATTCGATAGAGAATTTAATTATATATTAGAAAATATTCAAGGTAATTCAAACTATGGTAAGGAGTTTGTTTCTGTTGTGGAAGATACTTTCGAATTAGAGTGAAGCGGAGTGAAGCACAATGAATCAATGGGATCAGTTTTTATCTCCATATAGACAAGCAGTTGATGAATTAAAAGTAAAATTAAAAGGGCTTAGAAAACAATATGATGTAGAAGATAATGCTTCACCGATTGAATTTGTGACGGGTCGTGTTAAACCTATGACTAGCATTATTGATAAAGCAAATAAAAGACAAATCTCATTTGATCGATTACATGAAGAAATGTATGATATAGCAGGTTTGAGATTAATGTGTCAATTCGTCGATGATATCGATATTGTGGTCAATCTCTTGAGACAACGTCAAGATTTCAAAGTAGTAGAAGAACGCGATTATATCAGTAATACAAAACAAAGTGGATATCGTTCATATCATGTAATTATTGAATATCCAATCGAAACACTTAAAGGTGAAAAGTCAATTTTAGCAGAAATTCAAATCAGAACATTAGCCATGAATTTTTGGGCAACAATCGAGCATACTTTGCGGTATAAATATGATGGAGATTATCCGCCAGAAATTCAGCACCGACTAGAACGTGCGGCTGAAGCAGCGTTTTTACTTGATGAAGAAATGTCAGAAATTAAAGAGGAAATTCAAGAAGCTCAAAAATACTATTCCAAAAAACGTGCTAAAAAGCATGATAATGACTAGGAGGTGCAATCATGCGCTATACAATTTTATCTAAAGGTGATTCTAAGTCGAACGCTTTAAAACATAAGATGATTAATCACATGAAAGATTTTGAAATGGTTGAAGATACGGAAAATCCTGAAATAGTCATATCAGTTGGTGGAGATGGTACTTTATTACAGGCTTTCCATCAGTATAGTCACATGTTATCGAGGTGCGCATTTGTAGGGATACATACTGGACATTTAGGGTTCTATGCAGATTGGTTGCCACATGAAGTAGAGAAATTGATTATTGAAATTAATAATTCAGAATTCCAAGTTATAGAATATCCACTATTAGAAATTATAGTGCGTTATAACGATAATGGATATGAGACGAGATACTTAGCATTAAATGAGGCGACGATGAAAACTGAAAATGGTTCTACACTTGTTGTGGATGTGAATATTAGAGGAAACCAATTTGAACGCTTTAGAGGAGATGGACTGTGTGTGTCAACACCATCAGGTTCTACTGCATATAATAAGGCGTTGGGTGGTGCGTTAATACATCCTTCTTTGGAAGCGATGCAAATCGCCGAAATCGCTTCTATTAATAATAGAGTATTCAGAACGGTTGGGTCACCATTAGTATTGCCCAAACATCATACATGTCTGATTACACCAGTGAATCATGATAAGATTTTAACAACCATAGATCACGTCAGCATAAAACATAAAAATGTTAATGCAATTCAATTTAGAGTGGCAAATGAAAAAATTAGATTTGCTAGGTTTAGACCATTTCCATTTTGGAAAAGAGTACATGATTCCTTTATTTCAAGTGGAGACGATGAATAATGCAATTTACGTATATGATTAGAGACCCTCAAATGCTAAGAACTTTTTTACAGGAGCAAGGGTATTCTAAGAATACAATTAGCGCCATTAAGCATAATGGCGCTTTAATTGTTAATGGACAAGCAGAAACTGTGCGTAAGCAATTACAGAACGGCGATATAGTGGAGGTACATTTAGGTTGCGAGACAGCTAGTAATAATTTAATCCCATTCAATAAGTCTTTAAATATTTTATATGAAGATGCATACTTATTAATCGTTTCTAAAAAAGCTTTTCAAAACTGCGCACCATCAAGAGAACATAAACATTTTAGTTTAGCTGAACAAGTTCTAGGTTATTTTAAACAATCAGGACAAAACATCGTACCGCATATTGTCACTAGGATTGACCGAAATACTTCAGGTATTGTTGTGATTGCTAAACATGGTTTTTTACATCATCTGATGTCAAACATACACATTGATAAAACCTATTTATGCGTATGCTATGGTGAATTGCAATCACAAGGAATCATAGATGCACCTATTGCTAGAGATCCTGCTAGTATTATTACAAGACAAGTCAATTCAAATGGTAAACAAGCAAAAACAAAATATAGATGCTTAGACCATAAAAATAATTACACTTTATGTGAAGTTACTTTATTAACAGGCCGGACACATCAAATTCGCGTCCATCTTCAGCATATAGGACATCCTATTGTGGGTGATGATTTATATGGAGGAGAACATTCGTATTTTAAACATCAGTTGTTACGATGTTTTAAAATATCTTTTATACATCCAATCTATGATCAAAAGATTGAAATACAAGATAAATATGATGCAATAGAAAACATATTTAATATGATATAATTTGAGTAACTATGGAGGTGGGACTTTTGGCAAATGAAAAAGACCAAATCGTTTTAGAAGATGAGCAAGTATATGATCAAGAAATGCTAGATAAATTACTGCATGAAAATCATATTGGTGAATTTAGAGAAGAATTCTTAGCGATGCACACATATGAACAAAGTGAATACTTTGAAGACAGCGATGAAGATATTAGACAAAAAATGTTTGAAGTATTGTCCCCTGAAGAAGTAGCAGATTTCTTTGAACAATTAGAAATTGATGAAGAAGCGTATGAAGCGCTGTTCGATACTATGGATGCTACATATGCTAGCAAAGTGTTAGAAAATATGTCATACGATAACGCAGTAGACATTATGAATCAATTATCTAAGCAGAAAATTGTTAGCTTGCTGACACTGATGAACCGTGAAGATGCAAAAGAAATTAAAGCATTATTACATTACGAAGAGGATACTGCTGGCGGTATCATGACGACGGAATATATTTCTTTAAAATCAACAATGCCAGTGAAAGAAGCTTTAATGCATGTTAAAGAACAAGCGCCAGATGCTGAGACAATTTATGTCATATTTGCAGTGAATGAGCATAAACAATTAGCTGGGGTTTTATCACTAAGAGATTTAATCGTAGCAGAAAATGATGCTTATATAGAAGACATAATGAGCGAACGTGTGATCAGTGCTAATGCTGCTGATGACCAAGAAGATGTTGCTCAGAAAATGCGTGATTATGATTTTATCGCTATGCCAGTTGTCGATTATCAAGATCACTTATTAGGTATTATTACAATCGATGATATCTTAGATGTTATGGATGAAGAAGCGAGTGAAGACTACTCTCGTTTAGCCGGGGTATCTGATGTTGATGCAACCAATGATTCAGTCATTAAAACTGCTAAGAAACGTTTGCCATGGCTAATTATTTTAACGTTTTTAGGAATGATCACAGCCACGATACTTGGATCATTTGAGGATACTTTAGCACAAGTGTCATTATTGGCAGCGTTTATTCCAATTATCAGTGGTATGTCTGGTAATTCTGGGACACAATCACTTGCCGTATCAGTACGTAATATTTCAACTGGTGAAATTGACGAACAAAGTAATTTTAAAGTCGCATTGAGAGAAGCAGGTAGCGGTTTTTTAAGTGGTTTGATTTGTGCTATATTGCTGTTTATTATTATAATGGTGCTTTATGGACAGCCAATTTTAGCTACGATCGTGGCAAGCAGTTTAACAATTGCTATGACAGTAGGTACATTAGTGGGATCAATGATTCCATTAGTTATGAATAAACTAAAAATTGACCCTGCAGTTGCTAGTGGTCCATTTATAACTACAATCAATGATATTGTGAGTATGTTGATTTACTTTGGATTAGCAACTTCATTCATGTCTTACTTATTATAGGGGGTTACATGGAATTTTTATCACTTGTTGTCGTTGTAATGGCAGCATTCCTTACACCGATACTAATCAATAGATTGCGAATTACATTCTTGCCTGTTGTTGTAGCAGAAATATTAATGGGTATTCTTATTGGGCACTCTTTTTTAAACATAGTAGAACGTGATGCTATGTTAAATATTTTATCTACATTAGGCTTTATATTCTTAATGTTTTTGAGTGGTTTAGAAATTGATTTTAAAGCATTTAAAAAAGACAAAGGCGCATTGGAAGATAATGATAAAAGTAAAGAACCTGGTCATTTACAATTAGCACTTACTGTATTTTTATTTATAATGGTTATTTCAATTGTATTTGCATATGCATTTAAATGGTTTGGTTTAATTGATGATGTTTTATTAATGATTATTATTATTTCTACTATTTCATTAGGTGTTGTGGTACCTACACTAAAAGAAATGAATATTATGCGTACAACTATCGGACAATTCATATTATTAGTAGCAGTATTAGCTGACTTAGTGACAATGATATTATTAACTGCGTACGGAACACTACACGCTTCAGGTGGCACATCACTTTGGTTAATAGGGAGTTTAGTAGTATTTGCGCTTGTTTTTTATTTCCTAGGTGGATTATTTAAGAAAGCACAATTCTTGCAAAAACTGATGGATGGTACAACACAAATTGGTATACGTGCGGTATTTGCGTTAATTATCATGCTAGTTGCTTTGGCGGAAGGCGTTGGTGCAGAAAATATTCTAGGCGCTTTCTTAGCCGGCGTGATTGTTTCTTTACTGGGTCCTGATGAGGATATGGTAGAGAAATTAGATTCCTTTGGTTACGGATTCTTTATTCCAATATTCTTTATCATGGTTGGTGTAGATTTAAATATACCAATGTTAATAAAAGAGCCTTCATTATTACTTATCATTCCATTTTTAATATTGGCCTTTTTAATATCTAAATTAATACCAGTATTTTATATACGTCGATGGTTTGATATGAAAACAACAATTTCTTCAGCTTTCTTGCTAACGTCAACTTTATCGTTGGTTATTGCTTCTGCAAAAATTGCTGAAAAACTTGGAACAATATCATCTGAAATATCAGGTATTTTAATATTAAGTGCAGTTATTACATGTGTTTTTGTACCAATTATATTTAAGAAAATGTTCCCGATGCCAGATGAAGCAACAAGACAGATTGAAGTGAGTTTAATAGGTAAAAACCAATTAACCATACCAATTGCTCAGAATTTAACATCACAACTTTATCAAGTTTCTTTATATTATAGAAATGATTTAAGTGATAAACGTAAATTATCAGATGCAATTTCGATGATTGAAATTGCAGATTATGAAGAACCATTATTAGAGCGTTTAGGTTTATTTGAAAGAGATATTGTTGTTTGTTCTACAAATGATGACGATATTAATAGAAAAGTGGCTTTAATGGCCAAAAGCCATGGTGTAAATCGAGTTATATGTAGGTTAGAAGCGAGTACTGGTGATGAAGGTTTACAAAGTGAAGGTATAGAAGTATTTAGTGGCTTTATGAGTAATAAGATACTCTTGAAAGGTTTAATAGAAACACCAAATATGCTTAATCTTTTAAGTAATGTGGAAACATCTTTATATGAAATTGCAATGCTAAATCATAAATATGATCAAATTCAATTACGTAATTTCCCGTTTGATGGGGATATTATATTTGTGAGAATCATTAGAAATAATGAATCGATTGTACCACATGGTGATACTCAATTACGCTATAAAGACCGTGTCATTGTAACGGGATCTAAAGAGTATGTTGATGAGTTAAAACGTGAATTAGAATTTTATTATTAACATCTATATCTGGGATAGTATTGAAATCCTAAAATATGTATTAATAGGTAGTGAAAGAACAATATGCAAGTTACTTTAAGCTGTTAGTACTGATTAATTGAATGAAGCGTTGGTCAAAATTTCAACTCGAAAGAAAGCAAAAAACGATGAATTCGTTTATAGAATGTAAAATGAATTGTTTAAACAATGAAACCAATGTTAAAATAAAGTTTGTTAGAATTGGCATCGAGCGAAGTGATAGGAAGTATGATTATAACATCTCGAACCAATTTACAATGAAAATTTAAAAAAGGAGTTATTTTCATGTTAAATTTAGAAAATAAAACATTCGTCATTATGGGTATTGCTAATAAACGTAGTATCGGTTTTGGTGTAGCTAAAGTATTAGACAAATTAGGTGCGAATTTAGTTTTTACATATCGTAAAGAACGTAGTAAAAAAGAAATGGAAAAACTTGTTGAACAGTTAGATCAACAAACAATTAGAATGTATCAAATAGACGTACAAAAAGACGAAGATGTTATCAATGGTTTTGCAAAAATTGGAGAAGAAGTAGGTAACATTGACGGTGTTTATCATTCGATTGCTTTTGCTAACATGGAAGATTTAAGAGGTCGTTTTTCAGATACATCTCGTGATGGCTTCTTATTGGCACAAGACATTAGTTCATATTCATTAACAATTGTTGCTAGAGAAGCAAAAAAAATCATGCCTGAGGGTGGTAGTATTGTTGCTACTACTTATTTAGGTGGCGAGTATGCTGTGCAAAATTACAATGTGATGGGTGTAGCTAAAGCGAGTTTAGAAGCAAATGTACGTTATTTAGCATTAGATTTGGGTGAAGATAATATCCGTGTCAATGCGATTTCAGCTGGTCCAATTCGTACACTTAGCGCTAAAGGTGTTGGTGGTTTTAACACAATCATGAAAGAAATTGAAGAACGTGCGCCATTAAAACGTAATGTAGACCAAGAAGAAGTAGGTAAAACTGCAGCTTACTTATTGAGTGATTTTTCAAGTGGAGTTACAGGCGAAAATATCCATGTAGACAGTGGTTATCATATCGTTAAATAATTAAATATCTTTAATTATTAACATATAAAAAGACTATTCGTTTCAACAACTGAAACGAATAGTCTTTTTGTTTTATATCATTATTTCATTCTTTGACGTCACTATTGGCTTTTGCAATAATTTCTTGTCTATAACGGAATACGTTTCTGACAACGGTTTTAATGACAGCATATAATGGAACAGCTATTAAGATTAGACCGAAACCGCCAAGATTACCTGCAGCTAATATCACTACAATAATTGTTAAAGGATGAATACTAAGTGATTTACCCATTACGTTAGGTGTAATCACATTACCTTCTAATTGTTGTGCAATCAGCGTGATAATACATACCCATATAAATGTTGTAGGGCTTTGAATAATTGCAATGACTGCAGCGGGTGCAAATGCCATCCAAGGACCTAAGAACGGTATCATATTTGCTACACATGCAAACATAACGAGTAATAATGTGTAGTTAAGTCCTACAATTGAATAACCAATGTATAAGATAATACCAAGAATGATACTTACTGTAACTTGGCCTTGAATATAGGATTTAACAGTTTCATTTAAATCTTTCAATAATTCTACAGTGAAAACTTTTCTGTCTCCTTTAAATAGTCTTGCGATGAAAGGGATAAAACGTTCATGATCTTTTAACATATAAATTAAAAAGAACGGAACCATTATCAGTAAGAAAAGTGTTGAAATAAATGATGTTAAGTAACCTAAAGAGTTAGATAAAATGTCAGCAGTACTGTCGCTGATAGATTGTACCATTTTATTAATGCGATCTGTTACATCATTAGGTAATCTTTCCATTTGATCTAGAGCGAAATTAATGATGTTTTGAACTTCATGTTGTAATGCAGGTATTTGAGTTACTAAGTTTTCAATTTGTTCTGCAATTAACGGAGCTAATACCCCAATAACAATACTAATAATTATGATTAAGCCTATAAAGATTAGAGTAATGCTACCCCAGCGTGGCACATGATTCTTTTCAAGTATTTTTTGAAAAGGCAAACAAATGTAAAACAAAAAGCCACTCAATAATAATGGCAGTAACACAGATTGAAGGATAATAATGAATGGTGTGAAAAGACTATGTACTTCCATAATCAATTTGATTAGTAAAAACAGGATTAATAAAGCGATACCTGTTCTAAACCATACTTTGTTAAGCATAGAATGGTTCCTCCTATAAAACTTTATTTGAATTTATAATTCAGTATATCTTAAAAAAAGATAGAACAAAAGGTAAATTTGTGAAAGTTTGTACTTAGTCGCACCGTGTGGTTGACTGCAATTTCAGGTAAGTAACAATTGTTACTTAATAATAAGTAGTACGTTATAAGATAATATAAGTATTAAATATATTAATGTTATTTATATAAAAAATTCATAACACATTATATAAATTGTTAAAATAATAACTTATATAATGCGTTGCGCGGAACATAACATATGTGTATAATATTAAAAAATATCATTTTCTTTAATGGTATAACAAGGGGGATACGTTATGATAGAAGGTTTTTTAACTTGGCTTTATGACATAGTATGGAGCAAACCATTAGTTTATGGTTTGTTAATCACTGGTATATTGTTCTCACTATTTATGAAATTTTTCCAAGTCAGACACTTTAAAGAAATGATTCGACTTATGTTTCAAGGGGAAAAGTCACCAACTGGTATTTCAAGTTTTCAAGCAATCGCCTTATCGTTAGCAGGTCGTGTAGGTACTGGTAATATTGTAGGTGTATCGACAGCAATATTTATTGGTGGACCAGGCGCCGTATTTTGGATGTGGGCTACAGCATTTTTAGGAGCAAGTAGCGCCTTTATAGAATCGACACTAGGACAAATATATAAACGAGAAGAGAAGGGACAATATAGAGGTGGACCAGCATTTTATATTGAATATGGTATAAAGGGGAAACTGGGCAAAGTATATGGATTGATCTTTGCAATTGTCACTGTAATTTCAGTCGGATTATTATTGCCAGGTGTTCAATCCAATGCTATATCCAGTTCTATGAAAAATGCGTTTCAATTAAATCCATGGGTTGTAGCCATATTTTTAGCAATCATTATCGGATTAATTATTTTTGGGGGAATCAAATGGATTGCTAATGCAGCGACAGCAGTTGTACCATTTATGGCAGTGTTTTATATATTAATGGCGGTTATTATCATTATACTTAATATTGAAGCGGTTCCTGCATTGTTTGCATTAATTTTCAAATCTGCATTTGGCATGCAAGCAGCATTTGGTGGGATTGTAGGTGCAATGATTGAAATAGGAGTCAAAAGAGGTCTTTATTCAAATGAGGCTGGTCAAGGTACTGGGCCACATGCAGCCGCGGCAGCAGAGGTGTCACATCCAGCAAAACAAGGTTTGGTGCAAGCGTTTTCAGTTTACGTTGATACTTTATTTGTCTGTACTGCAACCGCACTAATCATCTTGCTTTCTGGTACATATAATGTAACGGATGGTGGCAATACACCTAGTGATAAAGCGAGTTTGATTAAAGATAATGGTATCTTTGTTGAAATGTCAAATGGAGATAAAGATTATTCTGGTACAGCAATGTATGCTCAAGCAGGTATAGATAAGGCTTTACAAGGCGGAAGTTATCATTTTGATCCATCATTCTCTGGATTCGGATCTTACTTTATAGCAATTGCATTATTTTTCTTTGCTTTTACTACTATATTGGCTTATTACTATATTGCAGAAACCAATATTGCATACTTAACGAGATCTGCAAATTATAGAACTTCCTTTATATTTATCAATATAACTCGTATTGTATTGATATTAGCAACAGTTTATGGCGCAGTGAAAACGGCAGATATAGCATGGTTAATGGGAGATTTAGGTGTAGGCATGATGGCATGGCTTAATATCATAGCGATTTGGCTATTACACAAACCAGCTATAAACGCATTGAAAGATTATGAATTGCAGAAAAAGCGTTTAGGATCTGGTAGAAAAGCGATTTATAAACCAGACCCAGAAAAAGTACCCAATGCTGTTTTTTGGCTAAAAGATTATCCTGAACGCCTTAAAAAAGAGAATATTAACGATTAAAAAATAGTATCTTACTTTGCTAAATAAAAAGGAGTTATTTTAAAATATTGCGTCTCTTGATACAATGTCATTAAGACTATGAGGGGGCGCATTATTTTTATGGACAATTTTCAAGCAGGACGAATTAATAAAATTAATTTTTCAAGCGACATATTAGATAGAGACATCACACTTTCTATTTATTTACCTAAAGATTTCACAGAATTATTTAAATACAAGGTCGTCTTTTGTTTTGATGGTTTGGATTTTTTTAGCTTTGGTAGAATACACAGAACGTATGAAAAATTGTGGGAAGCAAATGAAGTAGAAAGAGCAATCTTTGTGGGTTTTCATTATGAAGATGTTGAAAAAAGAAGAGCAGAATTTCATCCTCAAGGAGCAAAAACAGCACTAACTGTAAAATGTATGGCGAATGAAATTTTACCGTTTATAGACGCTCAATTCCCAACATATAAAGTAGGAAATGGCAGAGTTATTTTAGGTGATAGTTTAGCAGGGAGTGCAGCTTTGATCACAGCCTTATCCTATCCAAGAATTTTTAGCCAAGTAGGTCTATTGAGTCCTCAACATGATGAGGTAATACAAACATTAATTGAACGATGTCAATTTCAAGAACAATTGACGATTTGGCATACAGTTGGATTAGAAGAAAAAGACTTTGCTTTACCAACGACCGGAAAGCAAGCGGATTTTTTAACACCTAATCGCCAGTTGAAATCGATTATCGAAAATAGTGATATTACTTATCACTATGCAGAGTTTGATGGGGGACATAGATGGAAATCTTGGAAACATTTACTAGATGATTTATTAAAATATTTTTTATCAGATAATATTTCTTTTTAAATATCTGTAGGAAATTTAGTTAAAAGTAACGAATTTTTGTGAAATTTGATATAATGTAGTTATGTTAAACAAAGGAGGAATTTAAATGATTTTAGGATTAGCATTAATTCCGTCAAAAGCGTTTCAAGATGAAGTAAATGCATACCGTAAACGTTATGATGCTCACTATGCAACGATTATGCCACACATTACGATTAAAGAGCATTTTAAAATAAACGAAGGTGATCTTGACGCTGTCAAAGAGACAATCAAATCAAGAATCGAGGGGATACCACCGATTGAAGTACACGCGACAAAGGCATCAAACTTTGCGCCAATTACAAATGTAATTTATTTTAAAGTTGCCAAAACGGACAATTTAGAAAAATTATTTAATCAATTCAATAGTGGTGATTTTTATGGTCGTCCAGAACATCCATTTGTACCACATTTTACAATTGCACAAGGCTTGACTAGTCAAGAGTTCGAAGACATTTTTGGTCAATTGAACTTAGCGGGTATTGACTATAAAGAAGCAATTGAGCAACTTTCTTTAGTTTACTATGATGAAAGTGCAGAAAAATGGAAAGTATTAGAGAATTTTAATTTTGCATAATTTTTTTATATAAAATTATCATTTTAATCGATGATAATATTGAAATTTTAAAAGCGTCGCTATCATATTTTTAGATAATTTCTAAAATGATAGCGACGCTTTTGTATGTTGAAACGTACTCATATACTTAAGTGTGATTGTGTTGTTTTTTATTTTTAATAAAATACAAGCCATAAAATATTGCTAAAAATAAGAACACTAATGCTGAAAAATAAAATGTATTATTAACAGATTTAGAGAATTCTGTAATTAAACCACCTACGAGTGGACCAATCATAGACCCGAAACCTTGAACACTATTGAACACGCCCCAAGTCTCTTCTTGTTCATCCATATGGATATGACTAGCCATAAAAGTATTCCATGCAGGTAATAAGATACCATACATTAGGCCAATAAATAATGCTAAGCCCCAGACTAGTTTAATATCTGTAATAATAGATAAAGCAAATATCATTATAGTGTATAAGACGAAACCACCAAAAATGATACTGTACATAAATAATGTTCCATTGTTATCTATAATTTTAGATAAAAATAGCATAGAAATGGCACAACCTATACCACCAATGATAATTGCTATTGTATATTCTACGGTTGAAACGCCGACAACTTTTGTCGCATATGTAGGTAATATTGGGACTAAGGCGGTGATTGAAGCACCTTGTAATAAAATACCTGGAAATAGAATGAGATGACGTTTGGTCACGTTTACAATTTGTCCTAATTGTTGCTTTACAGGTCTTGTATTGTAGTTAGTAAGCCTGATTTTAACGAAATAGTATAAAATCCATGCAATCAATACGACTAATGACATCATAAACGCAAAGCGTGTTGGGTGGAATTTAAAGATTAAGTTCATTCCAACCATCCCGACTAATAAGCCTAGTAGCCAAGAGAAATAGACATATCCCATTTGTTTACCACGGTTATTTTCATCAACACTTGCAAGCATAATGACCCAAATCGGACTCACTGCGATACCTAGTAATATCGCACTTGTGATTAATACGATTGGTGATGTAGGAAACCAAATGACTAAAAACAAACTACCAAAAGCTAATAAAAATCCAAGTGTTAAAACAAGTTTAGTACCTAAGCGTTTAAGTAAAAAACCAATGACAAAGTTTGTTGTTGCATCAGCAATAAAGTGAATAGAAATAGCGATAGATGTAACACCTACCGCAATAGAAGTTGCCGTTGGAAGTAAGGCTAAGTAACTCAATACATACATACCTCTAGCAAACTCCATTAAAAATAAAATAATCAACATAATAATAAAATTTGTGCTTGAATTGTAGTTAGTATTATTTAACGAAGAGCTTTGCATATAAAGGAACCTTTCCATAAACTTCTTCATAACGTGTCGAATGGTCTAGAAGTTCTAACAAATCTTTGCATAATTTATATGTTGAATATGGAATGCGCGATTCACTCATTGCTTCAGACATTTCCACTAGTGAAGTTGGATGATTTGTTAATGAGGCTACTTGTTGTATAGCTTCATCGGGTGAATAAGCGATTGTACCATAACCTTTTTCTTCAAAATAGAGCGCGTTTTCTAACTCTTGTCCTGGCGCAGGATCTAAGAAAATCATTGGTATTTGTCGCGTTAGTGCTTCAGAAATAGTGATGCCACCTGGTTTTGTTATCATCAATTGACTTGAAGCCATCCATTCATTCATTTGTTTTGTATAACCTAAAATCAGTACGTTATCATAATTTTTAAATTGGCTAGATAATGTGCGCTTCAAATCTTTGTTTTTACCACAAACCATGACGACTTGCGAGTGTGGACTTTTAGTCAAAATATCGCTAATCATTTGATCGAATCCTTTAGAAACACCAAAAGCACCTGCTGACATAAGGATTGTTGGTTTGTCAGGATTCAAATTATTTTGACGTAACCATGCAGATTGGTCGATATCTTGTTCGAATTTATCAGAAATTGGAATGCCTGTAACCTTTAATTGATTTCTTGGAATGCCTAATTCAGCAAATTCATCTTTTAATTCCTCAGTTGCCAAATAATATCGTTGAGAATGTGGTGTAACCCAATTCTTCTGTAATCTATAATCTGTCATAACTGTGGCAATGGGAATATTCATATCAAATTGCTCAGTTAATACAGACATCACTGGCGTAGGGAAGGTAAGTAGAATTAAATCTGGCTTTTCTTTTAGTAATAAATTAATTAATTTATTCAAACCATAATATTTGTAGAAACATTTGTCTATTTGGTCAGGTTTACTATAGTAAAAAGACTTGTACATATTTCTGAAGTACTTAAAGCTATTGATATACCACTTTTTACATATAGAAGTCAAAATTGGGTGAGCTTCTAAAAATAAATCATGTTCAATGACAGTTAAATTGTCTAGATTCATTTCGTTGAATTGGTTTACTACGCTTTGAGTAACCTGTAAATGTCCGTTACCAAAAGAACCAGTAATAATCAATATTTTTTTGTTACGAGTAACCATTTTGAGTCACCCTCCAATAGTATAAATTTAGCTCATGCTAAGTTTAACGCATTTTGTTGTCATGCGAAAGAAAAAACATAATTAATAGAGATTATATCATTTTACAAACGCATAGAAAATAATTCATACTTATTTTTAAAAATTATATCATGATAAATTTAGATTGTTCTATATTTATACCATACCACGCATGCTTTTAAAATAAGTCATCTTAAAAGAAATTAAACAAATAAAAAAGAAAATCTACATAATTAATTACATATGATTAACATTTTAAATCTAGTTTATACTTACGGTAATTATAATGTTTTTAAATAAAAACGAAAAAAATATATAATGGTAGAGAAAAGGCAAAATGCAATATTAGTTTCTATAAAATCACTTGAAAATGTGTATAATAGAAGTATTGGAAATAAAGGAGCGGTTAATGTTGAATGCAAACGAGTTGTTTAAAAAAATTAGAGTTAAACAAGTGATTGGAACATTAGATATGAATGTGAATGATATAACAACGGACTCGCGTACAGCTAAAGAAGGCAGCATATTTGTTGCTTCTAAAGGTTATACCGTCGATAGTCATAAATTTTGTCAAGATGTTGTGAATCAAGGCTGTAAAGTTATTGTGGTAAATCATGAACAACTGTTGAAAGGTGATGTAACGCAAGTTATCGTTCCTGACACGTTGCGTGTTGCTAGTTTACTCGTAAATGTATTATTTAATTATCCAAGTAAACAACTTACTACATATGGTGTTACCGGGACAAATGGCAAAACATCTATAGCAACAATGATACACCACATATATAGAAAATTAGGTAAAGGTAGTGCTTATTTAGGTACAAATGGTTTTCAAATTAACGAAGAAAAATCTAAAGGTACAAATACAACTCCTGAAACAGTTGCGTTGACGAAAAAAATTCATGAAGCTGTAGAACAACAAGCACAAGCTATGACTTTAGAAGTATCAAGCCACGGATTATCATTAGGACGCTTAAGTGGTGTTAATTTTGATGTTGCTGTGTTTTCAAATTTAACGCAAGATCATTTAGACTTTCACGGTACAATGGAAGCTTATGGTCATGCCAAATCATTATTATTCAGCCAGTTAGGTGAAGATTTATCAAAAGAAAAATATGTTGTTTTAAATCAAGATGATGAATTCTCAGAATATTTAGCTTCAGTTACACCTTACGAGGTGTTTACGTATGGCATCAAAGAACATGCACAATTTAAGGCTGAAAATATTCATGAGTCTTTACAAGGTGTAACATTTGATTTTAATACACCTGAAGGTACATTTCCTGTGAAGTCACCATATGTAGGCATTTTCAATGTCTCTAATATTATGGCAGCAATGATAGCTGTTTGGGCAAAAGGTGCTACTTTAGAAGAAATTATTCAAGCGGTAGAAAACTTAGAACCAGTTGAAGGTCGACTTGAAGTTTTAGACCCAAAATTACCAATTGATTTAATTATAGATTATGCACACACAGCAGATGGTATGGATAAACTTATAGATGCAGTGAAACCTTTTGCAAAACAGAAATTGATTTTCTTGTGTGGAATGGCTGGAGAAAGAGACATGGGGAAAACACCTGAAATGGG
Organism: Staphylococcus sp. GDY8P54P; assembly: GCF_017892645.1. Classification (NCBI taxonomy): domain Bacteria; kingdom Bacillati; phylum Bacillota; class Bacilli; order Caryophanales; family Staphylococcaceae; genus Staphylococcus; species Staphylococcus sp. GDY8P54P. Next base: position 153,567 of record NZ_JAESLN010000009.1, on the reverse strand, counting down.
TCGTGTCGCTTGTAGAGCGGATTATGTTATTTTTACGCCTGACAATCCAGCAAATGATGATCCAAAAAAATTAACAAGTGAACTTGCTAAAGGCGCAACGCATAGTAATTATGTTGAATTCGAAGATCGTGCGGAAGGGATTCGTCATGCTATTGAAATTGCTAATCCTGGTGATACAGTTGTCTTGGCGTCAAAAGGGCGTGAGCCTTATCAAATTATGCCTGGTCATGTAAAAGTACCGCATCGAGATGACTTAATCGGTTTAGAAGCGGCTTATAAAAAATTTGGCGGTGGTCCTGTTGAAAATTAAGCCTATAAGTCTGAATGGTGTAACAGTTCGTAGTTATATTTATAAAAATGATGACGCTGATGTCTTACTTATGGCAATACCAGACCTCAATTGGTCATTAGAAATTGATACTTCGTTAAATGATGATGATATCAAGGAGGAACTTGTGATACACTTGTTTACGTTACTTGATGAGTCAACAGCAGTACAAATTGCTGATGATATTGGTCAATCGATATTTGAGAATTAAAGGAGAGAACAAATGAGTATAAAGGAAGAAGTAGAATCCAGAAAAACTTTTGCGATTATTTCACATCCTGATGCTGGGAAAACCACATTAACAGAAAAGTTACTGTTATTTGGTGGGGCAATAAGAGAAGCAGGGACCGTAAAAGGTAAAAAGAGCGGTAAGTTTGCAACAAGTGACTGGATGAAAGTTGAACAAGAACGTGGTATCTCAGTAACGAGTTCAGTGATGCAATTTGATTATGATCATTATAAAATCAACATTTTAGATACGCCAGGGCATGAAGACTTTTCCGAAGACACATATCGAACATTAATGGCAGTGGATAGTGCTGTAATGGTTATAGACTGTGCAAAAGGTATTGAACCTCAGACTTTAAAACTATTCAAAGTTTGTAAAATGAGAGGTATTCCTATTTTTACGTTTATCAATAAGTTAGATAGAGTAGGAAAAGAGCCATTTGAATTGTTAGATGAAATCGAGTCTACACTGGAAATCGAAACGTATCCTATGAATTGGCCAGTGGGTATGGGACAAAATTTCTTTGGTATCATTGATCGAGATACACATACGATTGAGCCATTTAGAGATGAACAAAATGTACTACATTTAAATGATGATTATGAACTGGAAGAAGATCATAATATTAAAAATGATAGCGCCTTTACACAAGCAATCGAAGAATTAATGTTGGTAGAAGAAGCAGGAGAAACATTTGATAATGAAGCTTTGAGAAATGGTGATTTAACACCAGTGTTCTTTGGATCAGCATTAGCGAACTTTGGTGTAGAAAATTTCTTAAATGCTTATGTTGATCATGCACCTATGCCAAGTGCACGACAAACGAAAGAAGATATTGAAGTTACACCTTACGATACGGATTTTTCAGGCTTTATTTTCAAAATTCAAGCCAATATGGATCCCAAACACAGAGATAGAATTGCTTTTATGAGGGTAGTTAGTGGCGCTTTTGAACGAGGTATGGATGTTACCTTACAAAGAACGAAAAAGAAACAGAAAATAACACGTTCGACTTCGTTTATGGCTGATGATAAAGAAACAGTTAATCACGCAGTTGCTGGAGATATCATAGGTTTGTATGACACAGGTAATTACCAAATTGGAGATACATTAGTAGGTGGCAACCAAAAATTCAGTTTCCAAGAATTACCGCAGTTTACACCAGAATTATTTATGAAAGTTTCTGCCAAAAATGTCATGAAGCAGAAGCATTTCCATAAAGGAATTGAACAATTAGTTCAAGAAGGCGCAATTCAATACTATAAAGCATTGCATACCAATCAAATTATTATTGGTGCGGTAGGTCAGTTACAATTTGAAGTATTTGAACATAGACTTAAAAATGAATATAATGTCGATGTCATCATGGAACCAGTTGGTCCAAAAATTGCAAGATGGATTGAAAATGAAGAAGATATTAAAGATAAAATGAGCTCTTCTCGTTCTATTCTTGTTAAAGATGTTTATGATAATTACGTTTTCTTATTTGAAAATGAGTTTGCAACGAGATGGTTTGAAGAAAAATTTCCAGAAATTAAATTATACAGTTTGTTATAATATGATTAATTGTGTATAATACTATATTATTAATAGAATACCTATGACTTTGTAGTCGGAGGGGAGTAACTCAACTGTTTTTAAGGAGATATATGAGATAGTAATATTTTTGTGAAATGTCTGTTTTATATATCTTTTTAACATAGTCATTTTGTCGTCATTACGAAACGTTAAACGTTTCCGGTAAAATGGGCAGAAAAATACTGTCGAGTGAGACCTTTGCTTATAAATGTTACAAACATACAAAATATATAAAGCTAAAAGTTTAATTTACTATAGGCGTGTATATGATCGAAAATGTGTGTAGCATTTACTTAGCTTAGGTCTCTATTTTTATGTAAAAAACTAAAGGAGTTGTCCTAAATGGATCCGAGTTTAATTTTACCTTATTTATGGGTTCTAGTAGTACTGGTATTTTTAGAAGGATTATTAGCAGCAGATAATGCTGTCGTAATGGCAGTCATGGTTAAACACTTGCCTCCAGAACAACGTAAAAAAGCATTGTTTTATGGACTGTTAGGTGCATTTATTTTCCGTTTTATTTCTTTATTTTTAATAAGCATTATCGCACATTTTTGGTGGATTCAAGCATTGGGTGCAATTTACCTATTATACATGTCCATTAAGAATCTCATATCATTCTTTAATGAAAAAGATCACCAAAAAGAAGATGGTACGGATGACCACCATTATGATGAGTCAGGTGAGGAAATACATGCAAGTCCAAAAGCATTTTGGGGTACAGTATTAAAAGTAGAATTTGCAGATATTGCCTTTGCGATTGACTCTATGTTAGCTGCACTTGCTATTGCAGTAACTTTACCTACTGTTGGTATACACTTTGGTGGTATGGACCTTGGACAGTTTGCAGTCATGTTCTTAGGTGGTATGCTAGGTGTAATCATCATGCGTTTTGCTGCCACTTGGTTTGTAAATCTATTGAATAAATATCCTGGTTTAGAAGGTGCTGCATTTGCAATTGTCGGCTGGGTAGGTATTAAATTAGTAATAATGGTGTTAGCGCACCCAGATATTAAAATATTACCGGAACACTTCCCACACAGTGTATTATGGCAATCTATTTTCTGGACGGTTATGATTGCACTTGTGATTATTGGTTGGTTAACTTCTGTTAAAAATAATAAAAAAGAACATAAATAATATAAATAAGTCTGAGCATAAAAACTATGTCTCAGGCTTTGTTTTATTTTTCATGAGATAAAGTTAGAATTTTTTAATAAAAGAGACTATAATCTGTAGTATGCTAACTTTATATGACAAAATAAAGCAGAAAAATTATATTTGATATGTCATAATAGAATTGCAATCAAAAGTAATAGGGGGGCTTATTGTGACGCAAAATAAAAAACATGTCATCCCAAAAGCAAAGTATGGACGCAAACGACGTGAATACTTTCATAACGAGGAACGGGAACAACGTGTGCAACAAGAACGTCAAGCTAGAAAACAGCGTGAAGAAAAGGCTGAAATACTTGCTAAAAATAATGAAGAGCGTGTGAAAGAAAATTTAAGAAAAGCACGTATTGAAAAGCTTACACAAGAAGAAATTCAGCAACAACAAGCCATTGCTGCTGCGCGGAACTCAAAACATACACCAGAGAGAACAGAAAACGATGAGTCAACCTCAGCGGACAATATCAATCATCCATACAATGAAAACGAGAACATAGCGGATGAAAAAAATAATATAAATTCAAAATCATCACATGTTGAGAATGTGGATCAAAATAACAGTGCACAATCAAATGAACAACATGTCCCAGCTGAAAAACAGCAGGAAGAAAACTTTTACTCAGAGAATGCACAACAATCTAGAGTCGATGATTATTTGAGTAATGATGAACAAACATCTTTCCAAATGAAGCACCAAAAAAGTGCCAGTGAACATTCGAATCGTAACAATGAAACTAAGCATGAAAGCACAGCTAATACTTCTGATAAAGTTAAGGCTTTCTTTATTGAACATTGGGCTAAAATTTTAATTGTTGTTGCAGTTATTGTTTTACTTACACTCATACAAGCTATATTCAAAAATGTTGATGAAAATGGTACTTCAAATGATAGCGTGTTTAACGATAATCAAAATAAAGATAAAACTTATACAACAACAATGAAAAGTGCAAACAGTGCAATTCATTCAGTAGTAACTGTTGAAAATGATACAAGTGATGATAGAACTTCTGCCGAAAAAGAGACACAAGAAGCAGGTAAAGAAAATGAATTAGGTTCAGGTGTCGTCTACAAAAAAGTGGGCGACTCTATTTTTATTATGACCAACGCACATGTGGTTGGAGATAAAAAAGAACAGAAGATTACATATGGTAATGATGACTATGCGATTGGAAAAGTTGTTGGCACGGATAAGTATTCAGATATCGCCGTTGTTAAAGCTAAAGTAAAATCGGATAGTAAAGTGAAACCAATTAAAATAGGCGATTCCAGTACTTTAGTACTAGGTGAACCAATTATAGTCGTAGGAAACCCTCTAGGTGTAGATTTTAAAGGAAGTATTTCTGATGGTATTATTTCAGGTTTGAACAGACACATACCAGTGGATATCAATAAAGACGATCAATATGATGTGTTAATGAGTGCTTTCCAAATAGATGCACCTGTAAATCCGGGCAACTCAGGTGGAGCCGTGATTGATAGAAATAGTAAGTTAGTAGGTATAGCATCCTTGAAAATAGATATGGATAATGTTGAAGGTATTGCCTTTGCCATACCGGTCAATGACGCTGAAGACATTGCCAAGCAATTAGAAGATAAAGGTGAAGTTAAATATCCTAATACAGGTGTGAAGATTGCTAATATTAGTGAGGTTGATGAAGCTACCAAACAATCTATTAATTTACCAGAAGATGTTAAAAAAGGCGTGCTAGTAGGTGATGTTAAAAAAGGTTCATTAGGTGAAAAATCCGGGTTGCAAAAAAATGATGTCATAGTAGAATTAGATGGTAAAGCATTAGAAGATAATCTTAGATACAGACAAATTATTTTTAATCATAAAGATGATTTAAAAACGCTACCAGCTAAAATATATAGGGATGGTAAAGAAAAGGATATTAAGATTAAACTGAAGTAACGTTGAGGTGAAGAAACGTTGTCCATTTTCAACCAATTGTTAAAAAAATCAAGTCCTCAACAAGGGATTGTAATGTATTATATCGCGGCAATTATCGTGGCATTTTTAATGCTGAACTTGCCGTTTGTCCATAAGTCCAATGTCTCTGTAGATCCAATTGATTCCTTGTTTGTTGCTGTGTCAGGTGTCAGTGTAACAGGTCTAACGCCAGTTAACATTATTGATACTTACACAACATTTGGCCAAGTGGTTATCATGCTGATACTAAATTTAGGTGGTATTGGTGTTATGGCCATTGGAACTATGCTGTGGGTTGTCTTAGGTAAACATATTGGTATGCGTGAACGCCAATTAATCATGCTTGATAATAATAAACATACGATGAGTGGTACTGTGAAATTGATTTTAGATATTGTTCGAACAATCATTATCATAGAACTTGTTGGTGCATCATTATTAGCATTTTATTTCTATAGAGATAACCCCGACATTCAATATGCAATTATGCAAGGATTATTTGTATCGGTATCAGCAACAACAAATGGTGGGCTTGATATAACTGGACAATCACTTATACCATATGCAAATGACTATTTTGTGCAAACTATTGTTATGTTTTTAATCATGTTAGGTTCAATTGGCTTTCCTGTATTGATAGAAGTGAAAGCATATATCAAAAATCGAATTCCTAATTTTAGATTTTCATTATTTGCAAAAATCACAACGGTCACTTATTTTGGTTTGTTTATTTTCGGTGTATTAATTATCCTTTTATTCGAACATAACCAAGCTTTTCAGAATATGAGTTGGCACAAATCGCTATTTTATGCATTATTCCAATCAGCTACCACAAGGAGCGCAGGGCTTCAAACTATTGATGTAAGTGGTTATGGAGAAGGTACGAATATCGTTATGGGTATACTGATGTTTATAGGTTCATCCCCAAGTTCTGTCGGTGGGGGAATTAGAACTACGACATTTGCGATTTTAATATTATTCCTTTTAAACTTTAGCAACCAACCTGAAAAAACGTCTATCAAAGCATTTAATCGTGAAATTCACATAACTGATGTTCAACGTTCATTTGCTGTTTTTATCATGGCTAGCATATTAACTTTTACGAGTATGATTTTTATACTGGTTGTTGAAAATGGAAAGGTTTCATTTTTACAAGCGTTTTTTGAAGTTATGTCGGCATTTGGAACTTGTGGATTATCATTAGGTATTACTGGTGATGTGAATGATATGAGTAAAGGTGTCTTGATGGTGTTGATGTTAATTGGCCGTGTTGGTTTAATCAGTTTTATTATTATGATTGGTGGACGTAGAGAACCTGATAAATTTCATTATCCTAAAGAACGCGTACAAATTGGTTGATTGTTAAATGTAAATCTGATCTGAATAGTTTGTGAAACAATGGTGCCAGTACATCTAACAAATGATGTACTGGTGCTTTTAGTTTCAGGATCAAAGCGTATAGTTGGCAAATATTCACTGTTGATGATAAATGTTTATTATTATTTCAAGCTATTTTAGAAACGTGTTAGACTAATATTAATGAGGGGAGAGGCGTATGAAAAAAAGTGAAAAAATCGCAATAGACATTATCACTACTTCTGATATGCATAGTTATTTTCAAAGTGGTGAGAATAATTCCAATATTTATAGGGCAGGATCTTATGTTAAAAGTATTAGAGAAACAAATGATCACGTTATTTTATTAGATAGTGGTGGTAGTTTAGCAGGTTCGTTAGCAGCATTTTATTATGCAGTTGTAGCACCTTATAAACGTCATCCAATGATAAAATTGATGAATGCTATGCAATACGATGCAAGTGGTATTAGTCCTAATGAATTTAAGTTTGGTCTGTCATTCTTTTCAAGGGCAGTATCATTGTCTAGGTTTCCATGGTTATCGGCAAATATTGAATATAAACGTACAAAAGAACCATATTTTTCTACACCATATACAATTAAAGAAATAGAAGGTGTAAAAATCGCAATAGTGGGTTTGACTTCAGATGGGCTAATGGAGCGTGAACATTTTGAAATGGAAAATGATGTACGAATTGAAAAAACATTACGCTCTTCTAAACGTTGGATTCGATTTATTCATGAAAGCGAAATGCCAGACTTTTTAATTGTTATATACCATGGTGGACTAAATCAACTAAATAAAACCTCTAATGAGCGTGAGCAAAATGTAAATGAAGCGGAAAAAATCATGCAGACCCTAGGCGTTATTGATTTATTAATTACTGGTCATCAACATCAAACGTTTATCGGTAGAGATGATCAGACGCTTTATGTACAAGCAGGACAAAATGCTGAACAACTTATACATGTGAAGATTAACTTTAAAAAACGCACAAATTCGTATGAATTAGAAGATGTCAATTCTAAAATTGTAGATTTAAATCATTATCCAGAAGACCAAGCATTATTAGATTTGACTTTTTATGATAGAAAAACAGTTTGTAATTGGAGTGAAGAAAGCATAAACGAAAATGCTTTGTCAGCAGAGGTAAATGGTTTGAGTGATGTTATAACAAAACCTCATCCATTCACACAGTTATTACATGATAGTATTCGATTAGCCTATGATTATGATATATCTTGTGTACACTTACCAACGAGTGGTGAAGAGGGGCTCAATGGCATCATTACAAATGAAGATTTATTTAATGCCTATCCTCATCCAGATGTCCCAGTTGATTTAACAATGAAAGGTCAACAGATTCATGATATTTTAGAGTATTGCTATTCACATATAGCTTTTAGTGACGGCGCATTGAGCTTAACAATCGTAGATGAAACCTTATGTACGTTTTGGCAAGGTGTTAACTATACAATAGATATGAATGCAGAGCCATACCATCGTGTGACATTGGAAAATATTAAATTAGACCACATGTATCGTGTAAGTATGACTGATTACTGCTATAGAAACTATAAGCAATATTTAGAAGATGCTGTCATTCACGAAACGGGTGAAATTACGATGGTTGAATTAATTGCTAGAAATTTAAAAGATAATGACTATCACATCGAACAAAAACAAACATTTAATGTTATTATTTGATAAAATTTATGTGCTATAAAAATCTCTTAAAACCAAAGAAAACGCCAATTTCTATATTATTTCAATAGAAATTGGCGTTTATTTTCATTCAGAGACCTTTTATGCCCTCATCTTTTTCAAACTGTGGGGTATAAGCTGTAAAATCTTAATCTTTTTTACATCATTCATAAGCTTGTGTTTCTATTTCAATTTATCCGTGGAAAATTAATAGAATAACTACTGCAACAATTTGTGCTATGACAGTTGTAGCAATTCTACGCGTATAATAATAACTTAATGAAAGTACAATTTGAACGATGAATACAAAGAAAACAATCCACATTTTATCTAGATAGAAAAATAAAGAAGCAGAACAAATTGCTGTTATTAATACGCTTAACCACATTGGAATGTTTAATTTGAGTAGTTCTTTTTGTAATACAGTTCTCATATAAAGTTCATGACACGGTATCACAAATAATAAAGTAACTAACATTTGCCATTTAAAGTATACACCTGTTCGTGTTAACTCTTTAATCAGTGATGCGTACTGAATATCTGATGAGATAGCTGCTAAAACTAGCTGTATAATAATGAGTACGATACCCGTAATAATACCTATCCCTAGAGATGTTAATAATCTTTTTGATTCAATATCTCTTTGGTAAAATATATAACTGATACCTGCGATAAGCATGATACCAGTATAAAGGTACCAGTATTCTTGCTTTTCACCCCACATGATATATAAAATAATGTGAAATACGATGAAGCTTACAATAAACCAGATTAAAGCGTTTGAAATTCTATTCATATAAACTATCCTTCTTGTTCGACGATTGTATATCGCTTGTGATTGATGACAGTTTTTTCAGGCAGGTCTAGATCATTGAAGTTTTCCATAATTGTTAAATCTACAATTACAGAGTTATCATTAATTTTTTCTACGCGGCCTTTTAAACCGTCATAAAATTCTACTATATTTCCGACTTCTGCGACAGTCATATTGAATCCTCCCTAGAAATGCTAACTAGATAGTATTATACAAAAAAACGACAGACAAATAAACAAATAACCTTTAAATATACAGTTATCATTCTTTTTTTAGAAAAATTAGTATAAATCAGTTAAATGATTGGCATTTTTAATGAAAATATTGCATAAATAAGGTAAGGGTATTAAGAGGAAAAGGAGTGCAGTATATGAAATTTATTAGTAATAATGATATTACAGATCCAACATTAAATTTGGCAATGGAAGAATATGTATTAAAGCACATGCCGAATGACGATAGTTATTTTCTGTTTTATGTCAATCGTCCTTCAATTATTATTGGCAAAAATCAGAATACGATTGAAGAAGTGAACCAACCTTATATTGATGAACATGGTATAGATGTAGTCAGACGTATTTCAGGTGGCGGTGCCGTGTACCATGATACAGGCAACCTAAACTTTAGTTTTATAACGGATGATGATGGCAATAGTTTTCATAATTTTAAAAAGTTCACTGAACCTATAGTGGAAGCATTGAAATCACTTGGATTAGATGCAGAAATGAGTGGCCGAAACGATATTCAAATCGGTAAAGCTAAAATTTCCGGTAATGCCATGGTCAAAGTAAAAGATAGAATGTTTAGCCATGGTACTTTAATGTTAAACAGTGAATTAAATGAAGTTCAAAATGCCTTGCGTGTGAATCCAGCAAAAATTAAATCGAAAGGTATTAAATCTGTGAGAAGTAGAGTTGCTAATATCTCAGAATTCTTAACTGAACCATTAGATATTGATACTTTTAAAGAAATTATTTTAAAAACAATATTTGGTGAGGCTACACAAGTTGAAGAATATAAGCTTTCAGACGAAGATTGGGCAAATATAGAGCAATTAAGTAATGAAAAATATCGTACTTGGGAATGGAATTACGGTAGAAATCCTAAATATAATTTTGAACGAGAAGAAAAATTTGAAAAAGGATTTGTTCAAATTAAATTAGATGTTAAAAAAGGAAGAATTGAACATGCTAAAATTTTCGGTGACTTCTTCGGTGTGGGAGACGTTACTGAATTAGAACATGCATTGGAAGGCACATTGCATGACTTTGATAGTATAGAAGAAGCATTAGCAGATTATGATATCTATCACTATTTTGGAGATATTGATAGATATGAGTTAATCAGATTAATGTCTTAAATAAACAATATAAAAGGTCTATTCGCTAACTTTAATTAATTAGTGAATAGACCTTATTTTAAATATATGACAACTAAATTAACCAACGAGATATGCCTCCAAATGTTTATATTCTTCTGTATAGCGTTTGAAATCATTCTCGTTTTTATTTTTAAGTGCATGATCGATGAGATTTTCTAATTGTTGCTTACGGACATTCCTTAACGATTCATCAATGATTAATTCGATACCTAAGTCATTAATTGTTGATACAAAAGACTCTAAAGTATTGTATTTTACATGTGTATTATGTTTCATTATCAACACAACCCCTCTATCTATATTTAAAATACATTATACAAGGTTTTGATTTTTAAATCAACGAATATTCTGACTTTTCCGAAAAAATAAGTGTAAAACGAAACTTTCAATAATTAAAAAATAGAAAAAGATTCGTAACTGAAATTTAATTGTAGAATATATAGAAAATATTTTATAATATAAGTTGATTTTAAAATGATGATAGTATATTATTTGAGTATCACCAAAATTGTAAGGAGGTTACAACTATGATTCAACCGTATATTATTAAAAAAGGTGATATGTCATTGCAACCGTGCCATTTACCCGTTGGCCAATATGAAGGAACAAGAGTGCTAAGGTATAAAGAAGATGAAAGTACAATAAAAGAACGTACCCACAAAATTATTGACCGCTCTTGTAGATTTTATGGTAGTAGTTATGTTTTTAAAAAAGAGGATACCATTCGAATTACAGGTATTAGCAGCAAGCCCCCGATTTTATTCACTCCTTTATTTCCTACTTATTTTTTTCCAACACATTCTGATAGAAAAACACAAAATACATGGATTAATATCCATTATGTTCAAAGTATTAAATCACTAAAAGATAAAAAATGCAAAGTGAACTTTGTTGATAATCAATCTATCGTTGTAAACATTTCAGCTCATAGCATGCAACATCAATATTTAAATGGTATTTATTATTATTATATGATGGATAGAGCGGCAAGAGTTGCAACTTTTGATCCAGAATCTCCTATAGATTATACAAAACCACAATTAAATATATATGAAGCACTTGCTAAGTATTCTTTGTTTGAAAGTAAATAGTAAAGTTTATTAAAAATATTAATGTAAAAGTAGAATATGCGGAATATTATATTAATTTAGTGTAAATGTTCTGCATATTTTTTTACGATATCTCTTGAAAATTTGCTATTAATTGATATAATAATATTTGTGCTTGATTAGAGATACTATTTATCCACAGTAGCTCAGTGGTAGAGCTATCGGCTGTTAACCGATCGGTCGTAGGTTCGAGTCCTACCTGTGGAGCCATTGGAAACGTACTCAAGTTGGCTGAAGAGGCGCCCCTGCTAAGGGTGTAGGTCGCGAGAGCGGCGCGAGGGTTCGAATCCCTCCGTTTCCGTAAATTAGATAATCCCATTAAGTTGACGTGAGTAAAACGTTGATTTGACGGGTTTTTATTATATTTGGATAAGTTTGGCTAAGTGTCTTAAATGAACTTTTAAGACGATGAAACGCCAATAGTTATATAGATTTTACAAGATACGCCAACGCATTGGTGTGAGTTTCCATACTTTCTAACGCTTGAATAGCCTTATCGTTTTCGGCTTTAACTGTTTCCGTTAAAACAGAAAAATCATTTCAAGTAAATACTTTGGATAACAAAAGAACATTGTTAAATCAGCGTTCTTTTTATTTTATGAAAAATATACAAAAGTGAATTCTATAAATTTTGGTCAACATGGGACGACTTGAACACTTTTAAAATTTTTTGTCCGTTGAGTTGTCCAGCTAGAAATTAAAGGCTTTAAGTAGCTTATCATCTTCCTGTGATTTCAATTATTCAAGCAAATGATTATATACTCACCAAGTAATTTCAATATTTGCATGACCTAATCTTTTACTAATATATGGCATTGAAAATTCTTTACTTTAATATATTGATGCATGGGTATGTCTTATCAAAAGTGATGTAAAATTATCAACATTGTTTCTAACAAGAACTTTTTTAAAGTCTTTATAGCTGCTTTATTTGTAATTAATGTCACGGCAGTATTGATAGATTGTAGTATGTAGACGATGAAAGGGAGAGAATATAAAGATGGAAAAAGCCATCCAGTTAAGGATGGGACAATATTATTTATCCGTAAGCAATTTGATACCACGAATGATGTTGAAAAGAAATATAATGCCAGCAATGAGTAATAAAAAAATGCCTATACCGAATGAAACATTAGATATTACTTCTTGATTGTCAAAAGGTTTATCGAAAACTTCTCGAGAAAAGATGAAACCTAGATTTGCAAAGAATAAGAAAATATATACCCAAATGTGATTAAATAATGCTTTTCTACCATGAGTAGAAGTTGGTTTTTCAGCAAATATCCAAACGAATATTGGAAATATAATTGGTGCGAAAAACACACTGAAATAACTTAGTGATGATAAAATATTTTGATTTTTATTAGATTGATTCAATATAATCACCTCCAAAGCAATTAAAACACTTAACAAAATAAATTTGAAGCAATATATAAAATCTAACAATATTGTTAGATAAGGAAGAATATTTAAATTACGAACACACTAGATCAATTATTAATACAAGTAGAACAATGGAGTATAGATATAAAATTACATAATGGTAATTCAGATAGACGAACATTAAAATTCTATGAAGAAGCTGGCGAAGTCGGTGCAGCATTATAACGTAACAAAATGGAAGATTTAAAAGACGGTAAAGGTAATGACGAATTCCCGTTAAATTGATGTAAATAATACGTTGATTTAACTTTTTTTGTTACGTCCGGTTAATTTTCGATAAATACGTAATAAAAATTATGCGACAACATTAGCAAATAGTAATTGCTTTTCAGTAAAACATAAAAGTAAGTTTAAATGAATAATTTAGATGTGGATGGGTGCAGAAAAGAGAGAGATTTATTATTATATGGATTTGTTTTCCGTTATTGCAATGTGACTAGAGCATCATTGCTCATACATAAGCTCGCTAACTCAATAAATAGAGAAGTGGTATTAGGGATTGCCTGATCTAGCTCATGCATAAGCCCCACTAACTCAATAAATTGAGAAGTGGGGCTTTAATTTATTTTGTTTTTTTACTTATTAAGTTTCTAATTCCTCTTACAATATAACCGACAATCAGTGTTCTAAAAACACGTTTTATAATATTCATAAAATTTTACCTCCTAAACGAAACTCATACATGCTACTTACATACCTTTACCCATTTTTTATAAGTGTAATGAAAATGTAAGGGATTTTTTAGCAAGTTAGTATAAAACTATTTTTCGAGGGTAATGAGACCATTTTCATCTGCTTTGTTAAAGAAAATTGTTAATATCCCGCTAATTATAGCAATAATATAAGGGATGCCAGTCCAAAAAAATATTAAATGTATAATACCTTGTAGTAATTGGTTTGAGTAAAATTTATGTATGCCACACCAACCCAAAAGAAATGCAAGTACGACGTATATAACTTTGTTTACTTTCATGTGTATAATGTCCTTTCATTTTCTAGATTATTGTATTAATTATCTCTTAAATAGTGAAATTGAACAAATAAAACAATGTGACAAAATTTGAATTATATGGTTGTTATTACATCGAAATTTTAAATTGATTCAGATATAATGGAATTAATAATCGTAATAAATAAAGGAGAAATAAAATGATTAGAAAAGCTAAGCCTAGTGACAAAAAAGATATTGCAGAATTATGTTATATCATTTGGAGTCAATTAGATATCGATATGGTAAAGGAAGTCGAAAAATTTCGTTTGCTAAATATAATGGAACAAAGCATGGTAGATGTAAAATATAGAGGGCACATTAGTAATGTATGGGTGTATGAAATTGATGGTAACGTTGCAGGCTGTTTGATTGCATATCCTGGCAGTAAAGAATTAGAACTTGAACAAGCATGGCTAGACATGGATTTAGAGGAAGATATAAAATCTTATGGCACACCAATGCCGATGAAAGAGGCTGCTAATGATGAATGGTACATTGAAACTGTAGCAACATTTCCTCATTTTCGTGGAAATGGTGTAGCAACGAAATTGATTAAACATGTCATTTCAAACTACCCAGATGAAAAATGGAGTTTAAATTGTGATGTTGATAATACTGCAGCATTACGTGTCTATGAAAAATTAGGTTTTGAAATTAAAAGTGAATTTGATTTATATGGACATATGCATTATCACTTAGTACATGTTTAGCATATACTAGTAAAAATACAAAATCGTTCATCAAATGAATGAAGAACGATTTTGTATATATAATAAATTAAATACAGAGTGTTATTAAATCCCACCCAATAAAGCACTGATATAGATACCTAATGCATAAAGGAAACCAAAGAAAGTATTTGTTTTTCCAGTAGCAGCCATTGCAGGCATCATTGTTTCAGGTGTGTCGTTCTTTTTAAATCTTCTAACTGCTTTGATTGGCATTGGGAAAGATAATAAAGCTAGCAAGAAGAAAATCGAACCACCAGGTTTAAAGAAAGTGATATAGATAACGAGCAAATAAGCGACGATATACATCAATGCTAAAAAGCGAACAGCATTATTTTTCCCTAATAAAATGGGTAATGTTTTTCGACCACTTGCCTTATCTTTAACCCAATCCCTGATATTATTGCCCATGTTGATAAGACCAATTGTGATTACGATTGGAATGCTAATCCATACCGCTAAACTTTGTATGTTACCAGTTTGGATAAAGAAGGCAATTAAAATAATTATCATACCCATAAATATTCCTGAAAATAGTTCTCCAAAAGGTGTCCATGAAATCGGGAATGGTCCACCTGTATATAGGTAACCTACTGCCATGCATACTAACCCAATAGGAAGTAACCAGAATGAACTTTGGAAAGCGATAAATATACCTAAAATCGCTGCGATAATATAAAATGTTATGGCTAAGTTCATGACTAATTTTGGACTCATGCCATTTCGTACAATTGCGCCACCGATACCTACTGAAGTATGGTCATCTAAGCCTTTTTTAAAATCATAGTATTCATTAAACATGTTTGTAGCTGCTTGGATAAGTAAACATGCCACTAGCATAGCAATGAATAAGCTAAGCTTTAGATGATCTTCACTACCTAGAAGGAATATTTTTGCAGTTGCAGTACCTACTAAAACTGGAACTACTGCAGCAGTCAATGTGTGTGGCCGCATTAAGTGCCAGTATTTTCTGACTGTTGAATATTGTTGGTATTGAGATGCCATAATGATTTACCTCGAATTCTTTTAATATAATTAATTTTTATCAAATTAATTTTAATAGAAGAAGTTGTAAAGGTCAACTTACGTAAAAATTGTCTACATGAAATAAGCTGAAAAACGTACACAGATTGTGAAAAGTGGTACAATATTATAATGAGTGTAAACTGATATTGAAATGAAAGAAGTGAAATAGATGACTTTAGATGTCAAGGAAAGTGAAATTGTCGAAGCGGTATACGAAAGTAACCATACTTGGGTTTCTGTAGAAGCAAAATTAGATTATGAATTAGAGCCTACATTATTATTTCATTTAACCGAAGATTGTGCGGGAGACCGTTTTTATTTCAAGAAAAATGACAACGAAACTTCATTCTTTGGCTATCATGCTATCACGAGATTTAAAAACGATTTTGAAAATAAACAATCTATTTTTCGTGAGTGGGAAAAGTATAAAAATGATATTGAGTTAATACATCCAAATTCAGAAAGACATCATTTGAAAATTTGTGGTGGTTTCCAATTTTCAACGCATAAATCAGGTGATGAATGGCGTGAGTTTGGTATTAATCATTTTGTCTTACCTGAAGTACTCGTTACGATGGAGCAGGGACAATCATTTATAACGTATACAGTAGAAGCCGATAAGTTTGAGATAGATACTTTCTTAGCAATCATTGATAGACTTACACAAAAGGACGTTCAACCTAGTGATGAAATAGGGGATATTAAAAGAATTGACGATATTTATAAAGACGAATGGCGTGAGTTAGTTAAAGATACAATTGATATTTTAGATGAAAATAAAAAAATTGTCCTTGCAAGAAAAAGGCTTATTATGTTTGATAAAAACATTAACATTCCATATATACTCAATAGGGCAATGCAGGGTGAACATAATAGCTACTTATTTGTGCTTGAATCACAAGATAGTGTGTTTTTCTCCCAAACCCCTGAGCAATTAATGGAAGTCAAAGATGACGTGTTATCGACGAAAGCTGTTGCTGGTACAATTAAAAGAACACATCGAGATGACATAGATAAGGCAAATATTGATGCATTTTTAAACGATGACAAGAATTTAAATGAGCATCATTTTGTTGTTAAAAGTATATTAAATGATATCAAACCTTATGTAGAAGAAATTACATTTAATAAAAAACCTCAAATTTTAACAAATGATCATTTATATCATTTATATACCAAAATTGAAGGACGGTTGTTACAAAATTCATATATTGGATTATTAGATAATCTTCATCCTACACCAGCATTAGGTGGTTATCCTAAGGAAGAAGCAATTTCTTATATTGAAAATAATGAATTTGGTACACGAGGTCTATATGGCGCACCAGTAGGATATATTGATATGTATGATAACTGTGAGTTCATCGTAGCTATTAGATCGATGTTAATTAAAAAGAATCAAGCTACTTTATTTGCTGGTTGCGGTATTGTACAAAATTCTGATGCTGATAGTGAAGTAGAAGAAACTGCGGTTAAATTCAATCCGATGATGAAAGCTTTAGGAGTAGAGAAATATGAGTAATCACACAGACGCTTTAACAAAACAAGTTTTTACATTAGTCTCAGAACTATATGCATATGGCATAAGAGAAGTGGTAATAAGCCCTGGTTCTCGTTCAACGCCACTAGCTATTGCTATAGAGGCACACCCAAAACTGAAATCTTGGATTCATCCAGATGAACGTAGCGCTGCTTTTTTTGCGATGGGGTTAATGAAAGGTAGTGAAAGACCAGTTGCAATTTTATGTACATCTGGTACTGCAGCTGCCAATTATACGCCTGCAATTGCAGAAAGTGATTTAAGTCATTTACCATTAGTCGTATTGACGAGTGATAGACCGCATGAATTAAGAGGAATAGGTGCACCGCAAGCGATAAATCAAACAAATATGTTCGAGAATTATGTTCAATACCAATTTGATTTTCCAATAGCAGATGCCGATGAATCACAAGATTATTTGTTAAACACTATCAAATTTCAAATACAAAAAGCAAGCCAATATTTCTACGGTCCGCATCGTGGACCCATACATTTGAATTTGCCATTTAGAGAGCCATTAACACCGAACCTAGAAAAAGTAGAATGGTTAAATTCAGATAATAAGATCTTGCCTCATTATCAAAAAACAGCAAGTTTGAATGAAATCAAAACGATTATGCAAAAACGTAAAGGCATCATTGTTGTGGGTGATATGCAACATCAAGATGTAGATCAAATACTTACTTATGCAACCATACATGACATGCCTATTTTGGCAGACCCTTTGAGTCAATTACGTAAAGAACATCATCCTAATGTAGTGACAACTTATGATTTACTGTATAGATCGGGGTTATCTATAAATGCTGATTTTATTATTCGCGTAGGTAAACCAGTGATTTCTAAAAAAGTAAATCAATGGTTAAAAGCTACAGAAGCTTTTCAAATATTAGTGCAAAATAATGATCAACCAGATGCATTTCCAAAGGTACCGCATGTATCTTACGAAATGTCGGCCAATGATTTCTTTAGGCAGCTTTCTGAAATTCCAACTGTAGAACGAAAAAATTGGTTAGAAAAATGGCAATCACTAGAAAAGCAAGCACATATTAAAATCAAAGATTATTTGAGAACTGCTACGGATGAGTCAGCTTTTGTAGCAAATCTATTAGATAAATTGACGAAAGAGGATGCATTATTTGTTAGCAATAGTATGCCAATCCGTGATGTCGATAACTTATTTATAGATTGTGAAGCAGAGATTTATGCTAATAGAGGTGCAAATGGCATAGATGGTGTTATTTCTACAGCGATAGGAATGGCAGCACATAAACGTGTCACATTATTAATAGGTGATTTAGCATTTTACCATGATATGAATGGTTTACTTATGTCAAAATTAAATGATATTAACTTAAATATCATACTTTTAAATAATGATGGCGGCGGAATTTTCTCCTTTTTACCACAAAAGTCGTCTGCTGATATTTATTTTGAAAGACTATTTGGTACACCGACAGGATTAAACTTTGAACATGCTGCATTACTTTATGATTTTTCTTACAGACGTTTTGAAACAATTGAAACTTTTAAGTATGCAGAACTGTCAAAACTTGGTGCACATATATATGAAATCATTACAAATCGTGATGAAAACTTAAGCCAACACCAAAATCTTTATTTGAAATTGAGTGATATTATAGATGTTACATTATAAATTTCATCAATCTACAAAGAACTCAAATGATTTGATCGTATTATTACATGGATTTATAAGTGATCAATCGACATTCGATGAACATATCAAAACGTTCACGGATGAAATCAATGTATTAACCATTGACTTGCCAGGTCATGGTTTTGATCAATCAAGTGAAACGAGTACTTGGAATTTCGAATTTATCTGCCAATTATTAGACGATACATTAGCTTTGTTTAAGGCGTATCGTATTTTTTTACACGGTTATTCTATGGGTGGTAGAATCGCTTTATATTATGCGCTTTATGGAACGTGCCACTTAAATGGATTGATATTAGAAAGCAGTTCACCAGGAATTGCAGATGAAGACGACCGCATCGAAAGAATTCAAATTGATCAAGCACGTGCAAAAGTTTTAGAAATCGCTGGATTAGAAATTTTTGTAAATGATTGGGAAAAATTACCTTTATTTCAAAGTCAGTATAATTTAAATACAGAAACAAAACGAAAGATTCGTCAAATGCGATTACAACAAAATCCTGTGAGATTAGCAAAAGCTTTACGAGATTATGGTACTGGACAAATGCCTAACTTATGGCCAAAAATATCAGATATTGCAATTCCAACTTGCATAATTGTAGGAAGTTTCGACGAAAAATTTATAAAAATTGGTTATCACATGTGCGACTTAATACCAGAGACGAGTCTATTTGAAGTTAAAGGTAGTGGTCATACTGTACATGTGGAAGAAATAACAGAATTTGATAAAATAGTGTTAGGTTTTATTTTTAAGGAGGAGCAAAATGACTAGACAATGGGAAACAATTAAAGAATATAAAGAGATTAAGTACGAATTTTATAACGGTATAGCCAAAGTAACTATTAATAGACCTGAAGTTCGTAATGCGTTTACGCCGAATACGGTACAAGAAATGATAGATGCATTTACAAGAGCTAGAGATGATCAACGTATTTCAGTTATTGTCCTTACAGGTGAAGGTGATAAAGCATTCTGTTCAGGTGGAGACCAAAAAGTACGTGGCCATGGTGGCTATGTAGGTGAAGATCAAATTCCGCGTCTTAATGTGTTGGATTTACAAAGATTGATACGTATTATTCCAAAACCTGTCATCGCTATGGTTAGAGGATATGCAATTGGTGGCGGAAATGTATTAAATGTTGTTTGTGACTTAACAATCGCTGCAGATAATGCAATATTTGGTCAAACAGGTCCAAAAGTAGGATCATTTGATGCAGGTTATGGTTCAGGATATTTAGCGCGCATTGTAGGACATAAAAAAGCACGTGAAATATGGTATTTATGCCGTCAATACAATGCACAAGAAGCTTTAGACATGGGCTTAGTAAATACTGTTGTACCTTTAGCTGATATAGAGGATGAAACGGTGAAATGGTGTGAAGAAATGATGCAACATTCTCCGACAGCATTAAGATTCTTAAAAGCAGCGATGAACGCTGACACTGATGGATTAGCAGGATTACAACAAATGGCGGGCGATGCTACGCTGTTGTATTACACAACAGACGAAGCTAAAGAAGGCAGAGATGCGTTTAAAGAAAAACGTAATCCTGATTTTGATCAATTCCCTAAATTTCCATAAGTAAAGATATTTAGTAACAACGCGTCAATAAATATAGAGGCTTTTGAATGAAAGTCATGGTATTAAAACTAAAACGACAACCGTTAATTTCTAGTGAATATTTAGAAATTAACGGTTTTTTTATTGTTTTAAAGTTGTCTAGTGATTATTTGATGCTGAGTGACAAATTGACCAATGCATGGTTCGAACGAATACACCTTATTACCAAAATGATACATAATGACTGGTTATATGAATGAATCTAAAGTTAAAAAAATTCATTTTCATCAATGATAAAAATGAGAATATAAAATGAAAATCCAGGTTTTAAATTTATTATTAAAAATTAAATGAAAAACATGTAAGTTGGATAAAATTAGTTTTCAGAATATTCTATTGACTAATACTAGTAATGTTAAAACTTTTAAACATTTTGTTATTATATTTGACCAAAAATAAAATTTCTATTAATATAATAAAAAAGGGCAGAGGAGAGTAATGAATGACACAATATAAAAATAAAGAACTTATGAAAGATATGTGTTTTCTGTTTTATGTTTCTAGTAAAGAGATAGTAAATAAATTTAACAAACACCTAAAGCAGTATGATATTAGCTTTCCAAATTATGTAGTGATGTTATATATTGAAAACTCAAATCCTGTATTTATCAAGACATTATGCGATCAATTATATTTAGATTCTGGTACAATAAGCCCAATTATTAAGAGACTCGAAAAAAAAGGACTAATTGAACGTATGAGAACAGAAGAGGATGAACGAAGAGTTAAAGTACAATTGACACAAAAGGGAAGTGTGTTAAAAGAGAAATTTGAGCAAATTTCAGATGAAGTGTTAACTCAGTTCAATATGAGTTCAGAAGATATAGATATATATTATAAATTAATGAAAAAATTTGCTGAAAAAAATATTTATCAATAAAATGCACATATTTGAAATATAAAGCGTAATATAAAAGAAGCCCGTAAATGAATTTTTAGAAATTCATTTACGAGCCTCTTTTATGTCATACTTCTTAACAGATATATTTTTAAGAAAATTACCTCTGCTTAAGTGCGTAGTTATCTCTAAGTAAGTTTTCCACATAATCCTCAGCATAATAATCACATTAAAAAATTCACTTTATTAATCCTACTATTATTAACAATTTGATATAGTTTCTCGATTTATTAAATCATTATACCGACTAATCGAATGTCGGATATTAATCACACTAAAATTTTTTGATTATATTCAATTGAGTTTTTTGACTGCCTACATAGAATATGGAAGTTAGCGTAGTAATCATTGGTAAATAAATTTTAAATACAAAATAACAAGGCGTTATTCATAATGTTCTTTTATATAAAGTTCTAATCTTCTCATTGCCTCTTTTAAGGCATCGAGTTCATAGGCATAAGAAATACGCACATGGCCTTTACCAATGTCTGTAAATGAAGAACCTGGTACTATTGCAACGTGTGCTTTTTCGAGTACATCAACGCAAAAATCAAAATCATTTTCTGTGAAATTTTCAATACTTGGGAAGATATAAAAAGCACCTTCTGGTTTAGCGTCGAGTTTAAAACCTAAAGATTGTAGTTTTGTGATTAAAAAATCTCGTCTTTCAATATATGCTTTGTTCATATAGTGAGGTGCATCTAATCCTTCGTTTAATGCTGCTATACAAGCTATTTGAGCAGGTACATTAGCACATATACAATTATAGGCATGCATAAATGTTAACTTTTCAATTAAATATTCAGGACCTATTAGAAAACCAATGCGAATCCCAGTAGCAGAGTGAGATTTACTTAATCCATTGACGAGCAATAACTGATCACGGATGGATTTAAATTCAGCAAAAGAAGTGTGTTGATGATTAAAGGTATTTTCTGCATAAATTTCATCACTAATGATAAAAATCTCTTCATTTTTTAACATTTCTGTAAGTGCATGAATTTCATCATAAGTCAAAATAACACCAGTGGGATTTGTTGGATAATTTAAAAGAATTGCTTTTGTTTTTGACGATATATTTTGCTTGATTGCTTCAGGTGTTATTTTGAAATCTGTTTTTGTAGTGTCGATATATACAGGAACGCCACCAAGTGTTTTAATTAAAGGGATATAACCTGCATAAATAGGGCTGGGGATTAATATTTCATCACCTGGGTTAATAATGCTTCTCAAAGCTGTGTCTAACGCTTCACTAGCGCCATTTGTAATAATAATTTCATCAGAGCTATAATGGAAACCATAGCGCTGTTTAAAATAATGACTGACTGCATTTCGTGTTTCAAGTAACCCTTTGTTATGAGAATACTTTGTTTGATTTTCTTTTATTGCAGTAATATATGCATTTTTTACGACATCAGGCATAGGAAAATCTGGTTGACCGATTGTTAAATTGATACAATCATCAATATCTTTAATTTTATTTGAAAATTGCCTAATACTTGGTGCTGTTAAAAATTTAGAATTGTCGTTTAATGATAGCTTCATTGTTTTTCACCTCAAAATAAAAATACCGATTTGTAGTTAAATAAGTATGACTAGCTTAAAATATCAAATTACTACCATCATAACATATTTGAATCAACTACAAATCGGCTGGAAATTATTTTAATCTTTAAAATTCGAAGGGGATTGCAAGTTAATAATTGGATTGGTCCACTTAGATATAAATCTAGTTGATAATACATATACAATTATACTAGTAAATAAGAGTAGATATATATAAGTCAGTATAGAGATGTGGTCTTTAAATGGATAAATATTAAAACCACGTATAATACCAATTACAATGCCATGTAGTAAATAGACATACATAGTTCGACGCCCAATGTATGTGAAAAATCTTTCTTTTTCAGGTATTAAATTAAGGAAAGAAAACATTGTAATTAAAATAATAAAGTATAATAGCAAACGTTTAATTGGACTATATAAATCTTGTTTACCTTCCAGTGACATATAAGGTGAATCACCTAATAACCAATCAGCATTTATAGGATGCAAGGTATAAATGATATAAAAAAGGAGTAAAATGCTAACAGCGACCGGTATGAATTTCTTATTTCTTAACACACGTGTATGTTCACTCGTAAATAAATAACCTAAATAAAAAATAGGGAAGAACATGATTGTTCTTGAAAAACTTAAATAATTGTCAATATTATCTGAGTAACCTGCAAATAAAGAAATAATAATAGATATTGGTAATACAAAATAAGGTTTATAGTCTTTTACTATTACTAATATGACATGGAAAAAGAATAATGTAAGTAAAAACCATAATGCAAAAACAGGATCAAATGGATCGAATTTAACACTGTCCTCTTTTCCTGTGAAATAATAGTAAAAGGTGAAAAACCCAAAGAAAATAAAATAAGGTATTAACAATTTTTTTGAAACTTTCTCTAGATAACCAGCTTTGCCTGCTTTTTTAGCAAAATAACCTGAGATGAATAAAAAACAGGGCATATGGAAACTATATATAGTTAAATAAAGTGAAGAAAGATATTTACTTTCTTCAGTATATGGTTGTAATAAATGACCAAATACAACAAGAAAAATTAATATCATTCTCGCATTGTCGAAGAAATAATCTCTTTCTTTTAACTGTGTCATAGGGTTGCTCCTTTTATATACAGGTAAAATTTATAATCACTGTTACTAATTTATTATAAAACATATGACAAATGCAACAAAACCGACTGATTTGTAGATTATTATTGTATATTATGAGGAATAACATTATAATATTAGAAAATAAAATAATAAATTTAAATGCTATTGAACATTTTAATTAAAGTAGTGGAGATGAAACAACATGTATAAACAACTAGAACAATTAATTACACTTACAAGTAATGATTTAAATTTAGTCAGTAGAAGGTTTGGCCAACGCACAGATTTAACTTCAGAACAGTTAGAAATGTTAAGGATTTTATATCATTATAATGTGTTATCACAATATGATTTAACAATGAAAATTAATAAAGAACAGTCTATTGTGTCTAGATGGATCAAAAAATTATGTCAAATGGGCTATATAACTAGTAAACAGTCAAACAAAGACTTAAGATGTAAAGATTTAATGATTACAGAAAAAACAAAAGCACTTGTTCAACAAATTAACGAAGTTAGGGTGGCTTTGATAGAAGCAAGGTGTCAAAATTTAACTTCAAATGATATTGAAAATCTAAATTATTTATTAAATAAATTAAATACGCATCATCATTATATCAAGTAAATGATAAATGGAGGCTAAAATTTTCAGCATCATTTTATTATGTAACACAGCGATATGATACAAATTTATGATAGGGTTCAAATGAACCAAAAATGCATAGAAACAATAAATAGCTATCCAATGATTGGAAAAGCTTTCATGTTGGAAAAGAACAATATGTCATAACAGAGATTTAAAAAGCTTCTATGACGTTTACAAAACTGTTTAGTATAATGATACTTAATATGTTAGCACTATATAAACAAATAAACCTTAGGTGAATTTTCACCTAAGGTTTATTTGTGTTTTAAAACTTACACATTATGATTTCATGCTATTTATATGTGTTTACATCAAAATATTTGCCCAATTTATTCATTGAATCATAGAAACCTTTAATACGTGTAGCATTATGAGATGCCCATGCAACATCAGTTGCATATTGATGAACGCCTGGATTATCAGGATTCCAACGCATTTTATACAAAGTATTTTGTCCTTGGTTAATGTATGAATTAGCAATGTATTTAGCGCCACCAACAATTGCTTTTTTAACAGTATCCCAGCCATTATTTTTAGCGGTAGCAAAACCTTGTTTTACAGGATCTTTATCAACGGCTCCAATACCAAACATATTGTAATATTTTTTAGCGCCATTAGTGACAACTTTATTATTTACTACGTCACCACCATTAGCAAGCTTAGAAGTTCCATTTCCAGTTTCAAGTAGGGCATGAGAAACTAAATAAACTTCATTAATGTTATAAGTTTTAGCAGCTTCACTAAATGCCTCACCTTGTCCTTCTAATATGCCTTTGCCAACTAATAGTTTATCTAAATCAGTACCAGAAATATTTTGTGATTTATCTAAGCGTAAGAATTGGTATTTTTGAGTTGGATCTTTAGCAAGCTTACTACTATCCATAGCATTTTTAATCTCACTTTTTGTTGCATCTTCCCATTTTCCAGGTGTACGTTGAATTTGAGGTTTGAATTTCAAACCATGTTGTAACGCTACTGCCTGATCTAAAGTAAGATTAGATTTATAGTATTTTACAAGCTCTTTTCGTAAGTCGCTTTCTTTTATCCAAACAATTTTACCGTTCGATAATTTACCATGATACCAAGTTACCCCATTAATGATTTGTTTTTCAAAAACAGTAAATATGCTTTCATGGAAACCTTTTAATGATCCAGCTGATTTTGTAGCATTAGGATCAAGGTAATAGTTACCATTGGCATTGTAAATAACATAGTCGAATTTTTGTGGTGTGATTTTTGATTGTGTTGGAGTTTTATTCAAATCTTTAGCTGCAATCCAACCAGTTTTATTATTGACGTTTCCGTATAGGTACTCGTCTTTATCAACAAACACAGATTTTGATGCGTTAAATTTACTGTTTTTAATATTATTTTGGGGATCTAATTGCTGATTTTTTGTACCCCATGGAATTGCATATAAGCCATTGTTAGTAGCTTTTACAGTATATTGTCCATTTTTAGCTTTTGTTTTGCTTAAGTTACGCGTATTTATATCTTTAGTATTAACCCAACCAATTGGTGTATTTTGTTTTGTATTTTGGATTAACACATAAGTGTTATTACCTTGAGTACGTTGCTTAGTTACAGTATACGTACGACCAGCAAATTTAGAAGCATTTTTACCTTTTTTATCATAAACAGTTGCTTTAATACCAGAATTATTTGTGTTTAATTGTCCGATTTTACTAACAGATGTTGTAGGAGTAGCAGTAGCTTTTGTAACTGCTTCTTTAACAGTGATGTCACCTGTTTGCATCCAACCTAGGTTAGTATTTGTTTTGTTATCTGTAATTAAATAAAATGAATTTTTACCTAATGTAGCTTTTTTACTTAATTTGTAAGTTTTACCATTCACATATGATTTTTGAATACCTTTTTGATCATATACAGATGTATAAACACCATGATTTGTTTTAGCGACTGTACCTTGTTGATTGATAAGCGTATTGACAGTTAAATTATTACTTGTACTAGGGGAGGTAGCTGTTTTACTTGTTGAAGTTAATTTACTTAAGCTTACCCAACCGGATAAATTATTTACTGTGCCATAAATATAATTTGTTTTGCCAATTTGCTGCTGTTTTGATGCTTTGAATGTTTGACTAGAGCTGCCTGAAACTGTGCCTGCTTTCTGAGAACTAGTGCCCCAAGGTACAGTATAAATCACTTCACCAGGTTTGATTTTATAAGATTGATTATTTTTAGCAACTGGCTTAGCAGAGTTATAACTTACATCACTTTGATGTACCCATCCAATTAAATTACCTTTATTATAATCAGAAACTAAGTAAAAGTTTTTGTTTCCTAAAGTCGCCGATTTTGTAACTTTTAACGTTTGATTCGTTTTACTTGTTTTTCTACCATTTTGATCATAAACAGTGGTATATAATCCATCATTATTTGTGTTTATGCGCCCAACACCGTTGTTCGTTGATACTGTTAATTTACCAGTATTAGTAGACGGTTTTGTAGTAGAACCACTTGACTCATTTTTGCTTCCACTTGTACTTCCAGATGACGTAGAACCCCAAGCGGCAGCTTTACCTGTTTTAATTAAATATTTTTCATAAATTAAATCATAAAGTTCATCATAACTATAATTATGATTAGCTAAATAACCATGTGGATCGATATGATCTGATCCACCTAAATAATTACTTACAGCTTTATGCGTCCAAACAGTCCCAACACCATCATACTCAGCGCTATCAGGAGCAAGTCCATAATATTGTAGGTTTGTAGCTGCATAGTCTGCATAGTTATTGATAGAACGAGCAAATGAATCATAGTCATGAGTATGGACTAATTCTACATGAATAAAGCGTTCGTTTGCAGCTGGACCAGCACCCCATGCTAAATAATCTGTATTAGCTGTTTCAATAATACGATTACCATCTACATAAGCATGTACAAATGCGCTATTATAATTATTTTTCATGTAATTTATTTCACCAGTTATTGTTGAATTATCGTTTGCAGTATCATGCATAACGATACCTTCAGGTTTACCATAACGATACTGATATTTTGGTAAATAACTTGCGATATCTTGTTCATAGTTAGGTGCTTTGAAGTTATTTTTACGAATATAATTATTTATTGACGAATTTACTTTTGGCGTATATTTAGGTAATGAACTTTTAGATGTAGATTTAGTACTGACAGCTGATCTTGTAGCTATAGTTGGTGTACTAACTGATCTAGCCATTCTTAATTTTGGTGTTGCCTCACTTTTATAGACTTGAACTGTTTTTGGTGACGTATTTATATCTGAATCTAAAGTATTCACTTTTTCAGTTTGTGCTTCATTGTCAGATTGAGTTGTTGTAGTTGTCTCACCAGAAGTTACCTCAGAGTCAACAACCTCAGAATCATTATCATTTTGAGCGACATTAGCGTTATCATCATTCTGATCTGCTACGTTAGTGCTGTCGTCTTTACTTTCATTAGTGTTGGAAGCCGTACTATTATCGTTTGCAGAATCAGAAGTTGATTCATCAGAAGCGACCTCAGAGTCAGCAACATCAAAAGCATTATCATCTTGAGCGACATTAGCGTTATCATCATTCTGATCTGCTATGTTAGTACTGTCGTCTTTACTTTCATTAGTGTTGGAAGCCGTACTATTATCGTTTGTAGAATCAGAAGTTGATTCATCAGAAGCGACCTCAGAGTCAGCAACATCAGAAGCATTATCATCTTGAGCGACATTAGCGTTATCATCATTCTGATCTGCTATGTTAGTACTGTCGTCTTCACTTTCATTAGTGTTGGAAGCCGTACTATTATCGTTTGCAGAATCAGAAGTTGATTCATCAGAAGCGACCTCAGAGTCAGCAACATCAGAAGCATTATCATTTTGAGCAACAGTAGTTTTATCATCATTCTGATCTGCTACGTTAGTGTTGTCGTCTTTACTTTCATTAGTGTTGGAAGTAGTACTATTATCGTTTGTAGAATCAGAAGTTGATTCATCAGAAGCGACCTCAGAGTCAGCAACATCAGAAGCATTATCATCTTGAGCAACATTAGCGTTATCATCATTCTGATCTGCTACGTTAGTGCTGTCGTCTTTACTTTCATTAGTGTTGGAAGCCGTACTGTTATCATTTGCAGAATCAGAAGTTGATTCATCAGAAGCGACCTCAGAGTCAGCAACATTAGAAGCATCATCATCTTGAGCGACATTAGCGTTATCATCATTCTGATCTGCTACGTTAGTGCTGTCGTCTTTACTTTCATTAGTGTTGGAAGTAGTACTATTATCGTTTGTAGAATCAGAAGTTGATTCATCAGAAGCGACCTCAGAGTCAGCAACATCAGAAGCATTATCATCTTGAGCAACATTAGCGTTATCATCATTCTGATCTGCTACGTTAGTGCTGTCGGTTTTCACATCAGTACTTATAGAAACATCATTATTTACTGCTTGGGCATCTGTATTTTTATTGCTGTCAGAATTATTTTGATTTTCTTGATTTTGTGTAGAATATGTATTTTGACTTGATGTGTCTTTGTTTAGTTCGTCTAATTGTGCATCATAATTTTCAGGTTCATCTGACTTGAGTTCTTGCACTTGACTTGGATCATTGTATGTTTGTGTCCCTGAAATATTTGTCGTTGGATTACTAACTT
Source organism: Staphylococcus sp. GDY8P54P (assembly GCF_017892645.1). Lineage (NCBI taxonomy): Bacteria > Bacillati > Bacillota > Bacilli > Caryophanales > Staphylococcaceae > Staphylococcus > Staphylococcus sp. GDY8P54P. The sequence goes on along the minus strand of NZ_JAESLN010000009.1, from coordinate 124,087 downwards.
CAGATTTTATTTCTTCGCTTTGCTTTAAGGTATTTTCATCATTCAACACATTTTTATTTGATTTCTGATTTTGTGTATTATCAGCTGCATGTGCATAATGGGTTGTCAAAGCTGTACCAGCTAACGTCAATGCAACTATTGAAGGTACCTTATAATTCAACTTTTTATTAGTCATTTAACTGCCCCTTTTATTATTAATATTTAATACCATTATAATACGAAGATAGTTTAATTGAATTGATTTCATAGATTTGTAATATAAAATTAATCTTATTAAGACACTAAAAAAGTAGAAATAATTTAAGAAAAGGCGGAAATACGCCTAATTTTAAATATATTAAAATATTACACTCTTTGGAATATTACATAATAAAGATGTACATTAACTGCAACTTTATTAAATTATTTAGTTCAAATTGTTTTATTCATTAAAATATGTTCAATATTTTCTTCTAAGAAAATATCACCTGAAGCTTTATAACCTAAAGATTCATAAAAGCGTTGTGCATGGCATTGGGCATTAAGCGTTAACATATTATACCCTTGTTCTTTTGCTACTGTTTCAATAAAAAGCATTAAAGCTTTGCCATGACCTGATTTTCTATGTGTTGGTAAAATTGCTACGCGCTCAATTTTTGCTCCATTTTGATAGGGTCTAAACCTTCCAGTTGCAAAAGGGGAGTGTAGTTCATCATAACCTATGACATGAGTAGCGGTAGATTCAAATTGATCTATTTCATTTTCAAGCGGGACTCCTTGTTCATGAACAAAAACTGCTTTTCTAATTTCGTATGCATCATCCAACATTTTAGATGTAGTAACCACTTCGAACATGATAAAACCTCATTTCTTTTGAATATAATAAAACTACCCTATCACATTTATAATGTAATAGGGTAGTTATTTAATGTATTATTGAGCTTCTTGACGTACTAATGCAGTGTATTGCCAAAAAATTCTCATTTGTGCAATATTCCAATTGTTCATCCCCATAGTAAAACCTGACGGCCTAAATAAATTGACGTCTGTTACTTCAAGGGCTGCTGCAATTAAATATTGTAGTGGTACACTAAGTTCTTTCATTGTTTCCGTTATACCATTTTGGTCATAAACCCAAGAAAAAGGCAGTTCTGATTCAAAAACATCAACTTTATCAAAAATTTCGGGTAGTGCTACGATATAACATGCACCGTCTACAACAGGGTTGGTTTCACTATCCTTGTAGTAGATTCGTAAAGCTTCATAGTTTTCACGATGTGCGTGATTAACATAGAAAAATTCATTTCTAAAAAGTGCCATATCCTTACTATGGATTAATTGTTGTTCTAAAACGTTAAACATACCGTTTATATTCGCTAATTTTTCATATGTTTTTCGTGACATGTCGCGATCTCCTCTCTACAGCTTAATATAGATTTGTTTGTAATTCTTGTGTGTTTTGTTGTTGATTTGGATCCTGCTGCTGTTGGTTAGGATCTATTTGTTGGTTGTAATCAGATTGTTGATTTGAATCGTTCGGTTGCTCTGTCGTTTGGTTATTATCTGTTTGATTCATATTATTTTGTTGATTTTCATTTGTAGAATTTGGATCTTGTGAATTTGAATTATTTTGTTCCGATTGTGAATTTGAATCGTCTTCATCTTCCTCAGAGCTATCTTTTTGATTTTTACGTAATAAACTACTATCAATTTCTGTTTGTGGTACGAGTGTACCATAAAAGTCGATGACACGTTTATTTAAGAAATCGTCTGTATCTTTAATTTTAGGTAAATTTAAATCGCTGCGCAAAAGATTTGCAGTATCTTGTATATTTTTAATATTAGGATTATAGTAATAAACACCATTTAAATAATCATCTTGACCTTCTAGCTGTTTACTTTTAATTTTAACATCATCTTTTAAGTAAGATGTAGCTAGTGCTTTTACTTCTTTGTAACTTAAATTATGCTTCGCGTTTTTACCTACTATTTCAATTACATCATCTAATTTACTGAATGAATCTGCTTTTTGAGCTTTAATAAATAGCTTTTTAATTAAATCCATCTGTCTTTGGCCACGTTTTAAATCTGAATCTTGATGACGTGTTCTAGCGACTGCTAAAGCTTCATCTCCATTTAGTTTTTGGTGACCTTTTTTCACTTTTATTTTTCCTGTATCGTTTGTATTTGGTTCAGAAATATTATATGGAACATCGTATTCAATGCCACCGAGTTCATCAACGGCATCCACGAATGCTTCCATGTTAATTCTTACATAATAATCAACGGGCACATTTAATGTAGCTTCTACTGAATCCATAGAAGCTGTAGGGCCGTTGTATGCATGTGCGTGTGTAATTTTATCATAATAGCCGACTTCTGGAATGTAACTGATTGTATCGCGTGGGATACTTAACATTCGAATTTGTTCTTTATCTGCGTTAAAAGTAGATAATATCATTGCATCAGTTCTTGATTGTTCAGCACTTTGCCCATTCTTTTCACGACCACTATTATCATCGATACCTAAAAATAAAATAGAGATTGGATCTTTAGACGGGTTTACTTTAGATTCACGAATACTTGATTCTCTAGAAGTATCGCTCGTATTCAATGAATGCTCAAATGCACCTTGTGACGATTTAAGTAATAAAACGGCAAATATAACTGGAACAACTACAAGAATTAAAGATAGAAATATTAAAAGGTATTTTAAAAATTTATTCATGTATGAAGCTCCCCATCGTATGTGATTTTGTATATATTACAATATTGATCTAATGTTAAGTTTTTGATTATTTCATTAAATTATTGTAAAGAGAAATTTGTACTATAACTTATAATTTTATAACTAACATTAAAAAATATCAACTAAGAATTTATCCTACTAAAGTTTGAATTATAAATTGGCGTACAGTTGACCATTAAAATATTCTTGATGAAAATAAAAGAAATAATTATTAAGAAAAACGACATGGCTAAAATGATTTATTTATAAACTTACGATATAATTAGCATATGTTAAATGTTATCAATGATTGATAATATTAATATTTTTACTTCAGCAAGTTTTTAAGCAGAGATTTTAAAGTCATAGCGATTTTTGGTATTTATTAAATTAAATCAAAGATAATACCGTATGAATAAATTGTTAATATATTGAAGTTTCAAGGAGGATATAACCATGAAATCAGAATGGTTGGATAAATTAGATGAAAGTTTAGTAAAAAAATTTTATGAAGCACAAACAGAAAAAGAAATAGAAGAAGGGTTTAGCGGAAACCTAACATTTGGGACTGCTGGAATACGTAGTACTTTCGGTTTAGGACCGGGTCGATTGAATGCATTTACAGTCCGCAAAGTTGCATTGGGTTTATCGCAATATTTGAAAGCAAAATTTGATAATCCATCCATCGTAATCCATTTTGACACAAGATTGTTATCGAAAGCATTTTCAGAAGAAATGGCGTCGGTTTTAGCTCAAAATAATATTACTACGATTTTATCAGAAAATTACAAATCCACACCTGAATTATCATTTGCGGTGAGATATTTAAAAACAAGTGCAGGTGTGATGATTACTGCTAGTCATAATCCCAAAAACTATAATGGGATTAAAATATACGATCAAAACGGTGGACAATTATTACCCGATGAATCAGAACATTTAAGTCAATATATTAACGCTATTGAGCATCCACTACAGATTGATAGAGATGATTTTAATTTATTACTCGAAGATAATAAAATCACATATATGTCAAATGAAGTCACTGAAGCTTATAAAAATGAAGTGAAAGATTTAGTAGGGGATATTCCTGAGAAACAAGCTAAAGTCGTACTTACGAGTTTACATGGTACGAGTTTACCTTTGGCTTCTGATATATTATCAGAATTAAACTATGATAACTTTGTTATTGAAAAAGAACAGTCAACCCCAGATGGTAATTTTCCAACTGTAGCGATAGCTAATCCTGAAGATGAGGCTGTTTTTGAACGCGGTATTAAGCTCGCAAACGATACAGATGCACAATTAATTATAGCGACTGATCCTGATGCTGATAGATTGGGTATAATTGAACGTTATAATGACCAAACGTACAGATATTTTAATGGAAATGAAATTGGTATTTTGCTTACTAAATTAAGATTCCAAGATTTAGTAGAAGAAGGTAAGCAACTATACATGATTAAATCTATAGTCACAAGTGAACTTGCGGAAAGGTTAGCCATAGCATTAGATGTAGAAGTGAATAATGTATTAACAGGATTTAAATACATTTCAAATTTATTGGAAACAGAAAATGCTCATCAAGATAAGCAATTACTAATTGCTTTTGAAGAAAGCCATGGCTATTTAGCAAAGCCATTTTCAAGAGACAAAGATGCAATACAAATGGTTCCTTTATTAATCAAATATAAAAATTTATTAGCGAATAACGGAATGACATTTAAAGATACAATAGAAGATATTTATGCGCATATCGGTGCATATAAAGATAAAACTCTATCACCGACATTTGAAGGCGCAGAAGGCATTGAAAAAATCACTAAAATAATGGATCAATTTAGAAATAAAGATGTTTCAACGATTTGTGGTCTTGAAGTAACACAAGTTGAGGATTACCAATTAGGTACCATTAAAAATTTAAGAGAGGGTAGTACTGAGGCATTATCATTACCTGAAACCAATTTAATTCGCTTTATTTTTGATGAAGGTTTCATTGCATTGAGACCTTCTGGTACTGAACCTAAAATCAAGTTGTATTTCTCATTAAATATAGAAGATATTGATGCTTTAACAAATCAATTTAAAGAGGAATATATCAATCATATAAAATAACAACAAAGAGGCAACAACATGAAAGTCAACAAATATAAAATAATCATTGTTTTAATCATTTTCATATTTTTGGTTTTAAGTTTTACTGGTTATAGACACTATAAACAAATGAAAGATTATATTAGTCCTTCAAAGATTTCAACCAAGGAAAATGAAAAACAATCATCTAAGAAACAAAAAAAGTTAAAAACAGTCGTTGATCACAAACATCCACAAATTAATAAAATAGATGAATATTTGGAACAAACTCATTTTAATGGTACGATTGCGCTTTTTGAAAAAGGTAAACTTAAATTGAATAAAGGCTATGGTTATCAAGATTTTGAAAAGAGTGAAGAAAATAATGCTAATACGATGTTTTTAATTGGCTCAGCACAAAAATTTTTGACAGGTATCATGTTAAAACAATTAGAAATTGAAGACGAGATTCATATGATGACGCCAGTAAAGCATTATTTAGAATGGTTTGATTCAATTTATCCACTTTCGATTAAGCAACTAATGTTACATCAAAGTGGGTTATATAAATATAAAGCTAATCCAAAATTTAAAGATTTAAATGATGCAACACATGCAATACAACAGAGAGGTATCAACCCTTTAGAATATAATAAATATCAATATAACGATGCTAATTATTTAATATTATCGAAAGTAATAGAGACGGTGACACATAAGTCTTATATGCAGAATTTAAATGAAAGATTAGTGAAACCATATAATTTAGAATATACGGCACGTTATAGTAATTTAAATTTTCAAAAATATATGGCTGTTGGTTATAAAAATGATAAATTAACTGGAAGACGTATTCGTCAAAAACCTAATATATTAAATCAATATGATGGGGCAGGTAACCTTTACATGTCTCCTTATGATATGGGGAAAGTGGTATTAAATTTACAAGACAATAGAATTTTTGACGAAACAACGACCATGCCTTTTATTCATGAAAGTTTGACTACACAATATCCTAGACCATACCGATACGGTTTTTATTCTTTTGCTGATAAAAATAGAATTAATGGCATTTTTTTCGGCAATATATTCACAGTATATTTTAATGATAATTATGTTATTGTACTAGCAACGAATTATGACAACGGCAAAATGAATAATGAATATAAAATGAAACATATTTACTTTAAGTTATTACATCAAGATGGTCATTATAATAGAGTAAAACAGTTGTATTGAAAGGGAATAGTGATAGGTGTTTAATATCACTGATTAAAACATAACCGTCAATTTCTATCAAACCACGATAGAAATTGACGGTTTTTCTTTTATAATAAGTTGTTTATGTTTTGAGGACAAATTATAGTTCATGTTTCGCAAAATGCATGCTTTTTATACGGTAATGTTAATTAGAGATAAATACATGCATGATATATCTCGCTAAATTAGTTTGTCCATGGATTTCCTTAGAAAAGGTGTGTTAGTTTTTCTGCAAAATAAATACTTTTTTGTTTTGTAAGATGCAGACTGGATTGTCGTAGATATGATTAATTACGAATCTGAGTTCATACATATGATCCAAAATTGTAAATAATAAAAGATGAGTCAAGCGATTTGTGTATTAAAATTTTACTTACAATACTTTAAAGCATCGATAAACATCTGCTTAAAGATATTTGCTTGTACTGACATTACTACGGTTGTATTAGGAAATTGAGATTTGAAGTCAACTACTGAAGCACCCTTGGTTAATTTGCCATCTGTTTCAATTTGCACATCAGCTTCTCGTACAACAAAGTGTTCTGGATGCAGTAGATAAAGCAATGTATAAGCATCGTATACATTAATACCTTTTTCAAAATCGTCTCCTCTATAATGTTTGAATAACTGATGCAACATCTTACCAGTCTCGTTGATTGATTTTAGTTCATTAATTGTTTCATGTGTCAAACTAGAACTTCTAGCAACATCTAATCCTATCATTGTTATAGGTAGGCCAGAATTAAATACGATTTGAGCAGCTTCAGGATCACAATAAATGTTAAATTCAGCTAATGGTGTTACATTACCTCGAAATGCTGAGCCACCCATTAATACAATTTCTTTAATGTATGCTTTCACTTCAGGATAAGTCATTAATAATAATGCAATATTCGTTAATGGGCCAATAGGAATAAGTGTGATAGGCGTTTCGCTTTTGAGTAAAACATCTCGCATGGCCTCAACAGCATGAGTAGAATCGAGATCACTTTCATTGATTTCTGGGAAAGTATATCCTTCCATTCCCGATTCACCATGTACTTCACTTGCATCTACAATAGCTGATAAAAGTGGTTGTGAAGCACCTCTATGTACAGGTACATCGCTATTAAAGAAACGTTTGATTTTTAATGCATTAGCAGTTGTTTTTTCGATTCCAACATTACCATTGACTGTAGAAATCATTTTCAAATCAAATTCTGGATGGTTTAAAGCAAAGCTAATCGCTGCTGCATCATCAATACCTGGGTCTGTATCAATAATAATTGGTTGTTTCATAATTATCTAATCCTCCTGTTACAAAAATAGCATTATCAATTATATTCTACATCTTTTGGAGAAAGAAATGTTACAAAGTAAATTATTTAATGAAAGGTATAGGGGAGATGGATACGGGAATAAAAAAAGACTTCTCTTTCGAGAAGTCTTTTTGGGATTATAAGTGGCTTGAGTGTCCACCTTGCATTACCCAATACGTACCAATAACTGTAATTAGAGTAATGATAACCGCAAATATAACTTTAAACCCTTGTACATTTCCATCTTTACCTTCAGTTAAGTGCATGAACATTAATAATTGTACTGCAGCTTGGATAAAGGCAAAGCCAAAGATGATTGTAATCTTAGCATTTAGTGCCATTGATGTGTATAGGGTTACGAATACTGCTAAAATAGTCAAAACGATTGAGCCAATAAAACCTACTGTGTGTTTTACAATTGTATTCATCCGCTAAACACCATCCCTATCATATATACGGCAGTGAAGATGAAGATCCAAACAACATCTAAGAAGTGCCAATATAAACTTACTATAAATAATTTAGGAGCATTATCTTTATTTAATCCACGCATTGCAACTTGAATTAATAGACATGTAATCCAAACAATCCCTAGAGATACGTGGGCACCATGTGTTCCTAAAAGAATAAAGAAACTAGACCAGTAAGAACCAATAGTTAAGTTAACACCTTCTGAGACATAGTGAGCAAACTCATAAATTTCAAAGCCTACGAACACTACTCCGAATAGTAAAGTGATAATCATCCATATTGTCATTAATTTTGCTTTTTCTTGTCTCATATAGTAAATAGAAATACCACAAGTGTAAGAACTAATTAATAACGCAAATGTCATTATTAAAATTAGGGGTAATTCGAACATTTCAGTTGTCATTTTACCGCCATAATCGCCACCGTGTTGAAGCGTTAATAGGGTTGCGAATAGCGTACCGAATAATGAGACTTCCGCTGTAAGGAATACCCAAAAGCCAAGTCTATTTAAATTACCTTCATGCGAACGTTGATCAATAGTGTTTGCATCATGACTCATGACTTACAGCCTCCCTTTCTTTAATACGTGCTTCACGTAAACGTTTTTCGGTTTCTGCTACTTCAGAAGCTGGAATATGATAACCGTGGTCTACTTGGAAACTGCGGTAAATCATAGTACCAAAGATACCTATTAAGCAAATAACGGCTGGAAGTATAGTTTCAAAGACAAGGAAGAATCCACCGATTGTGAAGAAAATTCCCATCCAGAAACCAACTGGCGTATTATTTGGCATATGGATATCAGAATAATTGTGATTATCTAAGTAGTGTCTACCGTGTTCTTTCATATTTACAAATGTATCGTAGTCATTCCAATCTGGTGTAATAGCAAAGTTGTATTTAGGTGGCATTGCTGAAGCAGTTGACCACTCTAATGTACGTCCTAAGCCATCCCAGTTGTCACCAGTAGCTTCACGTGGTGCTTTGAAGAAACTATATACGATACTAGCAACTAAGAACATAAAGCCTAGTGCCATCATTAATGCACCGACAGTAGAGATTGCGTTTAGCAACCACCATCCATCTTCTGGCATATAAGTGTATAAACGACGTGGCATACCATCTAATCCAAGGATGAATTGAGGTAAGAAACAAACGTTAAATCCAATCATGAATAACCAGAAACTCCATTTGTTTAATGTCTCGTTTAACTTAAATCCAGTCATCTTAGGCCACCAGAAAATGAGTGCACCTAAACAAGCAAATACAACACCAGCTACTAATGTGTAGTGGAAGTGAGCAACTAAGAAGTACGTATTATGGTACTGATAGTCGGCTGCTGCCATTGCAAGCATAACACCAGTTACACCACCAAGTAAGAAGTTAGGAATGAATGCTAATGCGAATAGCATAGGCGATTCAAATGTAATTCTACCTTGATATAAAGTGAATAACCAGTTAAATAATTTAACACCTGTTGGTATACCAATCAGCATAGTTGTGATTGAGAAGAATGAGTTAATTAATGCACCATTACCCATAGTGAAGAAATGGTGAACCCAAACTAAGAAACTAAGGAATGCGATACCTGCTGTTGCCCACACCATACTTTGGTGACCAAACAGACGTTTACGTGCAAATGTTGGAATAATTTCTGAATAAATACCGAATGCCGGTAGGATAACGATATAAACTTCGGGGTGCCCCCATACCCAGAAGAAGTTAGCCCATAGCATTGGCATACCACCATTTGCGACTGTAAAGAATGCAGTATCGAAGATTCTATCTGTTGTAAACAGTGCTAGCGCAACTGTCAATACTGGGAAAGCCAAAATAACGATTAATGCTGTAATGAAAGTAGTAACCGTGAACATTGGCATTTCCATAAATTTCATCGTAGGTGTTTTACATCTAAGTATTGTTACAAAGAAGTTAATACCAGTCATTAGGGTACCTATACCAGAAATCTGTATTGCGATAAGGTAGTAGTTAACCCCAGGTCCTGGACTGAATTCTCCTGCGAGTGGTGCATAGTTAGTCCAACCAGCTGCAGGTGAGCCTCCGATTATAAATGATAGGTTGAATAACAACATACCAGAGAAGAATAACCAGAAACTTACGTTATTTAATACAGGGAATGCAACGTCTCTTGCACCAATTTGAAGAGGTACAATAACATTCCATAAACCAAAGATGAAAGGCATCGCCATAAAGATAATCATTATTACGCCGTGCGTACTAAAGACTTCATTATAGTGATTTCCTTCTAAGAATGTATTATCTGGAATTGCTAATTGTGTACGCATCATTAGGGCATCAATACCACCACGTACGAACATTAATACAGCACAGATTAAATACATAGCACCAATTTTTTTATGGTCAATAGACGTGAACCATTCTCTGTATAGATATTTCCACAATTTAAAGTAAGTAATTACTGCGATTACTGCGATGATAGCAAACGGTGCACCAATCTGCGCCATTGTAATCATCCAGTTACCTTGAACGAGTAATTGATCCCATGGGAAATTCATTAATGTCCACCTCCATGTTCATGGTCTTTTTTCTCAGCTTTAGATGCTTTTTCATCTTTAGCACCTTCTGAGATTTTTTCCATTTCATCCATATTATGTGATTCTTCATCTTTGAATTCACTATCATATGGTTCATTATTGCCTAGAATCATAGCTTTCATACCATGACGTTCATAGTTTGCGTTTGTGATTTGAGGTTTACGTGCAGGTTTATTCGGTTTATCCAATACATCTTTTTTAATTTCTTCAGGTGTATTGAAGTTTGGATCTTTCTGTACGTAATTGAAACGATCATAAGCATGGAAAATATACTCAGGATCAGCTGCTGGATCAACAAACGCCATGTGCGTACCACTGAAAGTTAAGTTTTTATTTTCAGTAGTTGGTAAAAGTTGTTTATCAAAAGTATCTTGATCTAATTTCTTTTGACTTTGAGCATCTTTTACCCAATCCTTAAATTTACTTTGGCTAACAGAATTAACATCAAATGTCTGACGAGCGAATCCTTCACCGTTGAAGTTTGAGTTACGTCCTCGGAACGTACCTTCTTCGCTAGCAGTTAATGTCCAATCCATTGTCATACCAGTCATCGCGTATTTTTGACCACCTAATTGTGGTATCCAGAAACTTGTCATCATATCCATTGATTGGAGTTTGAAGACAACAGGGCGATCTTTAGGTATTGTTAGGTGGTTAACAGTTTCGATTTTTTCTTCAGGATAACTGAAGAACCACTTATAACCAGCGCTTGTTGCATAGACAACAAGTGGATCGTCTTGTTTTTCCGGTTTAGCTTCATACATATAAAGTGATTTTACTGTAGGAATCGCTAAAGCGATAACGATGATCACCGGAATGATAAACCAAATTGTTTCAATTAAAGAATTGTGGTGCATCTTACCAGACTCGTCTGTTTTGTGTAATCTATATTTATATAGGAACAGAGCAAACATGATAAGTACGGCGGCAATAATAACAAGCATGAAGATGATTGAATAAATAATCAAGAACTTCGAGTCACTTGCTACCGGCCCTTTTGGGTTTAAAACTTCTACATTTGAACAACCACTAAGTATAATTAGTGAGCCAAAGAGTAGAAGCAAAGACTTAAATTTTGACACTTTTTTGACCTCCTAATACTACAATTGTAGGGCTTACCATCAATTTTAAGATATTACGCAATATTTACAAGTGTTTGTGCAAAAAAAATTATTGTAAAATTAAAAGAAACCCAACAAACTCAACGTCTGACGGGCTTTCAAAGATTTGTTAAAATTATGTGTACATTTTGTGAAAAGTGTCATATTTTAGGCGATAGGATAATTTCACACCAAAATTAATTGTTTGAGTGAATTTCATTATGACATATGTATTGATATACTATTTATTTTACTTCAATATATCTTATTGATTTATTCGTTGCACCTTCTGAATCTTCTACAGTATATTCAATTTTATATTTGCCTTCTTTTTCAGTGTTAATATTTCCATCTACTGAAATTTTGTGCGTTAAGTCACCATCTTCTTTATCATAGGCACGTACGCCATTTAATAAATTATAGTTATTTCCTTTATCGATGATAACATCGTTTGTTCCTTTTAATTCGGGGATAGAATTTTCTGTAGCTTCTGCACTTAGATTAGGTGAAACAAGGGTTGCAGATACCCCGAGTGCTGATAATGACTGCATTAATTTATTCATAACGTAAACCTCCGTATGAGCGTCATTTATTTTTTATCTTAAATACACTATATTTTATTTTGATAGAAATTACATCGTACTATAGTCTTAATATAACGTAATTGTGTAAATTAAGTTATAATTTTTCGAAAAAATTCAGTTAACTGTAATAAATTTTTGAAAAACGTAAAAACTACTAAAGAAAATTGAGTGTTTTTGAATAAAACCTTATTGATGGATGTTTTAATAAAATAAGAGCTGTTTTAGGAGATGGTTTAAAAATGAATATGAGCGTGGGGCAGAAATCTGATTTTACGAAAAAAGATTTTGTCTGCTTATCTGGCATATATGATTTGAATTGAAAAGTATAAAATATTTAACTGAACTTCAGCTTACAAACAATTCTCACTTACGCAATTTGTTCGTTTTGTAAAAAATGATTTGAAGTTTTATATAAGGAAGATAGTAGATCAACACGGCATATATTTCATAAAAGTAAAATAAACGTCAATTTCTATTGTGATCACTTAGAAATTGACGTTTATTCATTAGTTTGAGATACGAAATCTCAGTTTTGCCTGTTATTAAAATGTTTTGAAATTAAGAGTGTGATTGTTATTCAATACCTCTACGCATTTTTTCGGCCATAAGTGTATTGTTTAATACCATTGTAATAGTCATTGGGCCAACGCCACCAGGTACAGGTGTAATAGCACCAGCAATTTCTTTAACTTCATCATAGGCAATATCACCTTTTAATTTTCCGTTTTCATCTGGTGTATTACCAACATCAATTACAACTGCACCTTCTTTAACATCTTCTTTAGTAACAAGTCCAGGACGTCCAACAGCACTAACGATAATATCAGCGTTTTTTAAATGTTGGTGCATGTCTTTAGTTCTTGAGTGCAGTATCGTTACTGATGCATTTTTTTGTAATAATAGTTTTGATACTGGTTGACCTACAATATGACTTCTACCTATAACAACAGCATCTTTTCCTTCTAAATCAATGTCAGCATGATTTAGCAATTCCATAATACCAAGAGGTGTACAAGGTACAAATGTTTGTTGGTCAATATATAATTTACCTATATTTTCAGGATGGAATCCATCAACATCTTTAGCGGGGTTAATTGATTCTAGAACTTTTTGTTCGCTAACTTGATCTGGGAGTGGCACTTGAACTAATATGCCACTGACACTGTCATCCTCATTTAAGCGTTGTAGTTCACTTAATACTTTTTCTTCACTAGCACTTTCATCTAAATGTACGATTTCAGAAATCATGCCTATTTTTTCTGCAGCTTTCTTTTTAGAATTCACATAACTTTTACTAGCACCGTCATTACCTACTAATATTACTGATAATTTTGGCGTGTAACCCTTAGTTTGTAAAGCTTCGACTTGATCTTTTAGACCTTGTCTATAATCCTTTGCGATTTGTTTCCCGTCTAAAATTTTTGCGACCATGAAAAAATCCTCCTCCAATGTATGAACTTTACTTAACTTTAACATAATTAACATCATGTTTTTCAACCAAAAGACGAAAATTTAACGATTTTTTTACTTTAAAGTTCGATTTTTGATTGAAAAAGCGATTTTTAGTTGTTATGCTATATCTGTAATATACATCTAATAGACGTAACATTTCAAATTTCTGAAAGGGTGTTCATTTTGAAAGTGGTAGTCATAATGGGTAGTTCTTCCGACTGGGAGACTATGAAAGAAAGTTGTCAAATGTTAGAACAACTAGATATACCGTACGAAAAGAAAGTTGTTTCCGCACATCGTACGCCTCAATTAATGTATGAATTTGCAAAAGGAGCTAGAGACAATGGCTATGATGTCATTATTGCAGGTGCTGGTGGAGCAGCACACTTGCCAGGTATGGTTGCTTCAATGACGACATTACCAGTAATTGGTGTGCCAATAGAATCTAAAAGTTTAAAAGGATTAGATTCTCTCCTATCTATTGTCCAAATGCCGGGTGGTATTCCAGTGGCAACGACAGCTATAGGCAAATCTGGAGCCAAAAATGCAGGAATACTTGCTGCAAGAATGCTCAGCATTGGTAATAAAGTTATTCAAAAGAATTTGGAAAATTATGAAAAATCATTGGTTGAGAAAGTGAGTGAGATGCAACATGAACTTCAATAAACTGACATTTGGATCAACGATTGGAATTATTGGTGGCGGGCAATTAGGAAAAATGATGGCACAATCTGCACAGAAAATGGGTTATAAAGTTATCGTTTTAGATCCTGATGAAAATTGTCCATGTCAATATGTAGCGCATCAATTTATAAAAGCAAACTATGATGACGAACAATCGCTTATTCAACTAGGTGAATTGTCCGACGTTATCACATATGAGTTTGAGAATATTTCTGCGCATCAATTACAAACATTAGTTTCTCAATATAATATTCCTCAAGGTTATCAAGCTATACAACTGTTACAGGATAGATTGATTGAAAAGCAAACCTTGCAAGGTGCTGGAACTCAAGTAGCATCATTTATAAAATTATCTGACCCAGATGAGTTATCTCAAGCTATAGAAACAATTGGTTTTCCTTTTATGATAAAAACAAGATTTGGTGGATACGACGGAAAAGGACAATTACTTATTACAAATGAAACAGATTTGGACAATGCAAAAGCGTTAATTGAAAAGCAAGAATGTGTCGCTGAAAAATTTTTAAATCTACAAAAAGAAGTTTCTTTAACGGTAACGATTGGTAACAATAATCAAATTACGTACTTCCCGTTACAAGAGAATGAACATCAAAACCAAATATTATTTAAGACTGTTGTGCCTGCACGTGTGGATTCACAAATTGAACAATTAGCACGAAATGAAGTTGAAAAGATCATCAAACATATTCACTTTGTAGGTACGTTTACAGTGGAGTTTTTCATCGATTCAAACAATCAATTGTTTGTGAACGAAATTGCACCTAGACCTCATAATTCAGGACATTATTCAATTGAAGCGTGTGATTATTCGCAGTTTGATACACATATATTAGCAGTGACAGGTCAACACTTACCAGAAAAAATCGAATTATTAAAACCTAGTGTAATGATGAACTTATTAGGAAGAGATTTAGATCTGTTAGAACATAAATTCGGCGATCATCCTGAATGGCATGTACATATTTATGGAAAATCAAGTCGTAAACCTGACCGTAAAATGGGTCATCTTACAATGCTTACAAACAATGTAGAACAAACAGAACAAACTTTACTAAATCATTTTGAAGGGAGACATGGCTAATGTCTTTGTTATATGAAGGAAAAGCGAAAAGAATTTTTTCTACGGCACAATCAGATGTACTTCGAATTGAATATAAGGATGAAGTCACAGCTGGTAATGGTGCCAAAAAAGATTTTATAGAAGGTAAAGGCCGTTTAAATAATCAAATTACTTCTAGAATTTTCAGTCTTATTCAAGATCGTGATATTAATAGTCATTTTATCGAACAACTATCAGAAACTGAACAACTCGTAAAATCTGTAGACATTATTCCATTAGAGGTCGTAGTTAGAAATATTGCTGCGGGCTCTATAACAAAGAGATTAGGCTTTGATAAAGGTCATAAGTTTGAAAGCCCATTAGTTGAATTCTTTTATAAAAACGACGATTTAAATGACCCTTTAATTACAGAAGATCACATACAATTATTAAATATAGCTAGTAAAGATGAAATTGAAAAATTAAAAGATGCAGCAATAACAATTAATTCAGTATTGCTTGAATTAATGGATGATATGGATCTAAGACTCGTAGATTTCAAAATAGAGTTTGGACGTAGCACGAATGGCCAAATTCTATTAGCAGATGAAATTTCACCAGATACATGTCGCATTTGGGATAAATATAGTGATACAAATTTCGATAAAGACGTTTATCGTGAAGATACTGGTTCAATCATAGACACTTATCAAACTTTTCTTAATAAATTGGAGGAACTATAAAATGAAAACAATTGAATTGCATATCACATTACAGCCACAAGTATTAGACACACAAGGACAAGCTTTAAATCGCGCAGTACATGATTTAGGATACACACAAGTAAATGATATACGTGTTGGTAAATTACTGTACATGACAGTTGATGAAGCTACTGATGCTGCAGTTCACAATGTCGTTACAACTTTAAGCGAAAAACTTTTTGTAAACACCGTTATTGAAGAATATAGCTACAAAGTATTGGAAGAAGGGGAGAAAGCATAATGAAATTTGCAGTGCTAAAATTCCCAGGATCCAATTGTGATAGGGACATGTATAATGCAGCATTGAAATCTGGTGTAGAAGCAGAATATGTCGACTATAGAAATACATCTTTAGAAGGTTTTGACGGTGTTTTAATACCTGGTGGTTTCTCTTTTGGTGATTATTTACGTTCAGGTGCGATGGCAAGTGTTGCACCTATCACTGAAGAAGTGAAACGTTTCGCTAAAGAAGGGAAACCTGTATTAGGTGTTTGTAACGGATTTCAAATTCTTACAGAAATAGGTTTGCTGCCAGGTGCATTATTGCATAATGATTCACATTTATTTGTAAGTCGTAATGAACTACTAAAAGTAGTCAATAATCATACACCTTTCACTAATTTATATGAAGAGAATGAAAATGTAGTATATCCTGTAGCGCATGGGGAAGGTCATTACTATTGTACATCAGAAATGTATGACAGATTAGAAGAAAACAATCAAATCATTTTAAAATACAAGGATAACCCCAACGGTTCTTACAATGATATTGCAGGTATTGTAAATAAAAACGGAAATGTTTGTGGAATGATGCCGCACCCTGAACGTGCGATGGAATCTTTATTAGGTACTGATAGTGGCGTTAAGTTATTTGAAGCAATGGTTAATAGTTGGAGGGAACAAAATGTCTAAGTTTATCGAACCAAGTGTGGAAGAAATCAAATTAGAAAAACGATATAAAGATATGGGTTTATCGGAGTCAGAATACGATAAAGTATGTGAAATTTTAGGCCGTGAGCCCAATTTTACTGAAACTGGTATTTTCTCTGTCATGTGGAGTGAACATTGTTCTTATAAACATTCCAAGCCATTTTTAACTCAGTTTCCAACGTCAGGATCACATGTGTTGATGGGGCCTGGTGAAGGTGCAGGCGTCGTAGATATTGGTGACAACCAAGCAGTAGTATTTAAAGTTGAATCACATAATCATCCCTCTGCTGTTGAACCATATCAAGGTGCTGCTACTGGGGTAGGAGGCATTATAAGAGATATTGTTTCAATCGGTGCTAGACCAATAAATTTATTAAATAGTTTACGCTTTGGTGAATTGTCAGAAAAACAAAATCGTCGATTATTACGTGGTGTAGTAGCCGGTATTGGCGGTTATGGCAATTGTATTGGGATTCCAACAACTGCGGGTGAGATAGAATTTGATGATAGATATGATGGCAATCCATTGGTCAATGCAATGTGCGTAGGTATCATTGATCACGATAAAATTCAAAAAGGTACTGCTAAAGGCTCCGGTAATTCAGTTATATATGTGGGATTAAAAACAGGACGTGATGGCATTCACGGTGCTACTTTTGCATCTGAAGAACTAAGTGAAGATAGTGAAAGTAAGAGACCTTCAGTACAAATTGGTGACCCATTTGTTGGAAAAAAATTAATGGAAGCAACTTTAGAAGCAATAACATTTGATGAGCTAGTAGGTATCCAAGATATGGGGGCAGCAGGATTAACATCATCATCTTCTGAAATGGCTGCTAAAGGTGGAAGTGGTTTACATCTACAATTAGAAAAAGTTCCAACAAGAGAAAAAGGTATTTCACCTTATGAAATGATGCTTTCTGAAACTCAGGAACGCATGTTATTAGTAGTTGAAAAAGGATCTGAAGATAAATTCTTAAATTTATTTGATAAGCATGAATTAGATAGTGCTGTTATCGGTGAAGTTACAAATACAGATCGTTTTGTACTTACATATGAAGATGAAATTTTCGCTGATATACCCGTACAGCCATTGTCAGATGAAGCACCTGTTTACGTGCTTGAAGGTGAAACTCCTCAATATAATGAACCTAAAAATGAATACAGTGACATAGATGTCGAAGATGTATTTAATCGTTTACTCATTCATCCAACGATTGCTTCAAAACGTTATTTATACGAGCAGTATGATCAACAAGTTGGTGCGAATACTATTGTCAAACCGGGCTTACAATCATCAGTTGTTCGTGTTGAAGGATCAAATAAAGCAATTGCTTCTACGATAGATGGTGAAGCACGATATGTCTTTAATCATCCATACGAAGGCGGAAAGATGGTAGTAGCAGAAGCATACCGTAATTTGATTTCTGTAGGTGCTACACCTTTAGCGATGACCGATTGTTTGAATTATGGATCACCGGAGAAAAAAGAAATTTATCAACAATTAGCAGATTCTACTAAAGGTATGGCTGAAGCCTGTGAAATATTAAAGACACCAGTCGTTTCTGGCAATGTATCCTTGTATAACGAAACAAAAGAAACTTCAATATTCCCAACACCAGTCGTAGGTATGGTTGGTTTGATTGAAGAAATTGATTATTTCAATGATTTTACGCCAAAAGTGGGTGATACGCTTTATGTTGTAGGCGATACATTTAGCGATTTTGGTGGGAGTCAAATTGAGAAATTACTTTTCAGTAAGGTGAATCATGAAGTTGAAACCATTGATTTATCAAATGAAGTCAAAAGAGGAGAGTCGATTAAAAGGGCAATACGTAATGGTATAGCATCCCACGTACAAACAGTGGGTAAAGGTGGCCTGTTAATGACTTTTGCTCGTATCAGTGCACATTATCAAATGGGCTTAAATGTAACTTTAAATCTAAAAAATGAGCAATTATTCAGTGAAACGCAAGGGCGTTATGTAGTAGCAGTAAAAGGTGACCAACCTTTAGATATCGCAGATGCTATTAAAGTTGGTACATTAACAGAAGATGGAAAATTTGTAGTCTCTAACGGGGACACGTTAATTTCACGTGATGTGAAACAATTGAATGAACAGTGGGAAGGAGCAATTCCTAAATGTATGACTACAACGGATTAAACGAAGAATGTGGCGTTTTTGGTATTTGGAATCATCATGAAGCAGCACAATTGACGTATATGGGTTTACATAGTTTACAACATAGAGGTCAAGAAGGCGCAGGTATGGTGTGTTCTGATGGACAAAAACTCACTGGAGAAAGAGGGCTTGGCTTATTGACTGAAGCCATTTCAGATGCACAGTTGGAATCATTTAAGTCCTATCAACATGCGATTGGTCATGTACGATATGCGACATCGGGGAATAAAGGTATAGAGAATATTCAGCCATTTTTGTACCATTTTTATGATATGAGTGTCGCAGTTTGTCATAACGGAAACCTTATAAATGCACAAAGTTTAAGAAAATCTCTTGAGCATCAAGGTTCTATTTTCCATTCTTCTTCAGATACTGAAGTAATCATGCATTTAATTCGTAAAAGTAAAGCGCCAACATTTGAAGCAGCGTTACAGGAAAGTTTACGAAAAATAAAAGGTGGTTTTACATTTGCGTTATTAACA
Source organism: Staphylococcus sp. GDY8P54P (assembly GCF_017892645.1). Taxonomy (NCBI): domain Bacteria; kingdom Bacillati; phylum Bacillota; class Bacilli; order Caryophanales; family Staphylococcaceae; genus Staphylococcus; species Staphylococcus sp. GDY8P54P. Next base: position 104,464 of record NZ_JAESLN010000009.1, on the reverse strand, counting down.
AAAGATGCATTATATGGTGCTGTTGATCCAAATGCAATCAGACCTTTAGTTGTAGGAAAAATGAAAACAGGTGCTTACATCATCGCAAGTGAAACTTGTGCTATAGATGTTTTAGGTGCAACGTATGTAAGAGATATCCATGCAGGTGAATATGTGGTTATCAATGATGAAGGTATTCGAGTAGAGTCTTATACGAGACATACGAATACGGCGATATCAGCTATGGAGTATATTTATTTTGCTAGACCAGATTCAACTATTGCAGGAAAAAATGTTCATGCGATTCGTAAACAATCTGGTAAACAATTAGCGTTAGAAAGTCCAGTTGAAAATGCAGATATGGTTATTGGTGTACCTAATTCTTCACTCTCAGCAGCCTCTGGTTATGCTGAACAAAGTGGTTTGCCATATGAGATGGGGTTAGTCAAAAATCAATATGTAGCGCGTACATTTATTCAACCAACTCAAGAATTAAGAGAGCAAGGTGTAAGGGTCAAATTATCGGCAGTAAAGGATATCGTACAAGGCAAAAATATCGTCTTAGTGGATGATTCTATTGTTAGAGGCACGACAAGTAAGCGTATAGTACAAATGCTAAAAGATGCTGGAGCTAATGAAGTGCATGTACGTATTGCTTCTCCTGAATTTATGTTTCCAAGCTTTTATGGTATAGACGTTTCAACTACTGCTGAACTCATATCAGCGAGCAAATCACCATCAGAAATCAGTGAACATATTGGTTCAGATTCTCTGGCCTATCTAACTGTAGCTGGTTTAATAGATTCAATTGGTCTTGATGTAGATGCTCCTTATAAAGGATTATGTGTAGAAAGTTTTACAGGTGATTATCCTGCTGGTCTTTATGATTATGAACAAGATTATTTTGAACATTTAAGCGAACGTCAAAAAGAATATTTAGCAAATCATAAACAATACTTTGATAGAGAGGGTAATTTAAATGTCTAAAGCATACCAACAAGCAGGTGTTGATATTAGTGCAGGTTATGAAGCGGTTGAACGTATGTCAAGTCATGTTCAAAGAACAATGCGTAAAGAAGTCTTAGGTGGATTAGGCGGTTTTGGTGCTACATTCGATTTATCACAGTTAAATATGAAAGCACCATTACTCGTATCTGGAACAGATGGTGTTGGTACTAAATTAAAGTTAGCGATTGATAATGACAAACACGATACGATAGGCATTGATGCAGTAGCGATGTGTGTCAATGATATTTTAACAACTGGTGCAGAACCATTGTATTTCTTAGATTATGTTGCAACACATAAAGTTGTTCCAGAAGTTATTGAACAGATTGTTAAAGGGGTTAGTGACGGTTGTGAAGCTACAAATACAGCACTGATTGGTGGCGAAACAGCTGAAATGGGTGAAATGTATCATGAAGGTGAATATGATTTAGCAGGATTCGCTGTAGGAGCTGTTGAAAAAGAAGCGTATATAGACGGTTCAGCCGTGAAACCAGGTGATGTAATAATAGGTCTTGAATCAAGTGGTATACACTCTAACGGTTACAGCTTGGTACGTAATTTAATAAAAAAATCAGGTATTAATCTACAAGACAAATTTGATCAAAACCACACATTTTTAGATATCTTTTTAGAACCAACACGACTATATGTCAAGCCTGTATTAGCTGTAAAAGAACACGTAAACATACATGCGATGACGCATATTACTGGTGGCGGATTTATTGAAAATATCCCAAGAGCATTGCCTGAGGGTGTAGGTGCAAAAATTGATGTAACTCAATTTCCAACACCAAAGATATTTGAATGGTTGCAAAAACAAGGCAATATTTCGACTAAAGAAATGTACAATGTATTTAATATGGGGATCGGTTTCACCTTAGTTGTTGATGCTAATGATGAAGCTAAAGTATTAAATACGTTACAACAAGTACAAGTAAATGCATATAGAATTGGTGAAATTGTTAAAAGTGAAGCGCCAATTCATTTGACGGGGGTATGAAAGTGACAAAAATTGCTATCTTTGCTTCAGGGTCAGGAAGTAACTTTGAAAGTATCATGTCACAAATAGAAGCAGGTCATTTGCCGAACATTGAAGTGACTGCTTTATATACGGATCAGGTTAATGCTTATTGTATTGAGCGAGCAAGAAAATATCATTTAGATGTACATATTAATGAGCTTAAAAACTTTGATTCTAAAGCAGATTATGAGCGGAAAATCATTGAATGGTTAACAACCGAAAAAGTTGAATGGATTATTTTAGCTGGTTATATGAAATTAATCGGTGAAAATATATTAAATGCCTATCAAAAACGTATCATTAATATTCATCCTTCATTATTGCCGAAATATCGTGGTAAAGACGCGATTGGTCAAGCATTAAATAGTGGTGACAATATCACAGGCACAACAGTACATTTTGTAGATAGTGGGATGGATACAGGAGAAATTATTGAACAACGTACATGTGAAATAAAACCGGATGATACGAAAGAACAATTAGAAGAAAGAATAAAAGCAATTGAACATGAATTGTATCCAGAAGTTATTTCAAAAATTATTCAATAAGAGGTGCCAATAAACATGAAAAAGGCAATTTTAAGCGTATCTAATAAAACAGGCATTGTACCTTTTGCACAATCACTCCAACAGTTAGGTTATGAGTTATATTCGACTGGTGGTACGATGCGAACGTTAGTCGATGAAAATATTGCAGTTAAATCTATATCAGAACTTACACATTTTGACGAAATTATGGATGGGAGAGTCAAGACATTACATCCAGCCGTTCATGGTGGTATTTTAGCTGATCGTAATAAACCAGAACATTTAGAACAATTAAAAGAACAGCAAATTGATTTAATAGACATGGTTGTTGTAAATCTATATCCATTCAAGGAGACTGTTGCCAATCCTGATGTTACAGAAAATGACGCGATTGAAAATATAGATATTGGTGGGCCTACTATGTTACGTGCAGCATCTAAAAACTTTAAACACGTTACTACTATTGTTCATCCATCGGATTATAATGAAGTGATTGAAAAACTAAAATCAAATCAATTAGATGAATCTTATAGAAAATCATTGATGATTAAAGTATTTGAACATACGAATCAATATGATAATGCAATTGTTGATTTCTTTAAAGAAAATAAAGAAAGTTTAAGATATGGTGAAAATCCACAACAACAAGCATCATTTGTAAGAACATCTGATGCCAATCATACGTTAGGTGGCGCGAAACAGTTGCATGGTAAGCAATTGAGTTATAACAACATTAAAGATGCAGATGCGGCGTTATCTTTAGTTAAGCAATTTGAAACACCTGCTGCAGTTGCAGTTAAACATATGAATCCTTGTGGTGTAGGTATTGGAACAAATATTTATGAAGCTTATCAGCGTGCATTTGAAGCGGATAGCCAATCCATTTTTGGAGGTATCGTTGCTTTAAATAGAACCGTTGATGCTACTTTGGCTGAAACGCTGCACAGCATATTCTTGGAAGTGATTATTGCACCGAAATTTTCCGATGAAGCGTTAGCGATTTTAAATAAAAAGAAAAATATTAGATTATTAGAAATTGATATGACAATTGATAATAATGAGCAAGAAATAGTATCTGTTTCAGGTGGTTATTTAATACAAGATAAAGACAATGTATTAATCAAACGTGATGATTTAAAAGTCGTTACAGAAAATGCACCTACAGAAACTCAATGGGATGCAATGTTGCTTGGTTGGAAAGTGGTTGCCTCTGTTAAAAGTAATGCGATTATCCTATGTAACGATAAACAAACAGTCGGTATTGGTGCCGGTCAAATGAATCGGGTAGGATCAGCACAAATTGCAATAGAACGTGCGATTGAAATTAATGATAATGTCGTAATGGTATCAGATGGTTTCTTCCCGATGGATGATACGGTAGAACTAGCTGCGCAACATGGTATTAAAGCGATCATTCAACCAGGGGGTTCAATTAAAGATCAAGATTCAATAGATATGGCTAATAAATATGGCATTGCAATGGTAACGACTGGCGTTAGACACTTTAAACATTAAAATATTGGAGGCAAAATTATTTATGAAAGTATTAGTCATTGGCACAGGCGGAAGAGAACATATTTTAGCACACAAGTTAAAACAATCTTCACTCGTAAATGAAATTTTTGCAATTCCAGGGAATGACGCAATGTCAGACATTGCAGATGTACATTGTGAAATAGCGGAAACGGACCACACTCAGATTGTTGAATTTGCTGTTGAGCATGATATTTCGTGGGTGATTATTGGCCCTGAACAACCACTTACAGAAGGTTTAGCAGATAAATTAAACGCAAAACAAATTAAAGTGTTTGGGCCAAACCAAGCAGCGGCTCAGATTGAGGGATCAAAATTATTCGCAAAGCAGTTAATGCAGAAATATCATATTCCTACTGCAGAATATAAAGAAATATCAAACAAATCTGATGCACTAAATTATATTGAAACATGCCAGTATCCTATCGTATTAAAGAAAGATGGTTTGGCAGCTGGTAAAGGTGTAATTATAGCTGAGAATTATGGTGAAGCTGAAGCAGCGGTTCATTCATTGTATCCACAAGAGCTTGGTACAGTTGTCTTTGAGCAATTTTTAGAAGGTGAAGAATTCTCATTGATGACATTTGTAAATGGTGATTATGCCGTGCCATTTGATTGTATTGCGCAAGATCATAAACGTGCATATGATGACGATAAAGGGCCTAACACAGGTGGTATGGGGGCGTATTGTCCTGTACCTCATATAGATAAGGAAGTACTTAACCTCACGAATGAAATCATTGCACAACCTATAGCTCAAGCAATGTATAAAGAAGGTTATGAATTTTTTGGCGTCCTTTATATTGGTGTGATTTTAACAGCAGATGGTCCGAAAGTAATAGAATTTAATGCTAGATTTGGCGACCCTGAAGCACAAGTATTACTAACGAGATTGGAAAGTGATTTAATGCAACATATCTTAGATTTAGAGGCTAAAAAGAAAATAGCATTTAAATGGAAAGATTCGTCTGTCGTTGGTGTAATGCTTGCTTCTAAAGGGTACCCTGGAAATTACGAAAAAGGTAAGACTGTTTCAGGTTTTGATTTAAATGGTAATTATTTTGTCAGTGGTTTGAAAAGAGATAAGGATAAATTTGTCACCAATGGTGGTCGTGTCATCTTAGCATTAGGAGAAGGTCATGATATTACTAGTGCTAAAGCAAATGCCTATAAAGCTGCAGAAAAAATTCAAAGCGATGGACTATTTTATCGAAAAGATATTAGTAATAAAGCAATAAAACATTTATAAATATTAAAAAAAGTCGTAATTTCTATTTAGAAGTGTATAGAAATTACGACTTTTTAAATTTTGAAACTGTATATCGTTAAAAGCTATGTGTTCACAGATCAATCTATGTTAATTGACATATAAAAAGATAAGACAAAGTGGTTTAGTTTTTATCTTATCTTTTCTTAATTGGATAGTAATGAATTTTGGATATAATAAGGTAATCGTTAATATATATTTTTTATACGAACATCGTTTATACCTGTAATCGGTAAGTGAAGTGCTAAGAAATAAGCAACAACCAAAATGATGATAAAAACGATGATTAATAGAAAGTCTTTATACGAGAAAGGTGTATGATAATAGTAGGTGCGCGGACCATCTTTAAAACCTTTTTTCTCCATTGCAACAGCAAGTTGATGAGCTTTTCTAATGTTTTGGCTTAAAAGTGGAATCATAAGATGTTTGATTCTACTAAATAAATTATAATTTTGTTGAGAGATAATTTGATATCTCATTTTTAAAGACTTTCTAAGTTGAACTAAAGTGCTAATCATTAATGGCACCATTCTTATAGCAGCCATAAAAGCATAAGCAACTTTAGGCTTAACTTTTAAATGTTGCATTAGGCTGTAAAAGACCATTACAATTTCAGAAGTGAAAGCAATTAAAATACCGAAAAATGAAACGGTTGTTGTACGTAACGCTAAATGCAGCCCTCTAACTAAACTTTCAGTACTAATTTGAATAAATCCTAATTTAAACAATATATGAGTGCCTTCACCATAAAAAATCATGAATAAAGCTGAAATTAGGCTGAAAGTTATAGTAAAGAAAATAAAAGCAAATGTTATTTTAAATTTTATACCATTGAACATTAATAAAAACAGGAACATCAATAGACAAATATAAATCATAAAATCGAATTGATGTACAAATATAACAAAGAAAAACAAAAAAACAGCTAATGCTAACTTTGTAATGATATTCACATCATCCATGAAAGAGTAGTGTTTTTTCCACATTTCAAACATGATGCTCACCTGCTATCTCTAGAATTTGTTTTTGACTTACACACAATTTACGTGTTGGATAGCGTGCGATAATTTCAGGATCATGTGTAACCATAATAATTGTTTGGCCATCTCTAACGCGTTGTTGGAATAATTTAATTAAATTAAATGTATTATGACTATCTAAACCGAATGTTGGCTCATCTAATAAAATATATTCTGATGTAGAGCTTAAAGCTATAGCTACACTCAGTCTACGTTTCTGCCCGATTGACAGTTCATAAGGGTGTTGTGATTGAACATCTTCTAAATTTAACATTTTAAGCATTTGAATTGTTTTTTCTTCAGCTTCTGATATAGAAGGATAATTAGCTTTGTTTTGTATAAAAATTTCTTTGTATACTGAATTCGCAATAAATTGAATTTCAGGATTTTGATATACAAGATACATATTTTTAGCAGCTTCTTTGATTTTAGTAAGCTTTTTGCCATCAAAAGACATTGTGCCTTCATATTTAATAAGTTGCATCATCGATTCTAATAAAGAAGTCTTGCCTGAGCCATTTGTACCGGTGATTGTAATCCATTCGCCACTAGTGATATTAAGTTTTGGTATATCGATAAGTGTCTTTTTACTTCTTTTTATAGTGCCTTGTTCAAAAAGAAATAGATGCTCATTGGCATATTGAATATTAGATTGCTGTAAATCTATAGGTAAAGGTGCTTCATCCCAAGCTTTTGGATGCCAAACGCCATATTCGGATAAAAGGTGTTCATAGTTGTTTAATATGTCAGCTGGTGAGGCATCACCAATAATAACACCATCATAGTTTAATAATATTACACGATCGATATGCTGCCATATATGTTCTACTTTATGTTCAACTATAATCACAGTTTGATCTTGCCATAACGCTTTAATCTTATTCCATAATTCTTCTGTTGATGTTACATCTAACATCGCGGTTGGTTCATCTAGAAATAAAGTATTAGCTTGTTGTAATAATGTTTCTGCAATTGCTAATTTTTGTTTCATACCGCCACTTAAATTATTGATATATTGGTCTTTATTGACGTTTAAATCAACAGACTCGAGTGCTGATTCAATCAATGCATCCATTTTATGTCGTGGCGTTTGTAAATTTTCAAGGACAAAGGCGAGTTCCTCATATACCTTTGGCATACAAAATTGGCTATCAGGTTCTTGAAAAATAACACCACAATCTTGATCAATCTCTAATTTATCGTATTTCATTGGCAAATCAATGAGATTTGGTACGATACCACTTAAAACATTCAATAACGTGCTTTTACCTGAACCAGAGGGACCAAGTATAAGCACCTTCTCTTTATCTTTAATTTCAAGTGATAAATTGTCGAATATTTTCTTTTGTCCATTTGGATATTTAAGACGTAGATTTTCAGTGACTATCAACTTTTATGCTCCTTATAAATTGTCATAATCTTTTTGTGTTGCAGGTCTGAATAATTTGGTTACGCCAGTTTGATCTAATATTTTCACAATATAATATGACAACAATCCAGCCACAACAATACCGCTAATCAATCTAAATACGATATAAAGTGTTAAGTTCCATCCTGCAATTTCTCCTAAATAACCATAAGCAAAATCAAGAGGAAGTGTCGCAACAGATGCTAAAAATCCTGCTAACATAGCTACCATTGCCGAACGTGATTTATATCTGAAAATAGCGAAAATAATCTCACATGCTAATCCTTGAAGTAATGCATAGACCATTGTTGGAATATCAAATCTTCCCATGACAATTGTTTCACCTGCACCAGCAGCAAATTCAGCTAAAATCGCAATACCAGCTTTTGGTATAATCAAATATGCAACAATTGCAGCCATAAACCATGCACCATATGTTAGTTCTTCAATATGAAGACCAGAAACTTGCACTGCCTTATATACTAAAGTCCAAATATTATAGACGATAGCAAACACAACAGCTATAAGTACGGTTACTAAAATTTCTGATAGTTTTAAACCTTTTGACATAAATTCTCCTCCAATAAAAAAACGCACAACCATCTAGAAGTTGCGCGTTAAATATAGGCATACGGATACCAAAAAACATATCACGATACACTTTCCTACGCTAGTTTAATCTAGATCAGGTTCAAAGGGTTTGAGGGTATACCTCATCTCAGTCACTAAACACCCCTAGTGCGAATATTAAATTTAATTTTAACTATAATGTATGACTTTTAATTAGTTATGTCAAGGTGTATTAGCGTTGAATTTGATATTTATGACTTCAATCACAACACATAACGTAAGGTTAAATATAGACTTTTTGTATAGTGCATTGGGTGATATGGCAGTGTGGTTTTGTTAATTAAAGTTTGTTTAATTCATCATTTTTAATGAAAAAGGGAATTGTCAAGTTCAGTTACATATCACAATAAATACATGATGTAGTGTAATTTATAAGAATGTGTTTTTAATTTTTGTTCAAATATATCATTGTTAAGATGTTGTTGTGTGCTTCATCCATTTATTCATATGTGTGTCAGAGTATAGTCTCGAATCATATTTTGAGTAAGAAGTATGAAAATCAAATGACATGATATTAAATAAAGGACTAAAACCATGTAAAAGTGGTTTTAGTCCTTTAGACTAATTATGAGATTGATGTTTCAGATTTTTTAATATTAACCTTGATAGAATGAACAAAAATTAAATGCTATTGTTCTCTTTTAATTTAAATTGTAATGTTCATATAGAAATCAAGCACATTTAGTTTAATCTAAAGTATCTTGAATATTTTTTTTCGTTTCTTCAGTACTATCTTCAGCAGATTCTTTTTTATCTTTCAATTTATCTTCAGCTTCTTTTGCTTTTTCAGCTGCTTTTTTATTTAATTCTTCTTTACTCATAGTTAAACACTCCTTCAATATTCAAATGACTTATGTTTTCAATATACCACTTTATTTGGAAACTAAACCACAAAGATCTAACTGTATATTACGTTAAATTTGAAATATTTGTTTAATCGATTATGTTTGGTGGAAACTTGACTGTACAACTATTTTCTATCATACTATAGACTTATTTATTGATTTATTAAAGACAAGAACTAAATGTTAATATATAATAACTTTGAGGTGAATGGTATGTCTTTTTTAAAGAAACACGCTGAGATATTATATAGTTATATAATAGGCATCGTTTCGCTCTTCACAGGTCTCATCATTTTAATAAATTTATCTATGGTCCATGACTTAAAGGATAAAGGTAAAATTGAATTACATATTCATAATGTTTGGGATTTTATAAATGCATTTTTTGCAGAAATCATAAGAGTCATGAGTAATTATATAGGGAATTTCCCTGTTATAAGTGCAGTATTAATTATTTTATTTGGTATTGCAGTCATCTTACTCGGATTCACGCTATTAAGAACAACAAGATATGATTATGATGTTTCAATCTTCTTCTTAGTGATAGGTATACTGTTCTTCATTATAACACTTATTTTAATGACACAAGTTTATAGCTTCTTTGCTATCATTTTTATTATCCCATTTGTAGTTCATATTGGGTATATTGTATATAAAGATGAACTAAATCCAAATCACAGAAAATATCATTATTTATTAATTATTTTCAGTTATGGGATAAGTTATTTAATTACGCAAATCGTATTATATGGAAGAATAGATAGCGACGAAATTATCCCTATTGATATTTTGAGTGTAAATACATTCTTTTTAATAATGTGGTTACTAGGTCAAATGTCAATTTGGAATTTCTTGTTTTTAAGAAGGGCACTTCCTTTAACAAAACAAGAATTAGGTGAAGAAGAACCTGAATTATCTAGAACAAGCAAAGGTACAGTTACAAACCAAACGAAAGAGCATTTGAAAAGTTTACAAGATAAGACAACTGAGTTTACTCGGAAAACACGTAGAAGTGTTGATATTCAAAAATTAAGAGATAAAAAAGACAAATTTATCGAAAAATGGAAGAATATTATTGATATACAAGAGGATGATATTCCAAATTGGATGAAAATTCCAAAATGGGTTAAATCAGCTTATGTAGAAATATTTTGTGGTGTTGTATTATTATTCTTTACAATTATAGAATTTAATAATAGAAATGCTTTATTTGTTTCAGGTAATTGGGAAATTTCTCAAACACAATATGTGATTGAATGGATTACCTTATTATTACTAATGCTGATTATTATTGCTTATATATTAACGACATTAACGAACTTCTTGAGAGATAAATTCTATTATCTGCAGTTGTTTATGGTTAGTATATTATTTTTCAAATTGTTAACAGAATTTATGAATATTATGGTTCATGGCCTACTATTGTCAATTTTCATTACGCCAATATTGTTTGTGATGTTAATCGCAGTAATTGTATCATTTATTATTAAATTGCGTGAACCTTCAAAAGATTAACAAGTAAATAAATTTTTAAAGGACTGGCTATAGCTAAATGCCAGTCCTTTTTGATTCATGATTGAAATAACACAAAAGATTAAAAACAATAATATAATGTTTGAATTGAGAAATCATTCAATTATAGATAAATGATGTTACGATATTTCTTGAGATGATAGAATAAGAAAGCATAAATTATAAAATTAGAAGAAAGGCTGACATATAATTATGAAAACTGCCGTATTAAATAAAGGTAAAGAAACGAAATATCTAAATGGATATCCATTAATCGATGATAATGACGTGTATGCGCATGACCATTTAAAAGAGGGCGATTTATTCTCGTTAGTAAATGATGAACAAACCTATATTGCAACTGCGTACGTCGGAAGGCAACATAAAGGACTTGGATGGGTATTGAGCTATGATGAAAATGAAGTGATTAATACTCAATTTTTTGAGAGACTTTTTGAAATCGCAATACAAGAAAGAGCGTATTTTTATAATATTGAAGGTACTAATGCTTTTAGAATATTTAATGGTGAAGGTGATGGTGTAGGTGGTCTAACTATTGATAATTATAACGGACACTTTTTAATACAATGGTATTCTAAAGGTATTTATAAATACCGTTATCAAATTTTAAATGCATTAAAAAATACCTTAGAATACAAATCTGTGTTTGAAAAAATGAGATTTAAAGATGCTCAAATAGCTGGAGGGTTTGTTGATGGGGAAGCACCAGAATTTCCTATTATAATCGAAGAAAATTTCACATTTTATAATGTGGATTTAAATGATGGCCCTATGACAGGTATTTTCTTGGATCAAAAAGAAGTACGAAAGAAATTAAGAGATCATTTTGCTGAGGATAGGTATTTGTTAAATGTGTTTAGTTATACTGGTGCTTTTTCAGTTGTCTCAGCAGAAAAGGCCAAAGTCACTACTAGCGTTGATTTAGCTAACAGATCACGCACATTAACAGAAGAAAATTTTGGCTTAAATGCAATTGATCCAAAGACACAATATATATTTGTAATGGATACCTTTGATTATTTTAATTACGCGCGCCGTCATGATTTACTTTATGACACAATCGTTATTGATCCACCTAGTTTTGCAAGAAATAAGAAAAAAACATTTTCAGTATTGAAAGATTACGATAAATTAATACTAGGTGCTTTGGAAGTACTTTCGCCAAATGGAACTTTATTATTGTGTACGAATAATAGTACATTTTCATTAAAAGCATTTAAAAAAATGATTAAAGATACATTGAATAATGCAGAAGTTGATTTTGAACTATCAGAGGTAATGGGATTACCAAAAGATTTTAAAACACATCCACACTATAAACCATCAAAATATTTGAAGGCTATTTTTGTAAATATACAGTAATTTCTGTGAAAGAGGGTAATATTTTTACAGTACAAGATTTTACCAAGGAGTGAATATCATGAGTTTTAAAAATAAAATAACTAATAATGTAACACAGAAAGTCGGAAATAAAGTTTTAAATATTGAAGATATAAAAAATAAAAGCGATATACCAACGACTAACATAGAATTAGATGAACGTCGTCAACGCGCTCAAGCTATAGTGAGAAAAAAATCAATGTTATCTTCAAGTGTTAGTATTGTACCAATACCAGGCCTTGACTTTGGTGTCGATATCAAGCTAATGAGAGATATTATAGAAGACGTTAATAAAATCTATGGTTTAGATCACAAACAAGTAAATTCAATGAGAGAAGATGTAAAAGAACGTATTTTTACAGCTGCTGCAATACAGGGGAGTCAATTTATAGGTAGAAAAGTATCTAATGCCATATTAAAAGTCGTTATTAGAGATGTTGCAAAACGTATGGCTGCTAAACAAACAAAATGGTTCCCACTTGTAGGGCAAGCTATTTCGGCTTCAATCAGTTATTACTTTATGAAAAAAATCGGTGATGATCATATTGAAAAATGTGAAAAGGTTGTTAAATCTTTAATGTAATGGTGGAGCGTTTTCATAAAAAGTAACAATATTCATTGAATATTGTCATATCATGGGTGCAACGAATTGAATTTATATGTATAATTTGGTAATGTTATTATATAAAACTATGCTAGGTTTTATAATAAACTAACGATTCTAACTATACGAAGGAGACATCATATTATGGAACAAAAATCATATGTAATTATTGACGAAACAGGTATTCATGCACGTCCAGCTACAATGCTTGTTCAAACTGCATCAAAATTTGATTCAGATATTCAATTAGAATATAACGGTAAAAAAGTTAACTTGAAATCAATCATGGGTGTTATGAGTTTAGGTGTAGGTAAAGATGCTGAAATTACAATCTATGCTGATGGTAGCGATGAAACAGATGCAATGGAAGCGATTACTGATATCTTATCTAAAGAAGGATTAACTAAATAATATGTCTAATTATATTAATGGCATTGCTGCTTCAGATGGTGTAGCAATTGCTAAAGCATATTTATTAGTTGAACCTGATCTTTCATACGATAGTGAGAAGATTCGAGATGTCGACGCAGAAATTGCTAAGTTTCAAAATGCTATTGAAACATCTAAAGTTGAATTAACAAAAATTAGAAATAATGCTGAAAAAAATCTTGGTGCTGATAAAGCCGCTATTTTTGATGCACATTTACTAGTCTTAGATGATCCAGAGTTAATTCAACCGATTGAAGATAAAATAAAAAATGAACAAGTTAACGCACCAACTGCGCTTTCTGATGTAACTGGACAATTCATTACTATTTTTGAAGCGATGGATAATGAATACATGAAAGAGCGCGCTGCAGATATTCGTGATGTGTCAAAACGCGTTTTAGCACATATATTGGGTGTGGAATTACCAAATCCTAGTATGATTGATGAAAGCGTTGTTATTATAGGTAATGATTTAACGCCTTCTGATACTGCTCAATTAAACAAGGAATTTGTACAAGGTTTTGTTACAAATATTGGAGGTAGAACTTCTCACTCAGCAATTATGAGTCGCTCACTTGAAATTGCTGCAGTAGTAGGAACGAAATCAATCACGCAAGAAGTTAAACAAGGTGATATGATTATTGTTGATGGTTTAACTGGCGAAGTGATTATTGATCCTACAGAAGACGAAGTCATTGCATATCAAAACAAGCGTGAACGTTTCTTTGAAGATAAAAAGGAACTTCAAAAATTACGCGATGAAGAAACAACAACTGTTGATGGTGCTCATGCTGAACTCGCTGCTAATATCGGTACACCAAATGATTTGAAAGGTGTAATTGAAAATGGCGCTGAAGGTGTCGGATTATATCGTACTGAATTTTTATATATGGGTAGAGACGAAATGCCGACTGAAGATGAACAGTTTGAAGCTTATAAAAAAGTACTTGAAACAATGGAAGATAAACGCGTTGTTGTTCGTACTTTAGATATTGGTGGAGATAAGGAACTCCCATATTTAAATTTACCAGAAGAAATGAATCCATTCTTAGGGTACCGTGCGATTCGTTTATGTTTAGATCAACCTGACATTTTCAGACCACAATTACGTGCTTTATTACGTGCGTCAGCTTATGGGAAATTAAATATTATGTTCCCAATGGTAGCGACAATTAAAGAATTCCGTGATGCGAAAGCATTGTTATTAGAGGAAAAAGAAAATTTAACAAATGAAGGTATTGAAGTATCTGATGATATAGAAGTTGGTATCATGGTAGAAATTCCTTCAACTGCAGCATTAGCAGATGTTTTTGCTAAAGAAGTAGATTTCTTCAGCATCGGAACGAATGATTTAATTCAATATACAATGGCCGCAGATCGTATGTCAGAGCGAGTATCTTACTTGTATCAACCATACAATCCAGCAATTTTACGTTTAGTGCAACAAGTGATTGATGCTTCTCATAAAGAAAGCAAATGGACTGGAATGTGTGGAGAAATGGCCGGAGATGAAATTGCTATTCCATTACTATTGGGCCTAGGATTAGACGAATTCTCTATGAGTGCTACATCAATTCTTAAAGCACGTCGTCAAATTAAAGGATTAAGTAAAAATGAGATGGAAGAGTTAGCGCAAAAAGCGATTAACTGTGCTACTTCTGAAGAAGTACAAGATTTAGTAAGTAATTATACGAAATAAAAAAAGCTGGTAATTCATTATATAATGGATTACCAGTTTTTTAGTTATATTGCGATTTATTTTAATACTAAGCAGATATACATATAACAGTGGATAAGGAGCATCTATCTACTTGCTCATTTTGTTTAATATAGCTGAAATTAGGTTATGGTTAGTTAAAACAACTAAAGCGATGAATTACTTTATTAGCCTAGTTGATTTAGATAATTTTATAGAGTTGTGAAATTTAATGTGTTGTTTCAATATTTAAAACTTGGTTAATTTTATCCATATCAACTTGGTATATTGGTTCACCATTCAATAATATAAAGGGTGTTGCAAATGCATCATAATCAATCATTTCATTTCGATATTGCTGATTAGCAATGTTTTTTTCTATATATTTAAAACCTTTATCAGTTAAATAGTTTTTTATAAAGGTGCAAGGAGGACAATCATTTTGTGTGTAAATGATGATATCAGTCATTCAGCATCAATCCTTTCTACAAAGTCATTTTCTTTAATAGTAAGTGACTTTTAATTATAATTCAAGCTATAAAATTACATGTAATTGGTCATTAATTTGTCACTTAATTCTGAGTTTAACTAATTTTAAAACATAGCCATTGGGTTTATAATGAATGGACGTTGTGATTTTTGTCACAAATAAATTAAAAAGGTGATATTATGGATTCAGTTGAATTAGCTCGTTTTCTAACTGCAATGACACTTGCAGTGCATATCATATTTGCAACAATAGGTGTAGGTGTGCCGTTGATGTTTGCAGTTGCTGAGTTTTTAGGGATTAAAAAAAATGATTCCCATTATATAACGTTAGCCAAAAGATGGTCTAAAGGTTATACGATTACTGTGGCAGTGGGGGTTGTAACAGGTACGATTATAGGTTTACAACTGTCATTACTATGGCCAACATTTATGCAAATGGGTGGTCATGTGATCGCATTACCATTATTTATGGAAACATTTGCGTTTTTCTTTGAAGCGATTTTCTTAAGTATATACTTATATACTTGGGATAGATTTAAGGGTAAATGGACGCATTTTTTAATTAGTATACCAGTGATTATTGGAGGTTCTTTCTCTGCCTTCTTTATTACAGCGGTTAATTCATTTATGAATACACCGGCTGGTTTTGAAATTAAAAATGGTAAAATGATAAATGTTGAACCTTGGGTGGCAATGTTTAACGACTCATTTTTAATAAGATCTTTTCACGTTGTAACGACTGCTTTTATGACGATGGCTTTTGTACTAGCTGCCATTGCTGCATTCAAATTAGTGAAAAATAAGTTTAAAAAAGATGCAGAATATCATAAAAAAGCTTTAAAATTAACAATGATACTTGGCGTTGTCTTTACGTTAGGTTCTATGTTGGCAGGAGATTTATCTGCAAAATTTTTACATCAAGAACAACCAGAAAAATTAGCTGCGTATGAATGGCATTTTGATACGGAATCCAATGCTGATTTAGTGCTTTTTGGTTCTTTAAATGAAGAAACACAAGAAGTAACTGGTGCAATTAAAATTCCGAGTCTACTTAGCTTCTTGGCTGATAATAATGTTAATACTAAGGTGAAAGGCTTGGATGAATTTCCAAAAGAACTACATCCACCGATGATTGTCCATTATTATTTCGACTTAATGGTGTCGATGGGCGTGTTCTGTTTAATTGTTTCAGCTGCTTTTGTACTAACATTATGCTTTAAAAAATTACGAAAATTCACTTATTCCAAACCAATGCTATATGGCGCTTTATTAACTGGACCTGCAGCGATGTTGGCAATAGAATTTGGTTGGTTCTTAACGGAACAAGGTCGTCAACCTTGGATTGTGCGTGGTTATCTAAAAGTGGCTGAAGCTGCCACTCAAGCAGGTGGTTTAACGTTCGTAACAATATTATTTGGTATATTATATTTAATATTGATTGTTACTTCTTCTTATGTACTAATAAGGATGTTTAAAAATAAACCAGCATATAAAGAATTTGAAGTAACTTCATCGGAAAGAGGTGATGCATGATGATATTCGCATATATAGGTATCACAGTACTATGGATATTCTTATTTTGTTATATTATTGTTGCATCAATTGATTTTGGTGCTGGTTTCTTTACGTTACATGCTAAATTGACAAAACAAGATAAAAAAATAAACCATTTGATTGCACGTTACCTTAATCCGGTTTGGGAAGTAACGAATGTTTTCTTCGTATTCTTCTTCGTAGGAATGGTTGGGTTTTTCCCAGATTCCGCGATGTATTTTGGTACAGTGTTGCTTTTACCAGCATCAATTGCGTTGATATTGTTGTCCATAAGAGGTGGCTTTTATGCTTTTGAAAACTATGGACCAGACACAAAACTACCATGGCTTGCACTTTATGGTTTAGCAGGATTATTCATACCAGCTGCATTAGCCACTACATTAACGATTTCTGAGGGTGGTTATATTACCGGTTCAAGCAACCATTTAGATTTAAATTGGTTTGAATTATTGTTAAGTCCATATTCATGGTCAGTTGTATTTCTTGCAATCATATCTGTACTTTATATTTCATCTGGATTTTTAACTTATTATGCTTCTAAAGCGAATGATAAACCAGCTTATGATTTATTAAGATACTGGTTCTTATTTTGGGGACCACCAATGATCGCTATTTCATTATTTGTATTCTTATCGTTAAGATTGCAAAATGAAACGCATTTCTATACAGCGGTATTTGATTATTGGTGGATGTTTGCACTCAGCTTTTTATGTTTTGCTGGTACAATGTTACTCACATTGATGAAAAAATGGCATGGTTTTGCATTTGTCTTAGTTATTTTACAAATGGCTTTTGCGTTCTTCGGTTATGGTGTAAGTAAGTTACCATACATTTTATATCCATATATTCGTATAGATGAACATGTTGTGAATAGTGGGATGGCTATTGCTTTAATCATCGCATTTATTTTAGGTTTACTTTTACTAATTCCATCGCTAATATTATTATTGAGATTATTTGTTTTTGATAAAAAATATGTTGAAGGTAAAAAATAGACGAATATACTTAAATATAGTAGCGATGTTTATTGTTTAAGCTACGGATATTTGATATATTTCAATTATCTTATTTTTGGAGGACGCATATGGATAAAGAATATGTGGTTATAGGTTTAGGTCGTTTTGGCGGTAGTATTGTTAGAGAATTAAATGCTTTAGATATGGATGTTATGGCGATTGATATGGATGAAGCGCGTGTGAATGAATATAGTGATATTGCCACACATGCGGTAATTGCTGACACAACTGATGAAGCTGTGATGAAAAGTTTAGGCATTAGAAATTTTGATCACGTAATTGTTGCTATTGGTGAAAATATTCAATCGAGTACGTTAACGACTTTAATTTTAAAAGAGTTAGGTGTTAAGAAAGTAACGGCAAAAGCTCAAAATGATTATCATGCAAAAATTTTAAATAAAATTGGTGCAGATACTGTTGTTCATCCTGAAAGAGATATGGGTAGGAGAATTGCACATAATGTAGCTAGTGCTAGTGTTTTAGATTATTTAGAACTAGCAGATGAACATTCAATAGTAGAAATTAAAGTTAGTGAAAAGATGGCAGGACAAACCATTATAGAATTAGATATTAGAGCGCAATATGGTATAAGTATTATTGCCATTAAAAGAGGTAGAGATATTATCGTATCTCCAGACCCAAACATAAATATTGAAATTGGGGATATTTTAATTATGATTGGTCATGATAATGACTTAAACCGATTTGAAAAAAAGGTAGTAAGATAAATATTAATATATGAACTAACGTAGAAGAGGTGGGACAAAACAGTGATGTCCCACACTCTTCTTTTTTGTGTAAAGTGTATTCTTTAAGGGATTTTGATATTTGTGAATAGATAAGTTATACAAGGTTCAAACTTAACTTTTAATTAATGTACTCAGTCAAAATAGCAAATGTTTAATGTAAAAATGCCTCATCCATTACAAATGGATGAGGCATTGAGTTTGATTATGATTTTGTTGATTGGTCCGTTTGGTTACCATCATTTTTTTGTTTTTGTTTTGCTTTCTGAGCGATGTTTTTATTATCTTTGTTGTTAGTATCTTTTGTATTTTTGTTTTGAGATTTACTATTGTGTTTTTTTGAATTGTCTTTTTTCTGATTTGGTTTATTTTGTGTTTTTTTATTTTGAGAAGATGTATTATCTTCATTTACCTTCATGATCACTGGTAAAATCATTGGTTTACGTGCAGTTTTTTCAAATAAATACGGCTGTAGTGTTTCAATGATTGATGATTTAATTTGATGCCATTGTATTTCTGGATTTTGATTCAGTTTAGAAATAACATCTGTTTTGATTTTTCTTTGGGCATCATAAATTAATTGACCAGATTCACGCATATAAACAAAACCACGAGAAATGATGTCAGGACCAGATAGTAATTTGTTCGTTTTAAAGTCTATACTAACAACGACGATGACTAGGCCTTCTTCTGACAATAGTTTTCTATCTCGGATAACTACGTTTCCGATATCTCCAATACCGCTACCATCCACTAAAACATTGCCAGATGGTATTCTTCCAGCTTTTCTAGCTGAATTATGTGTTAAAGCTAAAACATCACCGATGTCAAAGATAAACACGTTGTCTGGTTCCACACCACATTCAATTCCTGATTGGCCATGTGCTTTTAACATGCGATATTCACCATGAATTGGGAGGAAGAATTTTGGACGTAACAAGCGTAACATTAATTGTTGATCGCCTTTAGATCCGTGACCAGATGTGTGAATATTTGATACCTTATTGTGTATGACTTCAGCACCTGCTCGGTATAATGCATTTATAGTGCGGTTAATACTTTTAGTATTACCTGGAATAGGTGAAGAACTAAATACTACAGTGTCTTCTGGAATAATTTTAATTTGTTTGTGTGTACCATTAGCAATTCTTGATAGAGCCGCCATTGGTTCACCTTGTGACCCAGTACATAAAATTAGTAATTCATGTTTAGGCACACTATTAATTTTATTTGGTTCTATAAAAGTTTCAGGTGGTGCTTTAATATAACCGAGTTCCATACCAATTTTAATATTGTTTTCCATTGAGCGACCAAAAGTTACAATTTTACGATTGTGTTTAATTGCAGCTTCAACAGCTTGTTGAACACGATAGATATTAGATGCAAAAGTAGCAAAGATGATTCTACCGCTACAATTACGGAATATCTTTTCAACATTTTGGCCAACTTCACGCTCACTCAATGTAAAGTCAGGAACTAATGAATTGGTAGAGTCTGAAAGTAAACAAAGGACACCTTCTTCTCCAAGTTTTGCCATCTTCGCAATATTTGCTGGTTCACCAACTGGCGTAAAGTCAAATTTGAAATCACCAGTATGAACAATATTGCCTTCTGGTGTATTAACGATAACACCATATGATTCTGGGATACTATGTGTTGTTAAATAGAATGAAACTTCGAAATATTTAGATTTAATAACAGAGCTTTCTTCGATTTCAACAAGTTCTGTTGTTCTTAACAAGTGATGTTCTTCTAATTTATTTCTGATTAAACCTAAAGCTAATGGTCCACCATATATAGGCACGTTTATTTGTTTTAATAGGTAGGGCACACCACCTATATGGTCTTCGTGGCCGTGTGTTATGAACAGACCAACTATTTTGTCTTGATTCTGTTCTAAATAAGTAATGTCAGGAATCACGTAATCAATTCCTAATAAATTATCATCAGGGAATTTGATACCTGCATCTATAATTACGATTTCATCCTGATATTCTACGGCATAAGTGTTTTTTCCGATTTCACCTAAGCCACCAAGGGCATATACCGCAACTTCATTTTTATGAATTTGTTTCATTACTCAGCTTGCTCCACATTAAAATGATCTGATTGTTTTTCATATTCTAAATGTGCGCCCTCAAGTTTAGTAATAAACTCGATATTGTAATTACGGTCTTTCAAATATCTTCTTACTTGTTCTTCTGATTGAGCTTCAACATAAATTGTTTGTGTGTGTTCTCTTACGACTACTTCATCTTTGTTATGTTGAAAAAATACTTTAAATACTGCCATTATATCTATTTCCTCCTAAGTTTTGGTTAGATTATTTATATAAACCCTGAAATGTATAATATTTTGTGAGTTTCTCAATTTTAAATAAAATAAATTTCACTAAAAGTGAATTGAAACTACGTTTTATATAAAGAGAACATACGAGCAGTTGCCCAGTATGTTTCTAGGGTCATTTTAAATTCGTTCGTATAGAAAAATACAAATAGAACATATTCGTATGTTTTCAGTTATTTCTCATTTTACATGATGTAGTAGAATAAATAAAGCAGTTTTATTTTCTGCTAAAGCTTAATATGTAGAAAAAAGTGATTCACTTTATAAAAGGTATTTAACTAAGTAAATTTAGGCTACATATATTCAAATATTAAATGAATCATCATATAGCTTGAGTCAATAATAAAAATTAATTATGATTAAAAGGAAATATAATAATTAATAATTTAAAATAGAAAGTAATAGTAGAAAGTAATAAAGACGAGATGAGGATGATTGATATGGATAAAGTGAAGCGTATTGTTGAAGATATTAAAAGTGAGAAACAACGAACTGACAAGGTCTTTCAAGATATTACATTTGAAATACGTGCGGAACAAGTTATCATGTTTTTCAATTATAATGAAATCATTGACACTATAAATGAAGATCAAAATTATGTGAAACACAATCATGACCCTGTATTTATTGATATTCAAGAATTAAATGCTTTGAAAAAAGAGTTACAAGAGCTCAATATTATATACCATGAAAGAAGAGACGACTTTATGTAAAAAGAACTGTTAGTAAGCGTACGCGATTGGCACGTTTACTAACAGTTCTTTTTTTATACTTCTACTGCATCTTCATGAGGTTGCAATGGATGTTCTGAATCTATGTGATCATAAAACATGATGCCATTAATATGATCTATTTCATGTTGAACTACAACGGCTGGATAACCCTTTAAACGTAATTTGACATCGTTACCATCTATATCTTTTGCTTTAACAGTAACTCTATATTTACGGTGTACTAGGCCTGGTATATTTTCGTCTACGCTTAAGCACCCTTCACCAGTAGGTAGATAAGCTTCTTGAATGCTATGACTCATAATTTTAGGATTCACTAACATCAAGTCATAACTTTTACCTTCGCCATCATCCGGTAAATAAACCGCAATCATTTTTTTAGAAATATTAATCTGTGGCGCTGCAAGTCCGACACCAGAACGAAGACCATATTTATTAGCAGTTTCTTCATCTTGACTATTTATTAAAAATGTTCTCATAGCTTTTAATGTTTCTCTATCTTCATTTGATAATGGAACCTCGACATCTTTAGCTTTTTCGCGTAGCGTAGGATGTCCATCTCGAATTATATCTTTCATTGTTAACATTTGTTCATACACCTTCCTTAATATAAAATATACCAAAGATTACCAAATAAAATACAGTAATTCATTTGATTTATTAAAATTTATTATATAATATAGCACACGAAAAAGGAGGATTTTTCAAAATGAAATTTAAATATGGTATTGGTGCCATACTAGCTTCCACAGTACTTATAGCTGGATGTACAACGGATAAAGGTGAGATAAAAGATTATAATGAAAAGATACAACAAGCATTTGATGAAGAAAAGCCTGTTTCTTCAGTAGGCAAAAAACTTAACGAACTAGAGCAAGAAAAACAAAAACTTGTGAAAAAAATCAATGGTAAAGACCAACAAGAAGCAAAACAAACTTCTGAAAAAATTGTAGATAATGTTGAGAAAAGAAA
Organism: Staphylococcus sp. GDY8P54P; assembly: GCF_017892645.1. Classification (NCBI taxonomy): domain Bacteria; kingdom Bacillati; phylum Bacillota; class Bacilli; order Caryophanales; family Staphylococcaceae; genus Staphylococcus; species Staphylococcus sp. GDY8P54P. Next base: position 81,731 of record NZ_JAESLN010000009.1, on the reverse strand, counting down.
AAAAGAATTTAAAAAAGAAGAAAATGCTTTAGAAAATTCAGAAGAAGCGTTTAAAAAAGCTCAAAAACATTTAGATAATATTAGTGACAAAGATAAGAAAAAAGAAGTGAAAGAGTTAAATGATGCTTTGAAAGATAAATATAAGGCACATGATAACTATGCAAATTCATATAAAAATATTATGAATAAAGAAAAAGATTTATTTGAATATGGCTCACGTGATCAAGCTAATCAAGAAGAAATGAATAAAAAAACAGAAGCTGTATCCAAATCATATAAAACTATGGACAAATCATTTAATAAATACAAAGACGCAATGGAAAAAGTAAATAAAGAAAAACAAGATGTTGATAATTTAAATTAACATGAAAATGCTATTAATTTGAAATTTAATGTAAATAACTATAGCATTATAAATGAGGGCGCTTACATTCATTTGAACATTGACGCTTTGAAACTTGAGAATAATATAGTACAGCTAGTTTGAAATTAGTGATACAGTTTTGAAACTGTACCTATTTACTGTATTACAGAACTTTTCATATTTGTTTAACAGTGAAACAGTTTTGTGATACAATGTTAAAGGATAAAATGAATTTCTATTATACGGGAAAGGTATGGTGAATTGAATGGCTCCGAAATTAAAAGCCCAATTCGATGCAGAGAAAGTATTGAAAGATACTGAATCTCAATTTGAAATGATCCAAATTTTGGATGAAGACGGTAATATCGTTAATGAAGATCTAGTACCTGATTTATCAGACGAGCAATTAGTAGAATTAATGGAAAGAATGGTTTGGACACGTATTCTTGATCAACGTTCTATTTCTTTAAATAGACAAGGGAGATTAGGATTCTATGCACCTACTGCTGGACAAGAAGCTTCACAATTAGCTTCACAATACGCATTAGAGCAAGAAGACTTTATTCTTCCTGGTTATCGTGACGTACCACAATTAATTTGGCAAGGTTTGCCATTAACTGAAGCGTTTTTATTCTCTAGAGGCCACTTCAAAGGAAATAGAATGCCTGAGGGTGTTAATGCACTAAGCCCACAAATTATTATCGGTGCACAATATGTACAAACTGCTGGTGTTGCACTTGGACTTAAAAAACGTGGGAAACAAGCTGTAGCAATCACGTATACTGGTGATGGTGGTTCTTCACAAGGTGATTTCTATGAAGGTATTAACTTCGCTTCAGCTTACAAAGCGCCAGCAATTTTTGTGATTCAAAATAATAACTATGCGATTTCTACGCCACGTAGTAAACAAACAGCTGCTGAAACATTAGCTCAAAAAGCGATTTCAGTAGGTATTCCTGGCATACAAGTAGATGGAATGGATGCACTTGCAGTATATCAAGCAACTAAAGAAGCGCGTGATCGTGCTGTGAACGGTGAGGGTCCAACACTTATTGAAACAATTACTTATCGTTATGGTCCACATACAATGGCTGGTGACGATCCAACGAAATACAGAACTTCAGACGAAGATTCTGAATGGGAGAAAAAAGATCCGTTAGTTCGTTTTAGAAAACATCTAGAAAATAAAGGTCTATGGACTGAAGAGAAAGAAAACGAAGTAATCGATCGTGCGAAAGCTGAAATTAAAACTGCTATTAAAGAAGCGGATAATACAGAAAAACAAACAGTTACAGACTTAATGGAAAATATGTATGAAGAAATGCCTCAACATTTAGCAGAACAATATGAAATCTACAAAGAGAAGGAGTCGAAGTAACCGATGGCACAAATGACAATGGTTCAAGCGATTAACAATGCGCTTAAAACCGAATTACAAAATGATGAAAATGTCTTACTTTTCGGTGAAGACGTCGGTGTTAACGGTGGTGTATTCCGTGTAACTGAAGGATTACAAAAAGAATTCGGTGAAGACCGTGTATTTGATACACCTCTAGCTGAATCTGGAATTGGTGGCTTAGCTTTAGGTTTAACTACACAAGGCTACCGTCCAGTAATGGAAATCCAATTCTTAGGATTCGTATTTGAAGTATTTGACTCTGTTGCAGGTCAAATTGCACGTACACGTTTCCGTTCTGGTAACTCAAAACAAGCACCAGTAACAATTCGTGCTCCATTTGGCGGTGGTGTCCATACTCCAGAACTACACGCAGATAATTTAGAAGGTATCTTAGCGCAATCACCAGGATTGAATGTAGTTATTCCATCAAGCCCTTATGACGCAAAAGGATTATTAATTTCTGCAATTAGAAGTAATGACCCAGTTGTATATTTAGAGCACATGAAATTGTATCGTTCTTTCCGTGAAGAAGTTCCAGAAGAAGAGTATACAATTGAAATTGGTAAAGCAAGTGTCAAACAAGAAGGTAATGACATTACTTTAATTGCTTACGGTGCCATGGTACAAGAATCATTAAAAGCTGCTGAAGAGTTAGAAAAAGATGGTCATTCAGTGGAAGTGATTGATTTACGTACGGTACAACCAATCGACTTAGAAACGTTAGTTGCTTCAGTAGAAAAAACTGGACGTGCAGTTGTAGTTCAAGAAGCACAACGCCAAGCTGGTGTTGGAGCAACAGTTGCTTCAGAATTAGCTGAACGTGCAATCCTATCATTAGAAGCACCAATTGCTCGTGTAGCTGCTGCTGATACCGTTTATCCGTTTACTCAAGCAGAAAATGTTTGGTTACCAAACAAAAACGATATCATTGAAAAAGCAAAAGCAACATTAGAATTTTAATAAATATTAATAAGTTTGGGATAGCTTTTGAAATGTTATCCCAGCTTCAATTATTAATAATAAAACAGCATGAGATTGCGAATCATAAGTTCCGTTCTCATTTTCTAATTTTTGACTAAATATGAATTTTTAGGAGGATAATAACGTGGCATTTGAATTTAAATTACCCGATATTGGTGAAGGTATCCACGAAGGTGAAATTGTAAAATGGTTTGTTAAAGCTGGAGATAATATCGAAGAAGATGATGTTTTAGCTGAGGTACAGAATGACAAATCTGTAGTAGAAATCCCATCACCTGTGTCAGGTACAGTAGAGGAAGTACTTGTAGATGAGGGTACAGTAGCTGTTGTCGGCGATACAATTGTTAAAATTGACGCACCTGATGCAGAAGACATGGAATTTAAAGGCAGCGATAGCAGTGAATCTGCAGAAGAAACAGAAGCAGAACCTGCTAAAGAAGAAAGTTCTGAAGCAGCAACGACACAATCATCAGCTGATGCAGATGTAGATGAAAACAAACGTGTTAAAGCAATGCCTTCAGTACGTAAATATGCACGTGAAAATGGTGTGAACATTAAAGCTGTTGTAGCTTCAGGTAAAAATGGACGTACAACGAAAGAAGACATTGATGCATACTTAAATGGAGATGCAAGTGCAGCTTCAACTGAGAGCGCACCTGAAACTGCAGAAGAAACTTCTGCGAGCGCAGCACAATCAGCGCCAGTTTCTAGTGAAGGAGAATTCCCAGAAACAACAGAAAAAATTCCTGCTATGCGTAAAGCAATTGCAAAAGCAATGGTGAATTCTAAACAAACTGCACCTCACGTTACTTTAATGGATGAAATCGATGTTCAAGAACTATGGGATCACCGTAAAAAATTCAAAGAAGTAGCAGCTGAGCAAGGTACTAAATTAACATTCTTACCTTACGTTGTGAAAGCACTCGTTTCTGCGCTTAAAAAATATCCAGCGCTTAACACAGAATTTAATGAAGAAGCTGGCGAAATTGTACACAAACATTATTGGAATATTGGTATCGCAGCAGATACAGACAGAGGTTTATTAGTCCCTGTTGTAAAACATGCTGATCGTAAATCTATGTTCCAAATTTCAGATGAGATTAATGAATTAGCTGTAAAAGCACGCGATGGTAAATTAACTTCAGATGAAATGAAAGGTGCTACTTGTACTATTAGTAATATTGGATCAGCAGGTGGACAATGGTTTACACCAGTGATAAATCATCCAGAAGTAGCTATCTTAGGTATTGGTCGTATTGCCCAAAAACCTATCGTTAAAGATGGTGAAATTGTAGCTGCGCCAGTATTATCATTATCATTAAGCTTTGACCATAGACAAATCGATGGTGCTACTGGACAAAATGCAATGAACCATATCAAGCGTTTATTAAATAATCCAGAATTATTATTAATGGAGGGGTAAAACATGGTAGTTGGAGATTTCCCAATTGAAACAGATACTATTGTAATCGGAGCAGGACCTGGAGGATATGTTGCAGCAATTCGTGCAGCACAATTAGGTCAAAAAGTAACAATCGTTGAAAAAGGCGAATTAGGCGGTGTATGTCTTAACGTTGGATGTATTCCATCAAAAGCATTATTACACGCATCTCACCGTTATGATGAAACTAAAAACTCTGAAAATTTAGGTGTTATTGCTGAAAGTGTTTCACTTAAATTTGACAAAGTTCAAGAATTCAAACAGTCAGTAGTTAAGAAATTAACAGGTGGCGTTGAAGGATTATTAAAAGGTAATAAAGTAGAGATTGTTAAAGGTGAAGCTTATTTCGTAGATAACAACAGTTTACGTGTTATGGATGAGAAGAGCGCTCAAACTTATAACTTTAAACATGCAATTATTGCAACTGGTTCTAGACCAATTGAAATTCCTAATTTCGAATTTGGCAATCGCGTTATTGATTCAACTGGTGCTTTAAATTTACAAGAAGTTCCTGGTAAATTAGTAGTAGTTGGTGGCGGTTATATCGGTTCAGAACTAGGTACTGCTTTTGCTAACTTTGGTTCAGAAGTTACTATTTTAGAAGGTGCTAAAGATATCTTAGGTGGCTTCGAAAAACAAATGACACAACCTGTTAAAAAAGGTATGAAAGAAAAAGGCGTTGAAATTGTTACTGAAGCAATGGCTAAATCTGCTGAAGAAACAGACAACGGTGTTAAAGTAACTTACGAAGTTAAAGGTGAAGAACAAACGATTGATGCTGATTATGTATTAGTTACTGTAGGTCGTCGTCCAAACACTGATGAATTAGGCTTAGAAGAATTAGGTCTTAAATTCGCAGATCGTGGATTATTAGAAGTAGACAAACAAAGCCGTACTTCTATCGACAACATTTTCGCAATTGGTGATATCGTTCCTGGGCTACCATTAGCTCATAAAGCGAGCTATGAAGCGAAAGTAGCTGCTGAGGTTATTTCTGGAGAAGCATCAGAAGTGGATTACATTGGTATGCCTGCTGTATGTTTCACTGAACCAGAATTAGCACAAGTAGGTTACACTGAAGCCCAAGCAAAAGAAGAAGGATTAGAAGTTACAGCTTCTAAATTCCCTTATGCAGCTAACGGTCGTGCCTTATCATTAGATGACACAACTGGATTTGTTAAATTGTTAACACTTAAAGAAGATAATACACTTGTTGGTGCGCAAGTAGTTGGTACTGGTGCTTCTGATATTATCTCTGAATTAGGTTTAGCAATTGAATCTGGTATGAATGCTGAAGATTTAGCATTAACTGTACATGCTCACCCAACTTTAGGTGAAATGTCTATGGAAGCTGCTGAAAAAGCTTTAGGATTACCAATTCATACAATGTAATAATTTATAAGCACAAATTGTTATGCTTTAGACGTTTTAACTTAAGTGATTAGGAAGTATGCACAGGGACACTGTTCTCGCACTTTCAAGTCAATGTTCAAACATTTAAAGGCGATAACAAATATATAGGGCGGGAATAAGAAATCAATTTAATATATTGGTTTCTGTCCCGCTCTTTTTTTTACTTTTTTAAAATTTTGATAACTACTTGTTAACAAAAGGGAGTGTAATGATATGGAATATTCATATCCTATTGATCTTGAATGGACAAATGAAGAAATGATGCAAGTGGTAGCTTTTTTTAATGCCATTGAGCAATACTACGAATCAAAAGTTGAGGGCAAGCTTTTGTTAGAACGCTACAGTCAATTTAAAAAAGTAGTTCCAGGTAAAGCTCAAGAAAAGCAAATATTTAAAGAATTTGAGAAGCAAAGTGGCTATAATAGCTACAAAGCTGTAAAATCAGTCAAAGAGGCTTCTAACCAAAAATATTTTAGCTCAGAATAAATTTAACTATTGTCATATTAGCCATATTTTGATACTTTTATTAAGCACTAAACATAATGTTTGATAAAAGTAAACAAAATATGGTTTTTTGTGTAGAGCATGCTAACGTTGTGATTAACAATTAAGCTTTAAATGTGTAAAAGTAGAAGTTATAAAATAAGGTGACAGAATGAATATAGGAAAAAAATTAAAAAATCTAAGAAATATTAAACAACTTACTCAAAGTGAGTTAGCAGAACGTACAGATTTATCTAAAGGATATGTCTCGCAAATAGAAAGTGAACACGCTTCACCAAGTATGGAAACTTTTTTTAATATTTTAGAAGTGTTAGGTACGACCCCTCGTGAATTTTTTAATGATTCAGCGAATACTAAGGTGTTATATAAGAAAAATGAGCAAATTCACTATGATGAATCTGATAGAGGATATTTATTGAATTGGCCAATTACACAATCAAATAATTTCGAAATGGAACCTTTAATACTTACTTTAAGACCTAATGCATCTTATAAAAGTTTTGATCCTTCAGATTCCGACACATTCATATATTGTTTACAAGGTGAGGTTTCGCTTTTATTAGGGAGTGATTATTATCACGCTGAAGAAGGGGACGCGTTATATTTTAAAGCAAACCAAATACATAGGTTAAAGAACCTTACGTCACAAGATGTGAAAGTGATGGTTGTTGCAACAGCATCATATTTATAGGAGGACAATACATGAACCCTTTATTGACATTTGAATCGGTAAGCAAAGCTTACGATGGAACTCAAATATTAGATAACATAGATTTAAATATTGAATCTGGACATTTTTATACACTATTAGGTCCATCTGGTTGTGGCAAAACTACAATTCTCAAATTGATTGCAGGCTTTGAACAAGTTGATCATGGCCAAATCATTTATCAAGGAAAATCAATTAATCAAGTTCCTGCTAATAAGAGAAAAGTAAATACAGTTTTTCAAGATTATGCACTCTTTCCACATTTGACTGTATTTGATAACATCGCATTTGGATTAAAAATAAAAAAATTAAACAAGGAAGTCATTAAAACTAAGGTACAAGATGCTTTAAAATTAGTGAAATTAACTGGCTTTGAAAACAGAATGATAGAAGGCATGAGTGGCGGACAAAAGCAAAGAATTGCGATTGCGCGTGCTATTGTAAACGAACCTGAGATTTTACTTCTAGATGAATCATTATCAGCACTAGATTTAAAACTAAGAACTGAAATGCAATATGAATTAAGAGAAATTCAATCTAGATTAGGTATTACATTTATATTTGTAACACATGATCAAGAAGAAGCATTGGCACTAAGTGACTATATATTTGTAATGAAAGATGGAAAAATACAACAATTTGGTACGCCAATAGATATTTATGATGAACCAGTAAATCGATTTGTTGCTGATTTTATTGGAGAATCTAATATTTTGCAAGGTACGATGGTCAAAGATTATGTCGTTAATATTTACGATCAATCATTTAAGTGTGTTGATATGGGAATTCCTAGTCAACAACAAGTTGAAGTCGTTATCAGACCAGAAGACATTGCATTAGTATCTCCTGGGGATGGGTTATTTGAAGTGACTGTTGAATCCATGTTATTTAGAGGTGTGCACTACGAAATCAATTGTGTAGATAGAAAAGGTTATGAGTGGATGGTGCATTCTACAAAGAAAACTGAAGTAGGCAGTAAAGTAGGTTTATATTTTGAACCAGAAGCGATTCATATTATGGTACCGGGTGAAACTGAAGCAGAATTTGATAAACGCATTAATAGTTATGAGGTGAATGATAATGCGTAAAATAAATGGATTTTTATTTATACCATACATTTTGTGGATGATTTTATTTATTGTTGTGCCTGTTATTTTGTTAATTTATTTTTCTATGATTGATATCCATGGTGATTTTAGTTTAGAAAATTATAAACAAATGATGACAACCAAATATTTTTTGATGTTATGGGACTCTGTATTGTACGCTGTACTTATTACGCTGACTACATTACTTATTAGTTATCCAGCGGCGTATTTTATTCGTACATCAAAACATCAGAATGTATGGTTATTGATATTAATTATACCTACTTGGATTAATTTACTTCTAAAGACCTATGCATTTATCGGATTGTTCAGTCATGATGGTATTATCAACCGAATATTATATAGTTTACACTTACCTAGAACGGAACTGTTATTTACAGGACCAGCGTTTATAATTGTAGCAAGTTATATTTATATTCCATTTATGATTTTACCAATTTTTAATAATATGAAAGACATACCAAATAATTTATTACAAGCTTCAAGTGATTTAGGTGCTAGTCGTTTAGCCACTTTTAAAAAAGTAATCATGCCTTTAACTAAACGAGGTGTATTAACTGGAGTGCAAGTTACATTTATTCCTGCACTTTCTTTGTTTATGATTACAAGGTTAATTGCTGGAAATAAAGTGATTAATATTGGAACGGCGATAGAGGAACAATTTCTTGTAATTCAAAATTATGGAATGGGTTCTACAATTGCATTATTTCTCATTCTCTTTATGGCATTTGTCTTAATCATCACAAATAATAAATCTACAAATGGAAAAGGGTGAATCATATGAAATGGTATGGCAAACTATATATCGGTATATTAATTGCAGTATTGTACATCCCTATACTGTTTTTAATGTTTTATTCATTTAATTCAGCAGGTAATATGATTCATTTTGAGCATTTTACATTAGCACACTATCTATCTTTATTTAACAATGACAGATTGTTATCGGTTATTTTTAATACGATTGCAGTGGCATTATTAGCTGCTGCAATTGCAACGGTCGTCGGAACAATGGGAGCCATTGCTTTATATCATTTAAGGAATAAGAAATTAAAAATTTCATTACTAACTTTAAATAATGTGCTAATGGTTTCTTCCGATGTTGTTATTGGTGCATCATTTTTGATTATGTTTACGGCAATTGGTCACTTTACAGGGTTAGGTCTTGGTTTTATCACAGTGCTCATTTCACATATTGCATTTTGCATTCCAATTGTAGTGATAATTGTGTTGCCTAAATTATATGAAATGAATGCACATACGTTAGATGCTGCTAGAGATTTAGGTGCCACTGAGTTACAAGTGTTAAACAAAGTGATGTTACCACATTTATTCCCAGCAATTCTTGGCGGTTTTTTTATGGCATTAACTTATTCATTAGATGATTTTACAGTTAGTTTTTTCGTTACGGGAAACGGATTTAGTGTATTATCAGTAGAAGTTTATGCTATGGCTAGAAAAGGTATAAGTATGGAAATTAATGCGATATCGACTATACTTTTTATAACAATAATCATAGGTATTCTTGGATATTATTTGATACAAAAAATTATCAAACGAAATAAAGCATTGAAGCAGGTGACTCAACAATGAAACGATTTTTACAATTAATCTTGCTCTCAATTTTTGTTGGATTACTATGTCTATGGATAAGTCAAAAACTCACTGAAAAAGAGCACTCTGCTTCAGGTGAAAAAATATATGTGTATAATTGGGGAGAATATATTGATCCAAGTTTAGTAAAAAAATTCCAAAAGGAAACTGGTATTGAAGTTGTGTACGAGACGTTTGATTCTAATGAGGCTATGGAAGCCAAAATACGCAATGGTGGAACAAATTGTGATGTTGCTTTTCCAAGTGAATATACGATAGAAAAAATGAAAAAAGAAGGTTTGTTATTGCCTTTAAATCATGAGAAAATACCAAATATAAAAAATTTAGATAAAGATTATATGAACATGTCATTTGATAGAGATAATCGTTATTCAGTACCATACTTTTTTGGTACAGTTGGTATTTTATATAATAAAAATGTGTATCCAAAAGATAACTTTAATTCGTGGGAAAGTTTATATAACCCAAAATATGAAAATGATATTTTATTAGTGGATGGTGCAAGAGAAGTTATAGGTTTAGGTTTAAACAAATTAGGCTACAGTTTAAATGATAAAAAAACACAACACTTAGCAGAAGTTGAACATGATTTGAAACAAATAAGTCCTAATATTAAAGGTGTCGTTGGTGATGAAATAACTATGATGCTTGAACAACATGAAGCAAATATCGCGGTTGTGTGGAGCGGTATAGCAGCGCCAATTGTGCAAAATAATAGCGACTTTGATTACGTGGTACCCAAAGAAGGGTCAAACTTGTGGTTTGATAACATGGTTATTCCCAAGACTGCTCAAAATAAAGCAGGTGCACACAAGTTTATCAACTTTATGTTAGATGCACAGAATAGTAAACAAAATACGGAATGGGTAGCTTATGCAACACCTAATAAGACTGCAAGAGCACAATTACCAAAAAATATCAAAGACGATGAACGATTTTATCCTTCAAAACGTACACAAGCAAGATTAGAAGTCTATAAAGATTTAGGTAAGGATACATTAAGTGAATATAATGAACGCTTTTTAAATTTTAAAATGTCGTTAAATTAAAGCGTAGTATAGTAGTTATTTTATCGTTTATTCGATATAATAGTTTGATAAGTAGTATAAGGAGTTGTATAGAAATGTCAGGAGAACAATATACTCAAGTTAGGCGTCCAGTGAGTCGACTAGCAGAAAAGGTATTGGGTTGGTTGAGCTGGATATTCTTACTATTATTAACAATCATCACAATGTTTATTGCACTAGTTTCTTTTAGTAGTGAAAGTTCTATTCAAAATTTAGAAACGTCGTTAAATGGTAATGATTTTATTCAGCAAATACTGGCGAATAATGGATTAAATACGATTCAATTCGTTATTTGGTTACAAAATGGTATATGGGCAGTTATCGTATATTTTATTGTTTGTTTATTAATATCATTTTTAGCTTTAATATCAATGAATATTAGAATATTATCTGGTTTTTTATTTTTAATAGCTACAATCGTAACTTTACCTTTAGTTCTGTTATTTGTACCACTCATTATACCGATTCTATTTTTAATAGTGGCAATTATGATGTTTGCACGCAAAGATAAAGTAGAAATGATACCAGCATATTATTCTGGTGGTTATCAAGGTGGTTATAATGACTATGGACAAGAAAGAAAAGCAGAACCAAACCCTGAACCAAGGACAGAACCAAGACCAGAACCAAACCCACAATACAAAGCACAACAAGATACTTCTGACGTAGAACAACCATCAAATCAAGAACAACAATTAAGAAGAGGTGGGTATAGTTCCGAAGTTGCTAATAAAGTAAATTCGGATATCAATTCAAAAGAGGAAGAACCTCAAGTACTATCTCGACAAGCCAAATACAATTATAAATCAAAACAGCAGTCAAATGATAATGATGAAAATCTTCAAAACGACCAAGCAGATCAAAACTTTGATAGCCAAGCCTCTGAAGAAGAAGCTAGACGTAGACAAGAAGCATTTGAAAAAGAACAACAACTTCAACAAGAAGCATATGAAGAACAACAGCGAATCAAGCAAGAAAAGGCTGAGGAAGCTGCCAGATTGAAACAAGAAAAAGCAGAAGAAAAAGCTCGGATCAAGCAAGAAAAGAAAGCACGTAAACAGCGTGAAAAAGAAAGACGTAAGCAACAACCCAGTGCAGTTAATCAACGAAGAATGAATTTTGAAGAACGAAAGAAAATCACAAGTCAATCTGCAGAGTCATCAGAGAGTGATGAAGAACAAAACCAATCAAGTAAGAATATGCAAAGCGAAGCAGCAGATACAGATAAAGAAAAATAAAGCATGTATTTTATTATGCTATGCTCAAAAAAGAGCAAATCCAAAATGGATTTGCTCTTTTTTTATATGAATATTTGACAATTTTGACCGTTCACAAAATCACTATAATAATGTAAACATACAGAAATCGTCATTAAACAAAGGTATTAGATTTAAAAGTAAACAAAACAGCAACTCCAATAAAGAAATTGCTGTTTTATTAGTCTGTATATATTTAAGTAATATGTTTACATAAGTTCTTTAAATGTTTCTAATATTAAATATACATTTAATAAGCTTAAAATAATGATTAATAACCACGATATCGTATTAACCCAAGTTCTGTTTTTAAATTGTCCCATTAAATAACGATTGTTTGTCGCCAATTGTAAAGGTATTAATGAGAATGGTAAAGCTAAACTTAAAAATACTTGTGAAAATACTAGTAATTGTTCAATTTTAGCTTCATCACTTTTAAAAATAATGATACAGAATATAATTGGTAAAATTGCAAGGAGACGTGTAACAAGTCTACGTAACCAATTTGGAATTTTGAGGTGTAAAAAACCTTCCATTACAATTTGTCCAGCCATCGTACCAGTAATTGTAGAATTTTGGCCTGATGCTAATAAAGCAATTGCAAATAAGGTACTCATAATTGCCCCCATAGAAGCTCCTAATATAGGCTGGTTTTGTAAAGCATGATATAGATCGTAGAAACCACCTAATTGATCAGTATTAACACCATAAAATAAGGCTGCACCTAAAACAAGTAATAAGCAATTAATAATAAATGCAATCGAAAGTTGAATATTAGAATCCATTGTAGCATATTTGATTGCATGTGCTTTTGATTTTAGACTATTTCTATCATACATTCTTGACTGCACAATAGAAGAGTGTAGGTATAAATTGTGTGGCATAATTGTAGCACCAATAATCCCAAGTGCAATAAACAACGCGCTATTATTCGTTATGATTTCTTTGCTTGGTACAAAACCTCTTAAAACCTCATTGACATGTGGTGAAGCGATAAACACTTCAAATATAAAGATCACAAGTACAGTGAAAATTAACGTACCTACGATTGCTTCTATCTTTCGGAAACCAAATCGCATAATAAAGAGTAATAAAAATACATCTAATACGGTGATAAGCGCACCAACAAGTAATGGAATGCCAAACAATAAATCTAATGCTATCGCACTTCCGATTACTTCTGCGATATCGGTTGCAATAATTGCTAATTCAGCAATAATCCAAAACACAAAAGATAATGGTTTATTTAAGTAATATTTTGTAGCTTGTGCTAAATCCATACCTGTAGCTATTCCTAATCTTACCGTCATACTTTGTAGTAACATTGCTGATAAGCTAGAGAGTAAAATGACGAATAGCAAAATGTATCCAAATTGTGCACCACCTTGCATTGAAGTAATCCAGTTACCTGGATCCATGTAACCAACTGCTACTAATAATCCTGGACCTAAATAAGATAATAACTTTTGACTAAATTTACCATTGGTATTAATAGAAACCGTATTGTTGATTTCTTCTAAACTTTTATTATGCATTTTTATATTATTAGTCAATAGTGATACCTCCTATACTTCTAACTAACTTTTTATAGATTACTCCAAAAAAATTATTAGGTCAACCTAACAAAGAAAAAATGTTAGGTTAAAATTTTACTGCTTTTAATTTTTTATTAGTAAATTAATATTTTGAAATATAGAAAATAATACTTTGTAATTTTGTAATATTGTTAAATTTGCTATGATAGTGATAATGAAAGAATAGGAGGAAAAAATGATGAATCGGAAAGCAGAAAAAATCCTTGCTTGGATTGCAAACGGTCTTAGTTTATTATTTTTAATACTCATGATTTTGGGGTTAATTTTATTGAATTTTCCCGAATCCAAGGAAGCATTAAATCAAATATATGAACAGCAAGGTATGTCTATATCAGCAGATGCACTTAAAGCGTCGATATTAATGCAAGGTGGATTTTTATTATTCGCGACGATTCTAGGATTCTGTGGTGTTTTTACAATTAAAGGAAACAGAATTTTAGCTGGGTGTCTTTTAATTGCAGCGGCTTTAATTAGTATTTTTACTGGTAATTTTATCGCATTAATACTTTGGATAATTGCTGGTATTATGCTGTTAGTAAAAAAAGACAAAATTCAATCACAATATCAAATGAAGTCAAATGACAATAGTGAAAATGGCAAGAATAATGATCCACGACAAAAAAGTGACATGAATCCAGAGCAAGAATTAAAAAAGAAAAAAGATGAGGACCCATATATTTATTAAATTATGTGAACGATTCGTACCATTAAAAGATTTATAAAAAATTGAAAATATACGCTAACTGCTAACAAAGTATTGTCTATGTTAGCAGTTTAGTTATGAGTATAATTTTTGGATTTAATAAGAATACAGACATAGAAATTAAATAAATATATTTTTTTGCTTCGTCCGTTAATTTAAAGTTAGTTAACGAAATACGTTAAAGTACATTTATTAACATAAAAAAAGAGTCTAGGTCGACTCAACGATTTCCTAAACTCTTTCATATTATTCTTTTTTTAATTCTAATCAACATAACTGGAGTGGGACGACGAATTTTTTTAATAAAAATAAATTTCTGTCCCACTCTTTTTATAAGGTCTAAGCTATTTATACCTTGGTTGCTTTATAGAATCGGAGTTAAACATTATTTATAAAATTTTAATAACTGTGCGAAAGTCTCTTCTAAAAAGTTTAAGAAAGCTTTATCTGTTTTTAATTCATTCGCATTTGGGGCAAGTGTGCGTGCAACAAATAATTCACCTTTTTTCACTTTTTTAACACGATCAATTGCACTCTGTATATCATCGTCTGACATGTTTGCGATGTAAGTTTTTTCTTGAGACATGTGGTCCAAGCTTAAACTATAATCGGATGGTAAGTTTTTAAGGGTTTGAAATTGTTCTTCAAAAACCTTCACACGCTGCGCTTTATCTTTTGCTTCGTGCATAACACCATACATGACAAATAATTGGTTTTCAAAAAGACCTATTTGAAAATGAGGCAACATTTTATAACCGCGATTGTTAGTTGCAAATGCAACCCATGTATCCTTAGGCGGATTTACACTTCGTCTTGCATGTTTAGCAACGTGAGGATAAAATACTTCTCCTGTTGTTGCCTCTAAATATTGGGAAAAATATTCTCCTAATTCATGTAATTGTGGTCGAACATGTTTATTCAAAGCTTCCATTCTGTTATCTAAACCATCAACAGTAAATGCTTTAAAATCGTTTGCTTTAAATGTATATTTAGCCATTTTAACCTCCTAGTATGTAATTATTATTTTTATTTTAGCACAATATTATTCTATAAACATTGCCATTGCATTTTTCTTTGAACGATATTACATTGCACAGAAACGTGTATAAACCTATGAATCAGGGTAAAAACATAGTATTATTAACTAATATGATATTACATACAATTGACTATTTTAAATATATAAAACTTTATCTTATTAAATATTAATGAAAAGTGAGTCGTGAAAAAGGAGAGGGATACAATGACTGTTTATGAGTTTGCAAAAGGCCTTATTTTAGAAGCGGGCATCAATGTAAAAAAAATCATGAAACAAGGTATAGAAATAGAAACTAAGTCAAATCCCAATGATTTAGTGACGAATGTTGATAAAGCGACTGAAAAGTATATTTTTGACAATATTAAGCAGACTTATCCAGAACATTTAGTAATTGGTGAAGAGGGACATGGACATGACCTTAAAGATGAATCAGGTATTGTATGGGTTGTTGACCCAATCGATGGGACGTTGAATTTTGTACATCAAAAAGAAAATTTTGCAATTTCTATAGGCATATTTAATGATGGCAAACCATATGCAGGATTTGTATACGATGTCATAAATGATAAACTTTACCATGCAAAAGTTGGAGATGGTGCATTTGAAAATGGGAATTCGTTATCTACTATTCAATCGAGTCCTTTAAAAACAAGTATAATTGGTATTAATCCAAATTGGCTTACAAAGCCAAAGTTAGGTGAAGTGTTCAAACCAATTGTGGATGAAGCTAGAAGTGCGAGGGCTTATGGCTCGGCTGCCTTAGAAATTATTCATGTAGCTACGGGTAAATTAGGAGGCTACATTACACCTAGATTACAACCTTGGGATTTTGCTGGTGGTTTAATCATTTTGCAAGAAGTAGGTGGCATAGGCACAGATTTAATGGGAAATGCCTTGTCCATATATGAACCGAGTTCCATAGTAATGGCAAATCCTCAATTACATGCAGAACTATTAGAATTTCATTTTCAAAAAAATAATGAAATGATAGAAGCATTACAAAAACGATTAAAACATTAAAGTGATTGTTTTGAATCATATAACTAATCAAATTTTAACTTTTAAAGTAAGTGATGTGATACAGAAAGTCAATGATGGTTTAATTAGTAGCGTGTTAAATACAAACTTTAAAGCATTTTTAAATAAAATTAACATATAAAAAAGGACAGAAAATACATTTTTTAATGATTTTCTGTCCACATTTATTTTATAATTATAACCAATTATTCTCACGATATTTCTTTTTTAAAGTGAAACCGCACCCAAATGTTGCAATGAATAGTATAAATGTTAAAATCATCATTGGAACATTTGTAGCAGCGATACTAAAGCTAAACAAAAGCAAAAATATAACAGCTATGATAGCGAGTACCCAGAATATTGATTTAGATTTTTTTTGTTGCATCCCAACCACACCTTTATAGTTTTCTTTAACCAATTATATGATATAATAAAAAAGTTGCAAAGAAAAGTGGGAATTTACTCGAGAAAGGAAATTATATAAAATGACTAAAATAAGAGAAGATGTTCGTAATATCGCAATCATCGCTCACGTTGACCATGGTAAAACAACATTAGTAGATGAATTATTAAAACAATCAGGAATTTTCCGTGAAAATGAGCATGTTGATGAGAGAGCAATGGATTCTAACGACATAGAAAGAGAACGAGGCATAACAATTCTTGCTAAAAATACGGCAATTAATTATAAAGATAACAGAATCAACATTTTAGATACACCTGGACACGCCGATTTCGGTGGCGAAGTTGAACGTATTATGAAAATGGTTGATGGTGTAATCTTAGTTGTAGACGCTTATGAAGGTACAATGCCACAAACACGTTTCGTATTAAAAAAAGCACTTGAACAAAATTTAAAACCTGTAGTAGTAGTAAATAAAATTGATAAACCTGAAGCTAGACCTGAAGGTGTAGTAGACGAAGTTTTAGATTTATTTATTGAATTAGAAGCTAATGATGAACAATTGGATTTCCCTGTTGTTTATGCATCAGCTGTTAATGGTACTGCAAGTTTAGATTCTGAAAAACAAGATGAAAACATGCAATCACTTTACGAAACAATTATTGATTATGTGCCAGCGCCAATTGATAATAGAGAAGAACCGTTACAATTCCAAATAGCATTGTTGGATTATAACGATTATGTTGGACGTATTGGTGTAGGACGTGTATTTAGAGGAACGATGCGTGTTGGTGATAGTGTATCTTTATTAAAATTAGATGGCTCTGTAAAGAATTTCAGAGTAACTAAAATTTTCGGTTATTTCGGATTAAAACGTGAAGAAATTGAAGAAGCTTATGCAGGCGATTTAATTGCTGTTTCAGGTATGGAAGACATTAACGTAGGTGAAACTGTAACACCTAATGATCATCAAGAGCCTTTACCGGTTCTTAGAATAGATGAACCTACATTGGAAATGACATTTAGAGTTAATAACTCACCGTTTGCTGGACGTGAAGGTGACTTCGTAACGTCTCGTCAAATTCAAGAGCGTTTAGATGAACAATTAGAAACAGATGTATCATTAAAAGTAACTCAAACAGAATCTCCAGATAAATGGATAGTTGCAGGACGTGGTGAACTACATTTATCTATTTTAATTGAAAATATGAGACGTGAAGGTTATGAATTACAAGTTTCAAAACCACAAGTTATCTTAAGAGAAATTGATGGCGTTAAATGTGAACCATTCGAACGTGTACAATGTGAAGTACCACAAGAATATACAGGTGCTGTCATAGAATCATTAGGTCAACGTAAAGGTGAAATGCTAGATATGGTGACTACTGATAATGGTTTAACTCGTCTGATATTTATGGTTCCAGCACGTGGTTTAATCGGTTATACTACTGAGTTTATGTCACAGACACGTGGCTACGGTATTATTAACCATACTTTTGAAGAATTCAAACCTCGTGTTAAAGGCCGTATAGGCGGTAGAAGAAATGGTGCGCTTGTGTCTATGGACAAAGGTCAAGCAAGTTCATATGCGATTATGGGATTAGAAGATCGTGGTACGAACTTTATGGAACCAGGTACTGAAGTATATGAAGGTATGATTGTCGGTGAACACAATCGTGAAAATGACTTAACAGTAAATATTACGAAAGAAAAACACCAAACTAACGTACGTTCAGCTACAAAAGATCAAACAGTTACAATGAAACGCCCAAGAAAATTAACTTTAGAAGAAGCATTACAATTTATCAATGATGATGAATTAGTAGAGGTAACGCCTGAAACGATTCGCATTAGAAAAACAATTTTAGAAAAAGCAGCGCGTGAAAAAGAAGCAAAACGAATCAAACAATTAATGCAAGAAGAAGAGTAATTAGTAAATCATCATAGTATTGGAGCAATAAATACTTTTGATTAACATGGCAATGTCAATTTCTATTGGAATAATATAGAGATTGATGTTGCTTTTTTTATGATATTCACTTGTTAAGTAGTAAAAATAATCTGTATTTGGTAATATAATTAGTTCGATTTTTAATTAATTAGGCGTTTTAGTAAAGCAGAGGTGTTATATTAACTTATAACTTTTATACACATGACATCAAATTAAATCATTTAATTGTATTTATTCATGATAGATAAATATTTTGATTTTGTAGCGAATATCTTTGATAAGTAATCGTGAAATCTAGAATAGTAGTTACTGATAAAACTTCAAAGTATATCATGAGTTGCTTGAGTATACAGGATCAGTGTTGTTTCACATCAAGAAAGTTAATTGATAAGCAATGGTGATATAAAACAAACCCTATAAAAGTTTCAAAGTGATAAAAACTTCCACAGGGCGTATTTTAAGATTAAGGTTCCAGTTGACTTATAAAATATTAACTGTCGATGACGATGATCAAAGCTATTAACGATTGCTAATATGATGAAGCTATATTTTGCTTTTTGATTTAAAACATGTGTAAGTCTGTACAAATAGATTATCGATGGTCGAAAGTTGTTGCTTGATTACGTTGTTTTGGTGTATCCAGACGACTTTTACATTCGTCGCACATAAAAGTGTGCATTGGATCATTTCTTAATCTTTTAGCTTCTAATGTATTTTGATCAATGAATACTTCGGTATCACAGATAATACATTGCACTTTTATCATTTAAATCACCTCGATGTGAGTAACATACTTGAACTCATATGAATAACCTTGTTCTGGAATATAGACAAAACTATCTACGAAGTTATCTTCATAAAGTCTTTTACCATCACGAGCGAATTGGAAGAAAAGATATGGTAGTAAATCTATTGGCACTTCTATTGAGTCATTATCATTAAATAAACGTATTGCTTTCGCATGATCATAAGGCTCAGCATTTTTGAAAAATGGTGACATATTAATTACAAATGAATTTTCTAAAACTGCTCTTTTTCTATATTTAATTTCTGAATTAAGTGTTGGAGGATTTGTTTGTCCTTCTAAAATTGCACGATTCCATTCCCGATTGTCATCGAAATTGATTGGTTTAGTGCCGTCAAAAACACCACTCTCTAAATCTTCTAATTTAACTTTTCTATCATCAAATATCCAAGTTGTACTATCTAAAGTAATTGGAAATTTAACTTCACCCTTAATTTGAATCATAATCCCACTCCTAATGTATTATAAAAATTTTAAATAAAACGAATCGACAAAAAGTTCAGCCGTTACAATAATTGACATTTTTGTGAATTTAGACGTAATTAAATAGTTTATATCATAAGAGATGCTTCATATAAATAAAAATGTCTAATTGCTTGAACGCTCATAGCACAATGATTTGTGTAGTTCGTTTCATTAATTATATATGTAACTAAACTAAATATATCACTATTTCTAATATTATCATAAATAACTAGCCTTAGTATATTACTGAATTCGCTTGCTTTTTCTGTATCAGTAAGATAAACTTTTACATATAAAGTTACAATTGATAGGGGGAGTATGTCATGGTAAAGGGCCAAAAATTAAACAGTGCGGCATATGACCAATTAAATAAAGATGCAGACAGGATTCTTCAATTGATCAAAGTTCAAATGGATAATCTTACATTACCTCAATGCCCATTGTATGAAGAAGTTCTTGATACGCAAATGTTTGGTTTACAAAAAGAAGTTGATTTTGCTGTTGAACTAGGCTTGGTAGACAGAGAAGCGGGCAAAGATTTAATGCTTCGTTTAGAAAAAGAATTGTCTAAATTGCATGAGGCATTTACAAACGTTTAATTGGATTCAGTAATTTTAAAAGTATAAATTTATTTTTACTAAATAAAATGATATAAAGTGAAATTAAGTAGTTAAAAAACTACATAAGATATTTGAAGTGGCTAAGATGTCAATATTATATTGATTGTATCGTAGCCACTTTTTTTGTTTGATAACAAAGGATGTATTAGTATATTAATGATTGAACAACAAATTATATTTGTTCGAAAAATGAATACAATTTTTGATATACTGTTAAAGGTACAATTAATTTAAAAAACAATTTCGGTTTTTAGAATAACGTAACGTTTCTGAAACTTTTATTAAAAATGATTAATATGTAAAGAATATATAAAATAGAATTGGATGATATGTCGAATGAATAACATAAAGAGTTTTTTTCAATATATTAGTAAGAATGCTAAATATATTGATTATCCGTTAGTAATTACATATTTGTTGTTATGTCTCATTGGCTTAGTCATGGTATATAGTGCAAGTATGGTTGCAGCCACTAAAGGTTCTTTAACAGGCGGTGTACCTGTGACAGGAACATATTTTTACACTAGGCAATTAATGTATGTAATTATGAGTATCATTCTTGTTTTTATTATGGCTTTTGTGATGAATGTGAAGTTTTTGGAAACAATTAAGTTTCAAAAATGGATGATGCTTGGGATTATCTTATTATTAATGGCAACGCTTTTAGTAGGAAGTAATATTAATGGTTCGAAA
The DNA here is from genome assembly GCF_017892645.1 of Staphylococcus sp. GDY8P54P. NCBI lineage: Bacteria > Bacillati > Bacillota > Bacilli > Caryophanales > Staphylococcaceae > Staphylococcus > Staphylococcus sp. GDY8P54P. The sequence goes on along the minus strand of NZ_JAESLN010000009.1, from coordinate 60,580 downwards.
AGTTGGATTAATTTAGGCTTTATGAATTTACAAGCTTCAGAACTGTTGAAAATTGCTTTGATATTATATATTCCATATATGATTGAAAAGAAAAGGCCAAAAGTTTTTAAAAATCCTAAATTAATGACTTCACCAATCATTTTATCTGCTATTTGTATTGGCCTTGTGTTTTTACAGCGCGATGTAGGGCAAACATTATTAATTTTAATAATTTTTTTCTCAATCTTATTTTATGCAGGTATTGGCGTTCAAAAATCGCTAAAATATGGTTTAATTGTTCTTACAGGTGTTGTACTTATTGGTGGCTTATTTTTACTCATAGGGCTCGTGCCAGATTATTTAACGGCTAGATTCAGTACCCTTACAGATCCATTTAGTAATGAAGGTGGCACAGGTTACCACATTTCTAATTCATTAATTGCAATTGGTAATGGAGGATTGTTAGGCCGTGGTTTAGGAAATAGTATTATGAAATTAGGTTATTTGCCGGAACCACATACTGACTTTATTTTCTCTATTATTTGTGAGGAACTTGGACTTGTTGGAGGGCTAATTGTCATTTGCCTATTATTCTTTATTGTATATCGTGCATTTGAACTTGCGAGTAAAACAAGCTCATACTTTTATAAATTAGTTTGTGTAGGTGTTGCGAGTTATATAGGTAGTCAAACATTTGTCAATTTAGGTGGTATTTCAGGCACGATACCTTTAACTGGTGTCCCGTTACCATTTATTAGCTTTGGTGGGTCATCAATGATTAGCTTAAGTATTGCAATGGGACTATTGTTAATTACAGCTAAACAAATTAAAGTAGATGAATCGAAAAGAAGACAGCAACGTAAACATACTAAAAATTTTAGCGTGCCAAAAAATAATTAATACGTGCAAAATAAGCAAACGATTCAACATGCAAATGTTGGAAACGTTTGCTTATTTTTTTATCTGTACAAGCTACTTTTGAAAAAGTTAATAAGTGTAACTCTTTCGATAAGTTTAAGTTATTAATAATGATAACTTTATATTATGTTGTTTTTGTGATATAATCTCTCTTAAATACGATAGGTATCCATTTTTTCAGTGTTAATTACAATAAAATAGTTAGTCTTATCTTTAAAATAAAAGTAATGGTTTTATTGTAATTTTAAATAATGTGAAAACTATTTTACTGTATACATAGTTCGTATTTTGCTATAATCAATTTTATATTCAACTTTTTAGAAAATTCAAAATTTAAGGGGGACCATGATTTGAAACAAATTAATAAACTTATGGTAGCCAATCGTGGAGAGATAGCAATAAGGATTTTTAGGGCTGCAACAGAATTGAATATTAAAACAGTTGCGATTTATTCAAACGAAGATAAAGGGTCTTTACATAGATATAAAGCTGATGAGTCATATTTAGTTGGGAAAGATTTAGGACCAGCAGAATCATATTTGGATATAGAGCGCATTTTAGATGTTGCGAAACGTGCAGGAGTGGACGCAATTCATCCTGGTTATGGATTTTTAAGTGAAAATGAAACTTTTGCTAAACGCTGTCAAGAAGAGGGGATAAAGTTTATCGGCCCACGTGTCGAACATCTAGACATGTTTGGGGATAAAGTTAAGGCAAGAACGACAGCTATAAATGCTGATTTAAGAGTTATTCCAGGTACAGATGGACCAATTGATAATCAATCCGATGCAATTGCTTTTGCAAATGAAGCCGGCTACCCATTGATGATTAAAGCTACAAGCGGTGGCGGCGGTAAGGGTATGCGTATTGTGCGTTCAGAAGATGAATTGGAAGAAGCATTTCACAGAGCAAAATCTGAAGCAGAGAAATCTTTTGGTAATAGTGAGGTTTATATTGAAAAATATATAGATAATCCAAAACACATTGAAGTACAAGTCATTGGTGATGAACATGGAAACATCGTTCATTTATATGAACGTGATTGTTCTGTCCAAAGACGACATCAGAAAGTTGTTGAAGTTGCGCCATCTGTTGCACTTACTGATGATTTAAGAGAGCGTATATGTGATGCTGCGATTCAATTAATGGAAAATATTGAATATGTAAATGCTGGTACAGTTGAATTTTTAGTATCTGGAGACGATTTCTATTTCATAGAAGTTAACCCTCGTGTACAAGTTGAGCATACAATTTCTGAGATGGTAACAGGTGTAGATATTGTTAAAACTCAAATTCTTGTAGCAGATGGTGAAAAACTATTTGATGATGAAATAGGCATGCCACAACAAAAAGATATTCAAACATTAGGCTATGCGATTCAATGTCGTATTACAACGGAAGATCCAACAAATGACTTTATGCCAGATACTGGTAGAATTATTGCTTATCGCTCAAGTGGTGGCTTTGGTGTCAGACTTGACGCTGGTGATGGTTTCCAAGGTGCCGAGATTTCACCATATTATGATTCATTACTTGTAAAATTATCTACACATGGTATGACGTTTAAACAAGCAAATGAAAAAATGGACCGTTCATTACAAGAAATGCGCATTCGTGGCGTGAAAACTAATGTGCCATTTTTAATTAATGTAATGAGAAATACTCAATTCAAGACCGGAGATTACACGACTAAGTTTATCGAAAGTACACCTGAGTTATTTGATATTGAACCTACGTTAGATAGAGGAACAAAGACATTAGAATATATAGGTAATGTATCTATCAATGGTTTTCCTAACGTAGAAAAAAGGCCGAAACCGATTTATGAAACGTCGCCAATTCCTCAGGTTCCAAAAAAGGTTGTCGAAAAATTTGAAGGTACAAAGCAGTTATTAGATCATAAAGGGCCACAAGCAGTTGCGGAATGGTTAAAACAACAAGAAGATGTATTAATTACAGATACAACGTTCAGAGACGCACATCAGTCATTGTTGGCCACACGCGTACGAACTAAAGATATGATGAATATTGCTTCTAAAACAGCAGAAGTAATGAAAGATAGTTTTTCATTAGAAATGTGGGGCGGCGCAACATTTGATGTTGCTTACAACTTCTTAAAAGAAAATCCGTGGGAAAGACTTGAAAGATTAAGAAAAGCTATTCCAAACGTTTTATTCCAAATGCTTTTACGTGCATCTAACGCTGTTGGCTATAAAAACTATCCAGATAATGTCATTAAAAAATTTGTGAAAGAAAGTGCTGATGCAGGTATAGATGTCTTCCGCATATTTGATTCATTAAATTGGATAGATCAAATGAAAGTGGCAAATGAAGCCGTTCAAGAAGCAGGTAAGATTTCAGAGGGCGCTATTTGCTATACAGGTGATTTCTTAAATAGTAATCGTTCTGATATTTACACATTAGATTACTATATAAATATGGCGAAAACACTTGAATCAGAAGGATTCCACATTTTAGCAATTAAAGATATGGCCGGTTTATTAAAACCAAAAGCTGCGTATGAATTAATCGGTGAATTAAAAGCAGCGGTCAATTTACCAATTCATTTACACACACATGATACAAGCGGAAATGGGCTATTAACTTATAAAGAAGCTATAGATGCAGGTGTAGATGTCATTGACACAGCAGTTGCATCTATGAGTGGTTTAACCAGTCAACCTAGTGGTAATTCGTTGTATTATGCACTGAATGGTTTCGGTAGAAGCATGCGTGCAGATATTGATGGTATGGAAGAATTATCACATTATTGGGGTACTGTACGTCAATACTATAGCGATTTCGAAAGTGATATTAAGTCACCTAACACAGAAATTTATCAACATGAAATGCCAGGTGGACAATATTCGAATTTACGTCAACAAGCGAAAAGTTTAGGCTTAGGCAATAGATTTAATGAAGTGAAAGATATGTATAAACGTGTTAATTTCTTATTCGGTGATATTGTTAAAGTAACACCTTCATCAAAAGTTGTTGGTGATATGGCTTTATACATGGTTCAAAATGATTTGGATGAACAAACGATTATAAAAGATGGATATAAATTAGATTTCCCTGAATCTGTCGTATCATTCTTTAAAGGAGAAATTGGTCAGCCGGTAAATGGATTCAATAAAGACCTTCAAAAAGTGATATTGAAAGGTCAAACACCATTAACTGAACGCCCAGGAGAATACTTAGAGCCAGTCGATTTTGAAACAGTGAGACAAGAATTAGAGGAAAAACAACAAAAAGAAGTCACTGAGCAAGATGTAATCAGTTATGTGTTATATCCTAAAGTCTATGAACAATTTATTTCGACACAAGAACAATATGGCAATGTATCACTTCTAGATACGCCAACATTTTTCTTTGGCATGAGAGCAAATGAAACTGTAGAAATTGAGATTGATACAGGTAAACGATTAATTATTACACTTAAAACGATTACAGAACCTGATGAAAAAGGCGTACGTACGATATTTTATGATATGAATGGTCAGGCTAGACGTATCTTTATACAAGATGAAAATGTGAAAGCCAATGCCAGCGTTAAACCCAAAGCGGATAAACTGAATCCAAATCATATTGGTGCACAAATGCCAGGATCAGTTACAGAAGTAAAAATTACAGAAGGTGAATCTGTGACGAGTGGGCAAGCATTATTGATTACTGAAGCTATGAAGATGGAAACAACTATTCAAGCACCATTTGATGGTGTCGTAAGAAAAGTGACAGTACAAAATGGTGATGCGATTGAAACAGGAGATTTATTAATAGAAATTGAAAAAGAGCAAGAAGATTAAACTAAAAAATGCTGGGATACGGTTAACGTATCCCAGCATTTTTGTAAGTTAATTAAAGTAGATTATCCGCCACTTCTTATCGTTCTTAGCATCAATACAATAAAGTAAGCAATTAAACCAAACAATATTGTTATGAATAGTGCGTGCAATAAAGCAATTAATAAATTCACTTCAGTAATAATAGATAAAGCACCTGTAATCACTTGTAAAATTATTAAAATAAATGCAGCGGTATAACCAAAACGAATTGTTCGATTTTCTTTGTAATTATTAATTGCGTGTATAAACGTAATTAAAATCCAAATAAAAGCGATTAAAGCCATACCTCTGTGAGTGAAGTTCACCCAATCTTGTACGTTATGAGGTATTAAATCATTAAATGGAAGCGGCCATTGACCATAAGCTAAACTTGCTTCTTTATGTCTAACTAAAGCTCCAGTATAAATCGTTAAATATACAATGACTGCCATAATCCATGTGTAGATTCTAAGTGGTTTACGAATAAATAATTCATCAGCTTCGTATTTACGGTCTACTTCAAAGATAATTAACGCTAAAACAAATACTGAAGAAAATGAAATTAATGAAATACCAAAATGTAACGCTAAAACATAATCGTTTTGTTGCCACATGACTGCTGCTGCACCAACAAGTGCTTGTAATAATAAGAAACCAATACTAATCATGCATAACGGTTTAACTTCTTTGATATAACCAATATGTTTCCAAGCAACTATCACTAGCCATAAAACAAGAATTAAAGATAGACCTGATACTGCACGATGACTTAATTCAATAATTGTTTGTATAGGCAAATTTTGAGGTAAAAAAGCACCATGACATAACGGCCAGTCAGAGCCACAACCATCAGCTGAACCAGTTTTAGTAACTAGGGCACCTCCTAGCTGTACAAATGCCATTATTATCGCTGCCAATACAGATAACCATTTCAGGTTTTTTTTGTTAAACAAGAATTAACCCCCCACAAATAAATAAAACAGAATATGAGTAATGGTTCAGCTCAAATGATAAAAACCATTATACTGTAAACCAAAGACTCTTTACATTTACTTCTTTATTTTTAAATAAAACTTAATTATTATTATAACAAGAAATACACTTCTAATTGTGTCACAAAAATGACTATTTGTGAATGTCGATAAAGTGTCACAAATAACTTTGTATAAATGTAGTCAATGACCTTAAATTGATATATCATTGTATTATATGGAAAATTTAGGAGGGAAATTATGAACAAAGAACAAACTTTGTCGCATAATTCTAGTCGTGTAACGTTTAAAGAGTTACAACAAATTATTAAGATGGGACTAGTACAGGGCAATTTAATTCCAGCGTTTGCCGGTTCATGGCTTGCAATTGTGTTGGCAAATCATTCCTTCCTCTCGTCAATACCACAGATTTTAATGATGTTGGTAGGTTCGACATTAATTATGGGGGGCGCATGCGCTTTAAATAATTACTATGATCAAGATATTGACAGTATCATGCCAAGTAAACAGCAAAGACCTTCAGTTAATGGGAAAATTTCAAATAGAAATTTATTATTACTTAGTTTTGGAATGATGCTCGTAGGGGAAGCATTATTATTTGCTTTAAATATACCATCCGGTGTAATTGGATTGTTAGGTATCGTTGGCTATGTGTCATTTTATTCAATTTGGTCTAAACGTCATACAGTTTGGAATACAGTAATTGGGAGTTTTCCTGGTGCTGTACCACCGTTAATAGGTTGGACAGCTATCGAGAGTAATATTAGTATAATTGCTGTAGCGCTATTCTTAGTAATATTTTGTTGGCAACCAGTACATTTTTATGCATTGGCAATAAAACGTAAAGATGAATATAGCTTGGCAAATATTCCGATGTTACCTTCTGTTAAAGGTTTCAAACGCACGAGAGTGAGTATGTTTATATGGCTAATATTGTTATTACCATTGCCATTATTATTGAGTGATCTTGGTACAACGTTTATGGTATTAGCTACGTTATTAAACTTAGGCTGGTTATATTTAGGTTTAACTAGTTTTAAAAAAGATTCAGATCAAACAAAATGGGCAACAAAAATGTTTATTTATTCTTTAAACTATTTAGTAGTTTTCTTCGTACTCGTTGTTGTTGTTTCATTAATTAAAATGTTCTAATAAATATTAATAAGGATGGAATTTATGAATTTACCAATCTTACCTACAATTAGCACAACATGTATAGTGATAAGCGCAATCCTTATTGCAATCGGATGGCGTAAAATATGGAAAAGAGAAATCGAAAGTCATAAAAAATTTATGTTGCTTGCTGCCGTATTTGCGCTAACGTTTTTTATTATTTATGCTTCGAGAACGATATTTATTGGTAATACTGCTTTTGGCGGTCCAGAATCAATTAAGATTTATTATACAATATTCTTAATTTTTCATATCAATTTAGCTACCATTGGTGGGTTATTGGGACTTTTCCAAATTATCACTGCGTTCAAAGACAAGTTTAAACTTCACAGATTTGTAGGACCAATTGCATCAATTGTTTGGTTTTGTACTGCTATCACAGGCGTGATGGTTTATGTACTACTCTATGTATTATATCCAGGCGGAGAAACGACATCATTATTGAAAGCAACTTTCGGTTTTATAAATATACTTAGCTAAGGATGCGAGAGACTAATCTAGCTAAAATATTGATTATATCTAAAAATAACCTGCGACACTTTTGTGTCGCAGGTTATTTTTATTTAAAGGTTACAGATACATTTGGATTTATTTTATATTAATAAAAATGTGAAAATATGAATTAAGTGTAGAAGCATCTTAACCTAAGATAAATATCTATTTAAGTGTTTTGCTGTAACAGAAGCAGTGTTTGTTAATAGACCATCCGGTTTCCCTTGATATAGTAATTTGCCACCTTTATTTCCAGCATATGGACCAATATCTATAATCCAATCCGCATGCGTCATCATTGTTAAATTATGTTCAATGATTATCACAGTGTTCCCTTGCTCAATTAAATTATCAAAACTAGCTAAAATAATTGGTATATCATCTTCATGTAAACCAGTGGTAGGCTCATCAAATACAAAGATATGGCCGCTTACAGTGTGTGTTAAATACTTGCTGAGTTTAACACGTTGTATTTCACCACCAGAAAGTGTATCAAGTGTTTGACCTAAACTCATATAATTTAAGCCAGTTGCCTTCAATGATTGTAAAGGTTCTGCAATAGACCTATTTGTATGGAAGAAATCTAACGCTTCATCCACCGTTAAGTTTAATATATCTGCTATTGAATAGCCTGCAATCGTTGCACTTAATACTTCAGGTTTATATCTTTTACCTCCACATACATTACAAATTTGAGTGAAGTCTGGCATAAACGCAAGCTCAGTTTTTAACACGCCTTTGCCATGACACTCAGGACAAGCGCCTTCAGAGTTGTAACTGAATAATGATTTCTTTAAGCCTGTATGATTACTGAAATAGTTACGAACGTCTTCAAATATATCAAGATATGTTAATAAATGAGAACGACTTGAAGCGTGCACCGGTTTTTGATCAATAATAATAGCATCAGTATTATTTTTTAAGCCCCCGTGTATAAGTGTGCTCTTGCCAGAGCCAGCTACACCGGTTACCACAGTCATTGCATGTTTAGGAATACGCGCTGAAATATCCTTTAAATTGTTTTGCGTCATATGGTTTAAGTTAATAAACGCATGAGTTGGTCTTACTTTTGATTTTAATTTGTGTTTTTTCTTTAGTGCTTGTCCAGTACTAGAATTTGATGATAACAGACTAGAATAACTACCAGTGAAAATAATTTCACCGCCATTTTTTCCGGCATAAGGTCCTAAATCTATGATGTGATCAGCGATTTTGATAACGTCAGGGTCATGCTCTACAACTAGAACTGTGTTACCTTTGTTTTTAAGCGATTGAATAATTTCATTTATTTTTTGAATATCCTCAGGATGTAGCCCGACACTCGGTTCATCAATGATATAAACTAGGTCACTTAAAGGACTATTTAGATGTCTGATAAGTTTAATACGTTGAGACTCTCCACCTGACAGGGTCTTCGTTTCACGATCCAAAGTAAGATAGTTAAGACCGATATAACTAAGAGATTCTAATTGCTTTAGCAAAGGGTTAATTATAAATTGTGCTTTACTAGATTCTAGTTTTTTTATGAAATGCATCGCATCATCAATAGATAAGTGTGTGAAATCAGCAATATCTAAGCCGTTAATTTTAGATTTTAATACATTTTGATTTAATCTCTTGCCATCACATGTCGGACATTTTTGTGACGTCACAACTCTTTCAATATCATTTTTGAATTTATTTTTTTCGAAATTATCATTTAATAAAAATGAACGTCTGAATCGATGAATCAGCCCTTCGAATTTTGCAGTTTTTGGCCAGTTTTCAGGAGGATTTTTCAATTTGGTAGGTTTCGTGTATAACAAAGTATCCAATTCTTCTTTAGTATAATGCTTTAATTTCTTGTCATTATCAAATAAACCTGAATATAAATAACGTTTACCACGCCAACTATCCGGTCTGAAAGAAGGGAAACGGATTGCATCTTCATTTAAAGATTTTTCAAAATCTAATAACTCTTCTAAGTTAATATCTTCTATGTATCCAAGGCCAGAGCATGTTTCGCACATACCTTTTGGGTTATTAAAAGAAAAGATATCAGAATATCCTACAAAAGGTGTACCGATACGTGACCATAATAAACGGACTGAAGCATATATATCAGAAATTGTACCTACAGTTGAACGTGAATTTCCCCCTAATCTTTTTTGATTGATAATCATAGCTACGGGTAAGTGTTCTATTAAGTCTACGTTTGGTTTACTATATTGTTTTAATTGGTTTTGTATATATGTAGAATATGTTTCGTTAAGTAAACGTTCAGATTCGGCAGCAATTGTATTGAAGACTAATGATGACTTACCTGAACCAGAACGACCAGTGAATACAGAAATTTTATGTTTTGGTATATCTACGGAAATATCTTTCAAATTATTTTGTTTCGCACCGTGAATACGAATGATTGACATTTTTGTCACCCCTTTATTTATTTTATACCCAAAATTTTATTGTCTATTAAGTCGTGTTAAGATAATCTATGATGAAAATGTAAAGGGATGATTACAAATCAATAAATTTGAGGACATGCCTTGCTTGTATCTGTTATAAACATGTACAATAAACCAAAGAATAATGTAGGTGGATGAGCGATGAAGAAACTGATAATTAAAGTTATTGGTGTATTAGTATTGATTTGTTTTATAATTTATTTATTTTACTCACCGCGTTTGAAATTCGATGTTTTAGAAAATCCTAATAAAGATACGTCAAAAACAACACAAAATAAAGATTTTCGAAACACAAAAACAAATGTTGAAAATCCAAAGCTTAAAAAAGGTGTGGGTACTTGGATTGGACAAGATTTACATAATTTAACTGAAAATTATGGACAAGCTGATAGAGTGTATGCATATAAAGGTGGTTTTAAAAACTACGTCTTTAAACAAAAAGATCAATATTATCTTGTAACAACTAAAAAAAATAAGATTAAATCTGTGTATGCCACTGGTAAAAATGCTAACGCTAATCCGGTAGAAATTGGTGACAATGCATCTCATGTTTTCGAAAAGTACAGTATCAATCCGGAACCGACGATTAAAGCTAATGGCAAAACGTATGAAATAGAACTTTCTGATTCAGATATGAAAACACAGACATTAATTAAATTTAATGATGTTTATGCACAAATATATATTGATCAACAAGCTAACGAAATCGTAGGTGTAAGATATTTAGATAGTGAAGCATTAATGGCATTTAAACCTTATCAAATGATAACTGCACAAGAAGATAAAAAGGTGAAAAATAATTATAAAAAAATACCATATGAACAGAATGCAAATCAATTGATGACACTTTATGAAATAACTAATGAAATGCGTAAATTAAAAGATGCAAAACCTTTAAAAATCAACAATGACGTAGCTCATATCGCATCATACAATTTATACGAAGCTATTGATACTGACAGTGTAGAATTCACAGAAGATGCATTAAAACAAAAGCTGAATGAACAAAATATTTCTTTTGTTTCCACTAGTCAAAATGTGGGTTATGATTTTAACGAAGTACCAACTTTAATCCACAGTTGGTTAAACTCTGATATTCATAGATCAAGGATGTTAAATTCTAAATACAATGAAGTTGGCGGCGAAGTGTCAAACGGATATTATACAATTATTTTCATTGAAGATAAGTAGGAGAGATTATTATGATAACAGAAGAAACGGTGAATATTCTTGATGATATTGAGCATTTAAGTGATAAAATACTTGATTCACGATTATATCATTCATTTAAAAAAGCAGAACAAAATTTACAAGAAAACGATGAAGCACATTTACTCTATCAAGCCTTTTTAAAATCAAAAGAACAATATGATGAAATCATGAGATTTGGTAAATATCATCCAGATTACCAAAAAGTGATGTTAGAAACACGTAAACGTAAACGTGCTTATGAAATGCTACCTGTAGTTATGGATTACAAACAAAAAGAGGTTGCATTACAAAACTTAATAGATGAGGTTATCGTGAAAATAGCTTATGCTGTATCTGAAAATGTAAAGATAGAAACTGGCAATCCATTTTTCCAAAAAGATGCAAGTGGTTGTGCTACAGGTGGTTCTTGTAGCTGTTCTTTATAGCAAATCAACGCTGTAGTGTTAATTCATATAAAAGCTGGGCACTTGTAGTGACCCAGCTTTTGTATAATTATTTATTTCGATAGGTGTTTTTAAAACGTTCTGCTAAATCAGGTCTATCAGTGACTAACGTATGCACCCCAGTTTTAACTAAATCATTCATTAAATCTAAATTGTTAATGCCATAAAAGCCTGGAACGATGTTACGTTCATTTAACCACTGAATAAATCTAGGAGAAGTCAATTTAATACCATTAAAATTCACTGGCATTTGAAATGTATGTGCTTGTGGTTTAAACGTGTTACCTAAACCTGATTTGAATTTTAAGAAGCCTTCTGCCACTTCATTTTGGCTTGCGCCAATCGCTATTGTATGGTTGCTTTCTTTTTTGAACAAATTAATTTGATCGCTTTGAAAACTAGTAACTAAAACTCGATTTTGCGCGTGGTTTTTAACAATGATATCGTAAATTATTTTAGGTGCTAATTTACCTAGATTACTTTGTGAATCATCTTTAAGATCAACATTTATCAGTGTGTTAGGATATAATGTTAATAATTCATCAAAAGTCAGTATTTTAGCGTCAGGATGATTACGATAAGGTGTTGAGCCGTTTAAATCCTTGAAATGATAACCTGCGTCTAGTTGTTTTAATTCAGTTAAAGTATGTGTTGCTACTTTTCCAGAGCCATTTGTTGTACGATCAACATCTGCATCATGAAAAACCACTAATTGTTGATCTTTAGTCAATCTCACGTCAATTTCGAATCCGTCTACGTGATGTGATAAAGCATTGTCAAATGCGAGTTTTGTTAGCTCAGGTTTTACTGCCATACCACCACGATGTGCGAAAATGTACGGTGCAGGCTTAGAGAAAAAAGCTGGAACTTCTTGGTTCGTAGGTTTAGCTTTATATTTAGAAAAGAAAATAACACTACCTACTAAACCAACCGTACCTAAAAATGCACCTTTTATTAATTTGTTTATTGTTGTCATGCGCAAATCCTCCTTGATTTGAGTATATACAGTAATATAGCAAATGTTAGCTATTGTTCAAAATAATTGTTATTTATTAATAGAATTAGGCATGATATTATAAAGTGGCTAATAAATGGAGTGATGATAGTATGAATATTGTATCTAGAACAAGTTTAGTTATATATTTAAAACATATGAAACACGAACGCCAAATTAGAAAATTTGGACATATAGTCAGTACGAATAAGTTACAACGTTATGTTATTATGTATATAAATGAAGAAGAGGCTGACGCTATTGTAAACAAACTGATGAACTTAAAATATGTAAAACATATAGCAGGTTCTCCTTATAAATATCTTAAAAAAGAGTATCCAAAAGAACAACATGAATTTTCGTGATTGTATTAAATTTAAATATTTTTTATTAACAAACAAAGTCACATTAGCTTTAAATATAACTACGTGACTTTGTTTTATTTAAGACTATTGTAATGGTGGTATCCATCGTTGAAGTCTCAATACACTGATTAAATAATTGAAATAAATACTGTTGGAATGAAAATGCTCGGGTGGTTGCACATCAATTTCTTTCACATCAATGTTGAAGCGTGCTGCTTGTTCATTAATTAAATTGAATTTTTTATTCGAATGCGGATACGGATATTTAACTGCATTTACCATAATATACATCGCCTGAAAATGTTGACCTTGAGTAGGTTTCATAATAATAGCCACTGAAGATAATTGTTTATCAAAAGTAGGGGTGTGGAAGTAAACGATATGCTCGATTCGTGCGTGATTGTATTCAATGAGCGTTGTAAATTCAAATAAGTCTGTAAGGCCCTCGCCCAATTGTATAAAGGCTTGTTTCATTTTGCCCCTCCTTTCATGCAGTATGTATTATATAAAAATAACTTAAAGAATGGAAGTGTTTCTCAATGAGAGTGATTTCTGGAATCCATAAAAGTAAACCACTAGAAAGTATGGAAGGTCGTAACACTCGGCCTACGATGGACAAAGTTAAGGAAGGAATTTTTAACAGTCTACACGAAGTATCAGGCATTGGGTTAGATTTATTTGCCGGAAGTGGTGCCTTGGGTATTGAAGCATTGTCTCGAGGAATGGAAAAAGTGATTTTTGTAGATCAAAATTTCAAAGCAATAAAAATTATCAAAGCGAACCTTCAACATTTAAACATTGATGAACAAGCGGAAGTTTATAAAAATAATGCAGATAGAGCACTTAAAGCACTTTCAAAAAGAGAAATACAATTTGATGTTATATTTTTAGACCCACCTTATGATAAGGGATTAATTGATGAAGCGTTAGACGGAATTATAAAGTTTAATTTATTAAAAGAAAATGGTATTATCGTTTGTGAGTTCAATCATAAAGAAGAGATTGATACAAAATCATTTCATGTGATTAAAAGATATCACTATGGATTAACAGACACTTTGTTATTAGAAAAAGGAGATTAAAATGTCTACAACTAAAGCAGTGATTCCAGGAAGTTTTGATCCAATTACATATGGTCATATTGACATCATTGATAGGAGTGCCGATCGCTTTGATGAATTGCACATTTGTGTTTTGAAAAATAACAACAAGTCGGGCACTTTTTCAGTCGATGAGCGCATTGAGTTAATAGAAGCATCTGTAAAACACCTTGATAATGTTACAGTACATCATTTTAATGGATTACTTGTAGATTTTTGTGATGAAATTGGTGCGCAAACAATTATTAGAGGTTTGAGAGCTGTAAGCGATTTTGAATATGAATTGAGATTGACTTCAATGAACAAAAAGTTAAATAGTAATGTAGAAACGATGTACATGATGACAAGTACAAATTATTCCTTTATTAGTTCCAGTGTAGTGAAAGAAGTGGCTGCATATAAGGCTAATGTATCCGATTTTGTACCAGAACATGTTGAAAAAGCATTGAATGAAAAGTTTAAGAAATGATAAAGAACCACTTCCCAACTTGTTGGGTTAGTGGTTCTTATGCATGAGCAGAAGCTCAAGTAATCCAAAATACACTTCCCAACTTGTTGGGTTAGTGGTTCTTATGCATGAGCAGAAGCTCAAGTAATCCAAAATACACTTCTCAACTTGTTGGGTTAGTGGTTCTTATGCATGAGCAGAAGCTCAGGTAATCCAAAATACACTTCCCAACTTGTTGGGTTAGTGGTTCTTATGCATGAGCAGAAGCTCAAGTAATCCAAAATACACATCCCAACTTGTTGGGTTAGTGGTTCTTATGCTTTCGAGCAACAGAGAGAAAGTCAACAATGTACACCTGTGATGAAAAATTCCTATCAAAAGGATGATAACCATTAATAATAATTCGAACTCACTATTTAATAAATTAAAAGAAACGAAATTAGCCTTTTCGTTTGAAGCCTTAAATATTGAAAACTGGAATCAAGCATATGAAGCTATCAATTTTATGTTTAATCACGTCACTTTTAAAAGTAGATTAGCTAAAAAAACACCAAAGAAACACGGCTATTTTGTTGCGATATGGCGTAAAAATGATCATGGAAACAACGTACCTTTTAATTATGATGAGATGGAAGATAAATTAGTTATTAATATATTAGATGGAGTGAAAAAAGGACAATTCATTTTTCAAAAAGAAATTCTTATGCGCAAAAATATTTTAAGTTCTGAAAAGCAAAAAGGGAAGATGGCTTTTCGTGTTTATCCAAGTTGGGAAAAAGACTTAAACAAAACTGCAAAACTTACTCAAAATTGGCAACTCGACTATTTTGTAGATTTATCATATGATGTCGATGAACAGAAACTAATTGAATTATATACATAGTGTTGATTCGAGCTGTTTAATATAGACATCAGTCATTTTCGTACGCTATAAATACGAAAACTAAATGAGACAAACGGATTTATTTTGATAAAAGTCAAAATGTAGGTAATTAATTACCATTATTACTGAAAATACCTATGAGATACTACTATTGAAAATTAAGCTAAATAATAAAAATAACGCTATATATAAAGCCTGTAAATAAAATTCTAAAAATTTGGTTACAGGCTCCAATACTAGGATCTTGTTTTAATTGTTTTGATTAGCATTCAGTCATTTTCAGTACGTATGACATGTGTATTGAAATCTGTTTCTGTATGGTGTGTGAGCAAATTATAAATATTTGTTGAATGGATTTCTCGTTCAAATAAATGCGCGTTTTGTTGATTTATTTGCGTAATAAAATGACGTTCTGGAAATTTTTGTTTTAAGTATTTTAAATATTGTTGACCCTTTGCTGACATACCAAGAATGTGCACTGCATTTACAGCGTTATGTTTATGGTTTTGTTGAAAGTTTAGTAAAACATTCATTAAAATACGCTGTATATGCGTATAAGTATACCTTTTTGTTTTAATAAGTGACATGAAATGCTCGAATGATGTAGCATATCTAATTTTATCTAATATGCGATTTTCTAATCCTTCGGACATCGTATAGATATTTTTCAGAGATTGTGGCGTATGACTTAAAACAGCATATTTAATATATGGAAACGTATCTTCTACAGTTGCTTGTGGTTCTTGATAGAGCTGTTGTATTGAGTCGGGAACAACTGATTTCCATTGGTCGTTATGGGCTTGTATTGCATTGCGAATGGAAGTGCCACTAGCGAAATCTAAATTTGAAATATTGGAATCATGGTGGTGACTGCTTTCTCTTGGTATCGTCCAAGGTTTGATATGAGGTGCTAACTTTTGAATCGCTCGCATATAAGAAATACCTAATGTATTATTGGGTGAAGATAATAATGTATGATTGTTTAAAAGTTCACTTAATATTCTTGGATAACTTTTGCCTTCTTTTAGTTTCTTAATAAATTCAGGCGATTGTTCTATTTTAGAGATATTTTGTAGCAATTCATGAAATGAATCGATGTCACCTGATTCACTACCAAATGATAGATGATCTGCATCAACGTAACTCGCTATTTGGACAGCTGTTTCTGCAAAATATTGGCCTGCTGATAATGCAGCTACCGCTGGTAATTCAATGACTAAATCCACTGCACTCAATGCCATTCGAGTACGTGTAAATTTATTATATATGGCAGGTTGACCTCTCATAACAAAATTACCACTCATAATGGCTATAGATATTTCAGAAGCAGTTATTGACTTTGATGTCTGGGCATGGTATAAGTGACCATTGTGGAAAGGATTATATTCAGTGACTAGTGCAACGCTTTTCATTTGCAATTCTCCCTTTCAGAATTCATTATAGATATTGTATCAGATTAATTTGTGTTAAGAAAAAATCTTGACAACTTTTGTCTATAAAGTTAAAATAAATTTTGTGCTTGTTAGAGGTGAAGCCATATGAAATGGTCAATAACACAATTAAGAAAATTCCAAGATAAACCATTTGAGTTCCATCAAACGGTGAATTTTGATCATTTAGTAAAATCATTAGATTTAATAGATTTATCTGATATTGATGTTGAGGGTGAACTAACTGTCAAATCAAATGAAGTCATTGCAGATATGCATATAACTGGAACCTATACGATGGCGTGCGCGCGTACGTTAGTACCAGTCGAAGTGCCAATTGACATAAAATCACAAGAAATTTTTGATTTGGAAGGTAACGCGTATATAGGTGATGACGAAGAGGATGAGCATTATCATGATGCCACAGACGGCATGATTAGTCTAAAAGATATTGCTGAAGAACTTGTTATTATAGAAAAGCCAATGCGTGCTTTTGCAAATAATAGCGATCAGATGCTACGTGAAGGTAATGGTTGGGAAGTTATTGACGAGGAACAAGCGGTTGAGCTTGCTGAAGAAGAGGAAGCTGAGCAAATCGATCCTAGGCTTCAAAAACTACAACAATTATATGACGAAGAGCAATAGCGGATTTAAATAATTTATAGTATAATAGATTATTGAGTCTGAAAATAATTTAGTAATGTATGAATATAAGGAGGATATATCATGGCAGTACCAAAAAGAAGAACGTCAAAAACAAGAAAAAATAAACGTCGTACGCATTTTAAAATTTCAGTACCTGGTATGACAGAATGCCCAAATTGTGGTGAATACAAATTATCTCACCGTGTTTGTAAGAACTGTGGTTCATACAAAGGTGAAGAAGTTGTATCTAAATAATTTCATTTATTTAAAGGCTAATGTTTAGCCGAGATTAATCGTTCATTAATTATTCATATAATAATTTATGAGCGATTTTTTATTTTTAATAGTAATGTTATATACAATTGATGGGTTGTGTAAATGATGATTGAAATAAATGCACAAGTAATATTAGAAAAAATAGAAAATAGTGACAGCGAATGGTTGTATAATCAGTTTAGTGATTATTTTCAAGAAATTTCCTCCTATCACGAGTTAGAAAGATTATTGAAATCATATAATACAATTAGACATAAAAATAAATTATACAAACATATACAACTCAATTATAAAGAAGAATACATATGGTTAGATGTAAAGAAAACATCTGGTATTAGTGTGACGTTAAATAAGTATCATGAAATTATTGGTTTCGTGCTTATTCCTATGAATTTGTCAAACAGACATAAAGAAACGAAATTAAGGTATACGATACCAGTTCTAGACACGTGGTTTGTATACGCTGGTGGTGAAAATGAGCTTGTAAATCATCATTACTCATACAAAAATCAACGTTATGCATTAGACCTGATTCTAGTGAAAAATCATCTGACTTATCATGGCAATCCTAATTGCTGTGAAAGTTATTATAGTTATAATCAAAGTGTGATTGCTCCAGCAAATGGTGTTGTAATAGATATCGTAGACGGTATAGCAGATGCACTACCAGGAGAAAATAATATGAAACATCCAGAAGGTAATTACATCATTATTAAACACACGGACAAAGAGTTTAGTATGATAGCGCATCTTAAACCAAATTCCTTTGAAGTCAGTGTCGGAGAGCAGATAAGGCGTGGACAATTAATTGCACGAGTAGGAAATTCGGGCAACACAATGGAACCGCACGTACATTTTCAAATTATGAATCAAAGCAATCCACAATTTGCTAAAACATATAAGTGTAAGTTGCTTGATAATGTTTTGCCTGAAAAAGGTGATATGGTAAGTTATAGTGGAGATAGTATAATATTAGAAAATCAGTTTGACTTAGCTAGAAGATGCAAACAATTAAGTTCAAATATAAGACATATATTTAAAATTTGAAATAAAGAGGCTATATTATGGAAATGATAACTTCTGCACAAAACAATAAGATTAAAAACGCAAATAAATTGAAAAAGAAACGTGAAAGAGATAAAACAGGTCATGTGCTTATCGAAGGCGTACACTTAATTGACGAAGCACATAAGAGTAATATCAAAATCCTTCAATTATTTGCTATTGATATCGATAGATTAGATGAACAACTCGTAAATGATGTTGAAGAAGTATATGAAATCAATTTAAAAGTAGCAGAATCACTGTCTGGTACGGTTACGCCGCAGGGGTTCTTTGCGATTATAGAAAAAGTGCATTATGAGGAAAAAGCATATCAACAAGTACTGTTACTAGATCGTATACAAGACCCAGGAAATATGGGAACATTAATACGCACTGCAGATGCAGCAGGCATCGATTTAATCGTGTTAGAAAAAGGAACCGCAGATCCTTATCAAGACAAAGTACTCCGTGCAAGTCAAGGTAGCGTTTTTCATATACCTATTATAACGAGAGATTTAAGTGAATTTATCGAAGGTTTTAATGGAAATGTTTATGGTACAGCATTAGAGCATGCGATTCCTTATAATCAAGTGAAGCATCAAGAAAGTTTTGCACTGCTCCTTGGAAATGAAGGAGAAGGTGTCAATCCTGATTTATTAAAACAAACGACTCAGAATTTAAACATTCCTATATATGGTCAAGCCGAAAGTTTAAATGTTGCAATTGCAGGAAGTATATTATTGTATCATTTGAAAGGTTGACCCTTTGAATGAATTTCGTATATAATAAACACATCAATGAAAAATATTAACCTATAAAAAGACGTAAACTAATAGTAGCAGTTGTTCAAGGGAGATTATTCATAGACTGAAAGATAATCCACTGTGATTAGTTTTTTTCATCTTTTTGGTTACTTAAAGAAATTTAAGTCGGAAATCATTTCCGTTATCAAAGATTACAAGTGTATGCGTGTGCATAAATTTGGGTGGTACCACGGAAAGCTTTCGTCCCAGTTTTAAGGGGTGAAAGCTTTTTTGTATGCAATTATTGATCATTTGAAAATATAGATTTTAAATAGGAGGCAAAGTATGGCGCAAACAGAGGCAATGTCTGAGATTAAACAACAAGCATTAGTAGATATAAATGAAGCTCAAAATGAAAAAGAACTACAATATGTCAAAGTCAAATATCTAGGTAAAAAAGGTTCTGTGACTGGTTTGATGAAACATATGAAAGAATTATCGAATGAAGAAAAACCAGCATACGGACAAAAAGTAAATGAAGTGAGACAAACAATTGAAGGTGAGATTGAATCACGTCGAGAGATTTTAGCAAATGCAAAATTAGAGCAACAATTAACAGAAGAAAAAATCGATGTGACTTTACCTAGCCGTAAAATTTCAATAGGTGCTAAGCATCCGTTAACAAGAACGATTGAGGAAATTGAAGATTTATTTTTAGGTTTGGGTTATGAAATTGTAGATGGATATGAAGTTGAAAAAGATTATTACAATTTCGAAGCATTAAATTTGCCAAAATCACACCCGGCGAGAGATATGCAAGATAGTTTTTATATTACTGAAGATATCTTAATGCGTACGCATACGTCACCGGTTCAAGCAAGAACAATGGAACAACGTAATGGCCAAGGGCCAGTGAAAATTTTATGTCCTGGTAAAGTTTACAGACGTGATTCTGATGACGCAACGCATAGTCACCAATTTACGCAAATTGAAGGATTAGTTGTAGATGAAAATATTCAAATGAGCGATTTAAAAGGTACATTAGAATTGTTAGCTAAACAACTATTTGGTGAAGACAGAGAAATTCGTCTGCGCCCAAGCTACTTCCCATTCACTGAACCATCTGTAGAGGTTGACGTATCATGTTTCAAATGTGGCGGAGCAGGTTGTAATGTCTGTAAACAGACAGGGTGGATAGAAATTTTAGGTGCTGGTATGGTTCACCCTAATGTTTTAGAAATGGCTGGATTTGATGCATCGAAATATACAGGTTTTGCTTTTGGCATGGGACCAGATAGAATTGCGATGCTCAAGTATGGTATCGAAGATATACGACATTTTTATACAAATGATGTGCGTTTCTTAGATCAATTTAAAGCGGTAGAAGATAGAGGTGAATTATAATGTTTATTTCAAAAGAATGGTTAGAGTCGTTTGTAGCAATTAATCAACCTGTAAATGTTCTTGCAGAAAAAATAACACGCACAGGTATTGAAGTGGATGATATTATTGATTACACAAAAGACATTAAAAATTTAGTGGTTGGCTATGTTCAATCTAAAGCACCCCATCCAGATGCAGATAAATTAAGTTTATGCCAAGTTGATATTGGTGAAGAAGCGCCAGTACAAATTGTCTGTGGTGCACCAAATGTTGATGCAGGGCAGAGCGTCATTGTAGCTACAGTAGGTGGACGTTTACCTGGAGGTATAAAAATCAAAAGAGCAAAATTACGCGGTGAACGTTCGGAAGGTATGATTTGTTCATTACAAGAAATAAGTATTTCGCCAAACCTTGTTCCAAAGCAATTTGAATCAGGCATATATGTATTTACTTCAGATGTCAAACCTGGTACTGATGCACTTACTGCTTTATATTTAAATGATCAAGTTATGGAATTTGATTTAACACCAAATAGAGCAGATGCGTTAAGTATGATAGGTACTGCTTATGAAACAGCTGCACTTTATAATGTGCCAATGAAAAAGCCAGGAACTCAAAGTGAATTAACGAATGAACAAGCCACAAATGAATTAAGTATCAATGTTCAAAATCAGGACAAGGTGCCTTATTACAGTGCTAGAATAGTGAAAAATGTTAAAATTCATCCTTCACCAGAATGGATGCAAATGAGATTGATTAAAGCAGGTATTCGACCAATCAATAATGTTGTTGATATTTCAAATTATGTATTATTAGAATATGGTCAACCGTTGCATATGTTTGATAAAGATCAAATTGGTTCTGATCAAATAGAAGTGCGTCAAGCTAAGGCAGAGGAAAAAATGACAACACTAGATGATCAAGAGAGAATATTAAAAGATAGCGATATTGTTATTACTAATGGTAATACTCCAATTGCAATTGCAGGTGTGATGGGCGGAGATTTCTCAGAGGTGACTGAAAATACTACAAATGTCATTATTGAAGGTGCGATTTTCGACCCAGTTTCAATTAGACATACTTCTCGACGACTAAACTTACGTAGTGAAGCTTCAAGTCGATTTGAAAAAGGTATTGCAACCGAGTTTGTAGACGAAGCCGTGGACAGAGCATGTTATTTGCTACAACAATATGCAAGTGGAACAGTACTACAAGATCGTGTAGCTGAAGGCAATCTAGGTCAATTTGTGACACCTATTGAAATCACAGTTGAAAAAGTGAACAAAACAATTGGTTTTGAATTATCTAAAGAAGATATTGAAGCGATATTTGTTCAATTAGGATTTGAAACGACACAAGAAGGTAATACATTGACAGTAATGGTTCCTTCGCGCCGTAAAGATATTACAATAAAAGAAGATTTAATCGAAGAAATTGCTCGAATCTATGGTTATGATGAAATACCATCAACGTTACCAGTTTTTGAACACGTAACACCAGGCACACTAAATGATAGACAAGCAAAAACAAGAATTGTTAAAGCGACATTAGAAGGTGCTGGATTAAGCCAAGCGATTAATTATTCACTTGTAGATAAAGCACGTGCAACTGATTTTGCATTGCAGGATCGCTCAACGATATCATTACTGATGCCTATGAGTGAAGCTCATGCCACTTTGAGACAGAGTTTGATTCCACATCTTATTGATGATGTGTCTTATAATGTTGCTCGAAGTAATCATCATGTTGCGCTTTATGAATTGGGCCGTGTATTCTTTGGCAATGGAAAAGATCAATTGCCAGACGAAGTAGAATACTTAAGTGGTATACTAACAGGAGATTATGCTGTCAATACTTGGCAAAGTAAAAAAGAAGCGATTGATTTCTTTATAGCAAAAGGTGTTGTTGAACGTATTGCTGAAATTTTAGATGTTCAATTTGAATATGAAGCTGGTGAAATAAGTGGATTACATCCAGGCAGAACTGCATTGGTTAAGCTGAATAATGAAATTGTTGGATTTGTAGGGGAATTACATCCACAAACTGAAAACGACTATGATTTAAAACGAACTTATGTATTTGAACTCAATTATGATAAGTTGATGTCAGTTTCCGTTGGTTATATTAATTATCAACCAATTCCAAGATTCCCTGGTGTATCGAGAGATATTGCATTAGTCATTAATCGCGCGATGCCATCAGCCAAAATCGTTAATGTGATTAAAAATAACGGTGGCGACATTTTACAAAATGCAGAAGTCTTTGATGTATATGAAGGTGAACATGTGGCAGAAGATGAAAAATCAATTGCACTTCGTTTATCATATTTAGATACAAAACAAACACTCACTGATGATAAAGTAAATGAAGTACACGATCGTATTTTAGAAGCGTTACAAGCAGAAGGTGCGACGATTAGATAATATTATAAAGCCTTGAATCTATGCCAAATGTGGCGATGATTCAAGGCTTTGTTTTTTACATTAAGAACGTTTTGGGTTATAAATTATCGTTTATTGATGTTTTTTATTTATTAAATTCAAAGCTTTTGTTCTGTTCGCAAAATGCTTTTTAGTCATAGCGTCTAAATATTGGACACCGTTTTTATCAATTATTTTTGCAGCAGCTAAATCTACTTTATTGCTAGCGCCTTTAGGTAATTCAACTTTTGCATGCTTTGATAGTTGATCCATATTTTTCACAAAGGCATAACGTGAAATAATACTTGCAGCAGCAATTGCAATAGACTTTGATTCACCTTTTGTTTCAAATTTTGTCTTATTTTCAAACGGTAGATTGCTAAGTGCATATCTTTTATATACACCAGGCTCAGCAAATTGGTCAATCACAATATAATCAAGTTCATCCGTGTCAATTTTTGCAACGACATTTTTTATAGCTTCGTTATGTAACACTGCCTTCATTTTAACTTGAGACCAACCGGCTTTTTGTTTCTCATTGTATTTTTCATTATGCATTGTTAATAAAGAATGCGGGATGAAAGTTATAATTTGTTCGGCAATCTCTATAATTTTAGCATCAGTAAGTCTTTTAGAATCATCTACACCAAGTGTTTTTAAAATTTGAGCGTGCTTTTTGGATACATAGGCTGCACAAACCGTTAGTGGCCCGAAATAATCACCACTACCTGCTTCGTCGCTGCCGATACATTGAAATTGATTATAGGAGATGTGCTGTTTAGTTTGTTTGCTTTGATTGTGTTTGGTGTCGCTTTTTGAAGGTATTGATTTATTAGGCAACATAGCGTTTGCTACAGATTCGGCATCTTTACCTTGAAACATTACTTTATTAGAATTGTATATCGTAATAGCGGTGTTACGATATTTCGTCCGTGCTTTCATACCTTGTGAAAGATTAGTCGTATTAAAATCAATTTTAGTCATTAATTGTTGTATTTCTTGGTTTGTTAATTTTTGTACTATATTAGCCATTTAGTGACCTCTCTTTGTTCAAATAACTTATTTTAAAATTGGATAATGCATATCATATCATAAATTTAAATAAGTTAGCTATTTATGATATAAATGGCAATATGATATGAAATAAAAATGATTTAAATAATTGTTGTATAATCATTAAATATTTCAAATAGAACAATTCACACCTCTTACAAAAAAATATCTTGTCGTGTATAATAGTTCGTAATAAATATTATAAATTACCAACATATAAATATAAATAAAGTAAAATCATTCAGATTAGAAATAAAATTTAAAAGTCAGGAGTTATTATATGGGTGAGTTTAAAAATCGGATTAACGTAACTATAAATGATCAACATTATACAATAGTCGGAGAAGATAATCCTGAGCATATCCGTTATGTAGCACATTTGGTAGATGAGAGACTCAAAGAGTTAGCAAGTAAAAGTGCAGGTTTAGATACAACTAGAAAAGCAATTCTTACTGCGGTTAATATCATGCATGAAAAAGTGCAAGTAGAAGAAGAAAATGACCGTTTAAGACAAGAAATAAATCAATTGAAGCATAGTGAAGATTAATGATTTTTGATTTAGCGATAGTTGTCATCTTCATATATATTGGCATCATTGGCTTTAGAAGAGGCGTGTGGTTATCGACGATACATCTAAGTGCAACTATTTTTGCTTTGTGGATGGCTCAAAAATATTATTTACAGATAGCACAGCGTTTGGAGTTATTTGTGCCATATCCTAAGACACGCGCTTACGATATGAATTTTGCATTTCAATTTGCAGATTTGCAGCAACGATTTGAGCATATTGTCGCATTTGTAACGATAGCGCTGATTACAAAAGTCATATGTTATGGCATTATCGTTATATTCGATTATACCCTTAAACAAAAATTACCGAATATAACAAGCAGGTTATTTGGTATGATGTTAAGTATTATTCCATCAGTAACTATTAATATAATTTTGTTGTATAGTTGTGCCATTTATCCTAATAGGATGATACAGCAACAACTATCTAATTCGATTATAACAGAACATATATTATTACATATTCCGTTTATCTCAATGTTTATCACACAACTATAAAAATAGTGATGTGAAATTTATAGCTTTAAAAAACTAGGAGGTCAAGGCATAACTTAAATACCAAAATGGTTAGGTGATGCTGTCTTGACCTTTTTCTATGGAGTGAAACAAATGACTAAAAAAGAAATTATTCAATTATTAGAAAAAATTGCGGTATATATGGAAATAAAAGGCGAAAACACTTTCAAAATTTCTGCTTATAGAAAAGCTGCTCAAAGCTTGGAAATAGATGAGCGCCCTTTAGACCAAATCGAAGATGTTACAGAGTTAAAAGGTATTGGTAAAGGCGTAGGAGAGGTGATTAATGAATATAGAGAAACAGGTCATTCTACGACTTTAGCAACATTACAAGAAGAAGTGCCAGAAGGATTAATTCCTCTACTTAAAATACAAGGACTCGGTAGCAAAAAAATAGCGAAATTATATAAAGCGCTTAATATTGATGGAAAAGAAGCATTGCAAAAAGCGTGTGAAGAAGGAAAAGTAAGTGAGCTAAGTGGATTCGCTAAAAAAACTGAACAAAATATCCTTGAAGCAGTAAAAGCGTTAGGAGCGAAAAAAGAGCGTTATCCAATTGATCAAATGAGAGGACTCAATATAGAAGTTAGCGATTATTTATCCTCAATCGAGTCGATAGAAAAATACGAAGTTGCAGGGAGTTTCCGTCGCTATAAAGAAATGAGTAAGGACTTAGATTATATTATAAGCACAGAACAACCATTAGAAGTTCAAAAAGCTTTATTAAAAATCCCTAACAAGGTTAAAGAAGTAGCAGTTGGAGCAACGAAAATTTCGTTAGAGTTAACCTATGATGATGAAACCATTGGTGTAGATTTTAGATTAATCGAGCCATCTGCTTTTTACCATACACTACAGCATTTTACAGGTTCAAAAGAACATAATATTCGAATCCGTCAATTGGCTAAAGAAAAAAACGAGAAGGTTAGTGAGTATGGTATAGAAGAAGCGGATGGTTCATTAATTCAATATAATAGTGAACAAGAAATTTATAATCATTTTGGAGTAAATTGGATTGCACCTTCAATACGTGAAGATGGTAGTGAATTTGACAAAGATTTAACAGATATAATCAATATCAATGACATCAATGGTGATATTCATATGCATACAACATATAGTGATGGCGCGTTTAGTATTGAAGATATGATAGAGGCTAATATCGCTAAAGGTTACCAGTTTATGGTTATTACAGATCATTCTCAGAGTTTAAAAGTAGCAAATGGACTTTCTGTTGAACGGTTGTTGCGACAAAATGAAGAAATTAAAGCACTAAACGAAAAATATGATGATATTGATATATACTCAGGCATTGAAATGGACATTTTACCTGATGGACGTTTAGACTATGATGATGAAATATTAGCACAGCTAGATTATGTCATTGCAGCGATACATCAAAGTTTTAACCAATCTCAAGAAGATATCATGTTTCGTCTAGAGCAAGCATGTCGTAATCCTTATGTCCGTCATATTGCACATCCAACGGGGCGTATCATAGGTAAACGTGCAGGTTATGGGCCTGATATTGATAAATTATGTGAAATCGCAGAAGAAACAAATACTATTTTAGAAATCAATGCGAATCCTAAACGCTTAGATTTAAATGCAGATATAGTTAAAAAGCATACGAATGTGAAACTAACGATTAATACTGATGCGCATCACGTAGACCATTTAGAATTTATGAAATACGGTATAGCTACTGCACAAAAAGGATTTGTAAATAAAGAGAGAGTTATAAACACAATGGATCGAGAATCTTTTAAAGCATTTATTGACAATAATATAAAATTGAAGAAATAGAGGGATTGTATGAGACAAAAATCATTAAATGTCCTAGAGTTCGATAAAATTAAAACACTTGTTGAAAAAGAAACAATGAGTGATTTAGGGAGAGAGAAAGTTGTTGAAATGGAACCAGCAACTGATATTCAAACAGTCGAATTTCAAATGAATGAAACAGATGAAATTGCTCAAATATACAATAAACACCGTTTACCTAGTTTGAGTGGATTATCAAAGGTTTCATCATTGATTCATAGGGCTACAATTGGTGGTGTATTAAGTGTTAAAGAACTTAATACAATTAAAAGATTAATTCAAATTCAAAATCAATATAAAACATTTTATAATAATTTATTGGAAGAAGAGGAAGCAGTGAATTATGCTATTCTACATGATAGGATGGAACAATTGCCTGTACTTTCAGAGTTGTATCAACATATTCATCAAAAATGTGATGCTAATGATTTATTCGATAATGCGAGTTATGAACTACAAGGTATCCGGAGTAAAATTTCTGGTACGACGCAACGGATAAAACAAAACTTAGATAAAATCGTAAAACGTCAAGCAAATCAGAAAAAATTGTCAGATGCTATTATAACGGTACGTAATGACCGCAATGTTATTCCTGTAAAAGCAGAATATCGTCAAGATTTTAATGGTATCGTTCATGACCAATCAGCTTCTGGTCAAACACTCTATATTGAACCTTCGTCTATTGTTGAAATGAATAATCAGATTAGTCGTCTGCGCAATGATGAAGCGGCTGAAAGTGAACGAATTTTAACTGAGTTAACAGGTTATGTAGCCGCTGAAGCAGATGCCTGCTTAATTTCGGAAAATATTATGGGACAAATTGACTTTTTAACTGCTAAAGCGCGCTATGCACGTTCAATCAAAGGCACGAAACCTGAATTTACAAGTGAACGAACTGTTTATTTACCTAAAGCATTTCATCCTTTATTAGATAGAGACACGGTTGTAGCTAATACGATTGAATTTGCCGACGATATTGAAACGGTAATCATCACTGGACCTAACACAGGTGGTAAAACAGTAACGTTAAAAACACTGGGACTTATAATTTTGATGGCACAATCAGGGATGTTGATACCTACCTTAGACGGGAGTAAATTAAGCATTTTTGAAAATGTTTATTGTGATATCGGAGACGAACAATCTATTGAACAATCACTATCAACATTTTCATCACACATGAAAAATATTGTTGAAATTTTACAGCATACAAGCAGAAATAGTTTGATACTTTTTGATGAACTTGGTGCTGGAACAGATCCAAGTGAAGGTGCTGCTTTAGCTATGAGTATCCTAGATTATGTTCATGAAATAGGCTCATTAGTTATGGCGACAACGCATTATCCTGAACTTAAAGCATATAGTTACAACAGATCAGGAGTAATGAATGCTAGTGTAGAGTTTGATGTAAATACATTAAGCCCAACATATAAGTTGCTCATGGGTGTGCCAGGCCGTTCTAATGCTTTCGATATTTCAAAAAAATTAGGCCTTAATATGAAAGTGATTCAAAATGCGAAAGCAATGATTGGACAAGATGAACAAGAAATAAATGAAATGATTGCTTCATTAGAGAAAAATTCTAAACGTGTAGACGAACAGAGAATTGAATTAGATAGCTTACTGAGAGAAGCTCAAGAAACACATGATGAACTTGAAAAAGAATACGATAAATATCGTAATCATGAGAAACAATTAATGAGCGAGGCGAAAGACAAAGCCAATCAGCGTGTGAAAGCCGCTACTAAAGAAGCTGATGAGATTATTAAAGAATTACGTGAACTTAGAGACAAAAAAGGTGCCGATGTAAAAGAACATGAGCTCATCAATAAAAAGAAACAGTTAGATGATCAATATGAAGCCAAATCATTGAAACAAAATGTTGAAAAGAAAAAATGGGATGAAATTAAAGTTGGCGATGAAGTAAAAGTTCTAACATATGGGCAAAAAGGTGAAATATTAGAGTTACTAGATGATAATGAAGCAGTTGTTCAAATGGGCATCATTAAAATGAAATTACCTACCAGCGATTTAGAAAAAACAAAAAAGACAAAAGAAGCACCTTCTAAAATGGTTAAACGTGAAAATCGTCAAAGTATTAAAATGGAACTAGACTTACGTGGCTACCGTTATGATGAAGCAATGGTTGCCGTTGATCAGTATTTAGATCAAGCAGTGTTAAGTAATTACGAACAAGTATATATTATTCACGGTAAAGGAACTGGTGCGTTGCAAAAAGGTGTGCAAAAACATTTAAAAAAACATAAAAATGTGTCATCATATAGGAACGGCATGCCAAGTGAAGGTGGATTTGGCGTGACCGTCGCAGAATTGAAATAAATGTGAGCAAGAGGTATGCAGATTTGCTTAAAGTCTGTTATAATTTCTTCATCATTTGAAATTTAAGGAGGATTGGCAGTTATGGCAATCGTAAAAGTAACAGATTCAAACTTTGATGAAAATATTCAATCAGGTGTCAATTTAGTAGATTTTTGGGCAACTTGGTGTGGCCCATGTAAGATGATTGCTCCAGTATTAGAAGAATTAGCTGGTGATTATGATGGAAAAGCTAATATTTTAAAACTTGATGTAGATGAAAATCCATCAACAGCTGCTAAATTTGAAGTAATGAGTATCCCAACTTTAATCTTATTTAAAGATGGCGAGCCTGTCGATAAAGTTGTAGGTTTCCAACCTAAAGAAAACTTAGCAGAAGTTATTGAGAAACATTTATAAAAGTACAACGCAACGACCTGGGGCATCTATGAATGTCTCAGGTTTTTTCTGTGACTTTTTGTTATTCCAACTGAAGTCAAAGTTGTTTGAAGTGTCTTTTTTCAGAGCCACACTTCCATTTTGAGGATGAAAGCATTTTATGAATAACAATTAAAATATCTAGTTGTTAGATTTTTGATATGGAAATGAATACTTTGGTTTAATGCTAATGTATATTCTATAATGTAGGTAAGAGTTGAAAAGTTTTATTTGCAAACAAGCGTTAATCTCTATATAACTGTTATGCAAATTTTTATAATTACTATTTTAACAATGTACTTTTATTAAGAAAGGAGGGGAACTTAAATGGAAAAATACCAAGAAGATATTAAACAAAAATTAACGGTAGTCCCCACTGAACCAGGTTGCTATTTAATGAAAGATCGAAATGATCAAGTCATTTATGTCGGCAAGGCTAAAAAATTAAGAAATAGATTAAGGTCTTATTTTACAGGTGCACATGATGCTAAAACGACACGACTTGTTTCAGAAATTAGAAACTTTGAATATATTGTAACTTCGAGTGAAACAGAATCTTTACTACTCGAACTTAATTTGATTAAACAATATCAACCGAGATATAACATTTTGTTGAAAGACGATAAAAGTTATCCTTTTATCAAAATTACAAAAGAAAAGTATCCTCGTTTAATCGTGACACGCACAGTTAAAAAAGGCACAGGAAAATATTTTGGACCTTATCCTAATGCTTATTCAGCTCAAGAAACAAAAAAGTTATTAGATAGAATTTATCCATTTAGAAAATGTGATAAAATGCCCGACAAATTGTGTTTATATTACCATATTGGTCAGTGTTTAGGACCTTGTGTTTACCCGGTAGATTTAAATAAATATGCGGAAATGACTAAAGAAATCACTGATTTTTTAAATGGTGAAGATAAAACAATACTGAATAACTTAGAACAGAAAATGAACGAAGCGAGTGAATCGTTAGACTTTGAAAGAGCAAAAGAGTATCGAGATTTAATCCAACATATTCACAATTTAACTAAGAAACAAAAAATCACTACTTCAGATAATACTATAAGAGACGTATTTGGCTACAGTGTGTCAAAAGGTTGGATGTGTATTCAAGTGTTTTTCATAAGACAAGGGAATATGATTAAACGAGATGCTACTATGATTCCGCTGCAGCAAACAGAAGAAGAAGAATTTTATACTTTTATAGGTCAGTTTTATGATTTAAATCAACATATTCTCCCTAAAGAAGTGCATATTCCTAAAAATTTAAACAAAGATATTATCCAATCGGTTGTAGATACAAAAATAGTTCAGCCGATTAAGGGCAAGAAAAAAGAAATGATTGATTTAGCAAATCATAATGCTGAAGTTACTTTAGAGAATAAATTTGAACTCATTGCTAAAGATGAATCACGTACCGTGAAGGCGATTGAAGAATTAGGTGACCGCATGGGAATTCAGACACCTATTCGTATAGAAGCTTTTGATAATTCAAACATCCAAGGTGTACACCCAGTTTCAGCCATGGTGTCGTTTATTGATGGTAAACCAAATAAAAAAGGATACCGCAAATATAAAATCAAAACGGTAGATGGCCCAGATGATTATAAATCTATGAGAGAAGTTGTGCGTAGACGTTATACTCGTGTTTTAAATGAAGGTACTCCATTACCAGATTTAATCATCGTTGATGGTGGTAAAGGTCATATGAGCGGGGTTATCGATGTGCTTGAAAACGAATTAGGTTTGGATATACCAGTCGCTGGGTTGCGTAAAAATGATAAACACCAAACTTCAGAGATTTTATACGGTGAAAGTGCAGAGATTGTACCTTTGAAAAAAAATAGCCAAGCATTTTATTTACTTCAAAGAATACAAGACGAAGTTCATAGATTTGCAATTACATTTCATAGACAAACTCGCCAAAAAACTGGCTTGCAATCAGTATTAGATACCGTCGATGGTATTGGTTCTAAACGAAAAACTAAATTATTACGAACTTTTGGTTCCATAAAGAAAATGAAAGAGGCAAGCATTGAGGATTTAAAATCTTCTGGTTTACCTCAAAAAGTTGCTGAGAATCTTCATCACGCACTATATAACAAATAGATAAAAAAGAATATGGCATGAGAATCATTCTCATGCCCAAAATTTTATGAATTAGTGTTACAATAGCAAATAACAGGAATTCTTTTTTTAAAAGTATATGGAAGCGTTTACTAATTGAGAAAAGTTATCACTTAAATCTATATAATAAAACAATTGTCAAATTCAACTAGGGGTATTACTTCATTGTTTTATACATACATGTTGAAGTTTATATTGCTATAAATATAAAGCGATTGCATAACATGTTGTTGTTTAGTTTTAGTTGATAAGTATCATCACATTTATACTTTAAAAAAAGATACCAAAAAATTAATTGTTTCACAGGGGGGACTTCCTTTTGGCATATTCGAAAAATCAATTCTATTTAAGACGCTTACATTCTTTGTTAGGCGTAATACCGATAGGTGGATTCTTATTAGTGCATCTACTTGTTAACCATCAAGCTACAAAAGGCGTTGAAGCGTTTAACAAGGCTGCTGGATTTATGGAATCTTTACCATTCTTGATTGCATTGGAGTTTATCGTGATTTATATTCCAATTCTTTATCATGCGGTATATGGTGTACATATTGCCTTTACGGCAAAAGAAAACGTAGGACATTATTCTCAATTTAGAAATTGGATGTTCTTATTACAACGTTTGACTGGTATTATAACGTTTATTTTCATCGGAATACATTTGTGGCAAACACGTATTCAGCGTGCATTAGGTGAAGAAGTTAACTTCGATATGGTACATGATATTGTATCTAATCCAATTTGGTTAATTTTCTATATCATCTGTTTACTTGCTGTAACATTCCACTTTGCAAATGGCTTATGGTCATTTTTAGTTACATGGGGTGTTTTACAATCTAAAAGATCACAACAAATCTTTACATGGGTATCACTTGTTGTATTTATCGTAGTTTCATATATCGGAATAAGTGCTATCCTTGCTTTCGTATAATTTAAAAATGTTTCAGATATATTTAGGGGAGTGACTATTTATGGCAGAGAAGAAAATTATTGTTGTCGGTGGAGGACTTGCCGGTCTGATGTCAACAATTAAAGCAGCAGAACAAGGCGCACATGTTGACTTGTTCTCATTAGTGCCTGTTAAACGTTCACACTCTGTATGTGCACAAGGTGGCATAAACGGAGCAGTGAATACAAAAGGTGAGGGTGACTCACCTGCTGTTCACTTTGATGATACAGTTTACGGTGGAGATTTCTTAGCGAATCAACCACCAGTAAAAGCAATGGCAGAGGAAGCGCCAAACATTATACATTTACTTGACCGTATGGGTGTAATGTTCAATAGAACAAATGAAGGCTTGCTAGATTTCCGTCGCTTCGGTGGTACCATGTATCATAGAACGGCATATGCTGGAGCAACAACTGGTCAACAATTAATGTATGCCTTAGATGAACAAGTACGTAGCTATGAAGTGGATGGTTTAGTTACAAAATATGAAGGATGGGAATTCTTGGGCATTGTCAAAGATGATGACAATATGGCTAGGGGTATTGTGGCTCAAGACATGACATCTTCTGAAATAAAATCATTCGGTTCAGATGCAGTTATTATGGCTACTGGTGGTCCAGGTATCATATTTGGTAAAACAACTAACTCAATGATTAATACTGGTTCTGCTGCGTCAATCGTCTATCAACAAGGTGCGATTTATGCAAATGGTGAGTTTATTCAAATTCATCCAACTGCAATTCCTGGCGATGACAAACTACGATTGATGAGTGAATCAGCTCGTGGTGAAGGTGGCCGAATTTGGACATATAAAGATGGTAAACCATGGTACTTCTTAGAAGAAAAATATCCAGATTATGGTAACTTAGTACCTCGTGATATAGCTACACGTGAAATTTTTGATGTATGTGTGAATCAAAAATTAGGCATTAATGGTGAAAACATGGTCTACCTTGACCTTTCACATAAAGATCCGCATGAGTTGGATGTAAAATTGGGCGGAATCATTGAAATTTATGAAAAATTCACTGGTGACGATCCAAGAAAAGTACCGATGAAAATCTTCCCAGCGGTGCACTATTCAATGGGTGGACTTTATGTAGATTATGATCAAATGACAAATATCAAAGGTTTATTTGCAGCTGGTGAATGTGATTTCTCACAACATGGTGGTAACCGTTTAGGTGCTAATTCATTGTTATCTGCCATATACGGTGGAACAGTTGCAGGACCAAATGCGATTGAATATGTCGCTAATATTGAAAAATCATATACTGATTTAGACGATAGTATTTATGAAAAACGTGTTAAAGAAGAACAAGATAAATTCGATAATTTATTGAAAATGAACGGTACAGAAAATGCGTATAAACTTCATAGAGAACTTGGTGAAGTCATGACAGCAAACGTTACTGTTGTACGTGATAATAAAGCAT
Source organism: Staphylococcus sp. GDY8P54P (assembly GCF_017892645.1). Lineage (NCBI taxonomy): Bacteria > Bacillati > Bacillota > Bacilli > Caryophanales > Staphylococcaceae > Staphylococcus > Staphylococcus sp. GDY8P54P. Next base: position 26,137 of record NZ_JAESLN010000009.1, on the reverse strand, counting down.
TATTGGAAACAGACAAGAAAATCGTAGAATTGATGGAACGTTACCAAAATATTGATATTGAAGATACTCAAACTTGGAGTAACCAAGCGGTATTCTTTACGCGTCAGTTATGGAATATGTTAGTATTAGCACGTGTAATTACAATCGGTGCATATAACCGAAATGAGTCTCGTGGGGCACATTATAAACCTGAATTCCCTGAAAGAAACGACGAAGAATGGTTAAAAACGACTTTAGCATCATATCAAGGAAAAACAGAAGCGCCTAAATTTACATACGAGCCAGTAGATGTAAGTTTAATCCCACCTCGTAAACGTGACTATTCAAGTAGTTCTAAAGGAGGTAAATAAAATGGCAGATACTAAAGAAGTAAATGAAACTCAAGCGCAAGACGAACAACAAAGCCAACAACAAAATCAAAATACAATTAAGCTCATCATTAAACGACAAGATGATGCAGAGTCTAATCCTTATGAAGAAGAATTTGAAATTCCTTACAAAGAGAATTTAAATGTTATTGCTTGTTTAATGGAAATTAGACGTAATCCAGTCAATAGTAAAGGTGAGAAAACAACACCTGTTATTTGGGATATGAACTGTTTAGAAGAGGTTTGTGGTGCTTGTTCTATGGTTATCAATGGTAAAGCAAGACAATCTTGTACAGCAATTGTTGATCAATTAGAACAACCAATAAAGTTAGAACCAATGAGTACATTCCCAGTTATTCGTGACTTACAAGTTGATCGTAGTAGAATGTTTGATAATTTGAAACGTATGAAAGCATGGGTACCGATTGACGGTACGTATGACCTTGGACCAGGTCCTCGTATGCCAGAGAAAAAACGTCAAACTGCATATGAATTATCTAAATGTATGACGTGTGGTGTATGTTTAGAAGTTTGTCCAAACGTTACAAGAAACAACGATTTTGTTGGTGCGCAAGCTATTTCACAAGTTAGATTGTTTAACTTACACCCAACAGGTTCAATGACTAAAGATGAACGTTTAAATGCATTGATGGGTGCAGGTGGGTTACAAGAATGTGGTAACTCACAAAACTGTGTTAACGCATGTCCGAAAGGCATTCCTTTAACGACATCAATTGCTGCATTAAACCGTGAAACTTCTTTCCATATGTTCAAATCATTCTTTGGTTCAGACCACCAAGTAAACTAATATATAATGAAAATGCCAACAAAGTTTAAACTTTGTTGGCATTTTTTTATGAAATATTTTATAGATACAAATTTAATACAGTGATTAAGCTTTAAAAAAGTATATATACTATAATAAAAATTTTAAGTTATTAGTGTATTAAAATATTAATATATAGATTATCTGATTATATAAAAATTTTCCATTAGTAATATTGTGAATTTTGTTAAATAGCGAAGAACTGGTATGACTCTATGATTCAATGATGCTAACCTATTGATAAGTATAATATTTGAATTGTCTGCTATTTTGTATTTTAGGTCTTGGAAAATGATTTTGAAAACGCAGCTATGCTACAATAAAAGACAAGTAAATATATAAGGATGAACAAGATATGGAGAAACCAATTGGAGTTATTGACTCTGGCGTTGGAGGTTTAACAGTTGCTAAAGAAATCATGCGCCAATTACCAAATGAAACCATTTATTATTTAGGAGATATAAAACGCTGTCCATATGGACCAAGAGAAGCTTCTGAGGTAAGACAATTTACTACAGAATTAGCTGAAAAACTCATGACGTTTGATATCAAGATGTTAGTGATTGCATGTAATACTGCAACGGCAGTGGCATTAAAACATTTACAAAACTTATTGGCAATACCTGTTATTGGCGTTATTGAACCAGGTGCTAGAACAGCGATTATGACAACAAAAAATCAAAATGTTTTAATATTAGGTACAGAAGGTACGATTAAATCAGAGGCATATCGACATCACATTAAACAAATAAATCCAAATGTAGAAGTATCTGGTGTGGCATGCCCAGGCTTTGTGCCTCTCGTAGAACAAATGAGATACAAGGATCCAACGATTACGAGTATCGTTATACATCAAACGTTAAAACAGTGGAGAAATAGCAAAGCAGATACAGTTATTTTAGGATGTACACATTATCCTTTACTTTATCAGCCGATTAATGATTATTTTCACGGAGAAAAAGTAGTTATTTCATCTGGACTAGAAACAGCCAGAGAAGTGAGTGCATTATTAACATTCAGTAATGAACACGCAGGTTATAAGAAACAGCCCGCACATAAATTTTTTGCGACAGGAGAAACAGAACATATCGAACGTATTATTGAAGAATGGTTAAATATGAAAGCAACAGTTGAAAAAATAGAAGTTTAAAGTGAGGCGTAAAAATGGAAGATATTGTTATTGCATCAAATAATAAAGGGAAAATAAATGATTTTAGAGTTATTTTCCCTGATTATAATGTTATAGGCATTTCAGAACTCATCGAAGATTTTGACGTTGAGGAAACAGGTGACACGTTTGAAGAAAATGCAAGACTAAAATCTGAAGCAGCTGCAGAAGCATTAAATAAGCGTGTTATTGCTGATGATAGTGGATTGGAAGTTTTTGCTTTAAATGGAGAGCCAGGTATATATTCAGCGCGTTATGCTGGAGAAACAAAAGATGATAATGCAAATATTGAAAAACTTCTAACTCAGTTAGGTGATGAAACAGACCGTAGTGCACAATTTGTTTGTGTTATTAGCATGAGCGCACCGGGTGAAGATACAGTACAATTTAAAGGAACTGTACAAGGAGAAATCACACTAAATAAAATTGGTGAACATGGCTTTGGATATGATCCTATCTTTTTTGTAGAAGACAAAAATAAAACAATGGCTCAGCTAACTGCAGAAGAAAAAGGACAAATTAGTCATAGAGGTAAAGCAATAGAACAGCTACAAGAATATCTAGAAGGTGATCAATAATGTCGAAATGGATTATAGTTAGTGACAATCATACTGAACAAGGTGTGCTATTTGATATTATAAATCAGCATGAGGATATAGATGCTGCCATTCACTTAGGTGACTCTGAATTCGCTTATGATGATAGTGAACTCAGTTACTTTTATAGAGTAAAAGGGAATACTGATTTTTATCCTGAGTTTCCAAATGAGCAAACAATCGATATAAATGGTATTAAGGCATTTTTAACTCACGGTCATTTATATCAAGTGAATCGTACAAGAATGCCTTTAGCGGAACAAGCAAAAGCAACAGACTGTAAATTTGCTTTTTATGGTCATACACATGTTGCTAAACATGAAACAATAAATGGTGTGCATGTCATAAATCCAGGTAGTATTTCACAGTCGAGAAGTAATATTGAAGAAACATATGCAGAATTGCTTATTGATGATACGAGATTAGAAGCAACTTTAAATTTCCGTAATCGAAATCATGAAATCATCAGTAGTGAAAATTTTGTACTCTAAATAAGTGGGGTGAATCTACGTCTAGAAATGATTGAATCGTAGGTTCATCTTCGTATTACTGTAAAGCGTTGAATGTAAGAAACATTTTACATTTCAGTGTTGTAAAAATAGTGCTCACGTTAATGGATTGTACTATTTAAAGAATTTAAATAAATTAGCAATATTATGATAAAAAGTTTACAATAGTGAAAAATCATATTTATTTTTAAGGGATAGAGTATTGCTTTATCAGTGTAAATTAGATATAATTATTCTTGTGTTCAAAAGATAATGTCCTGGTAGCTCAGCTGGATAGAGCAATGGCCTTCTAAGCCATCGGTCGGGGGTTCGAATCCCTCCCAGGACGCTAATAACGTAAAATACATAATAAATTATGTGTTTACTGACTAGATCGCTAATATATTAGCGGTCTTTTTTTGTTTTTTTACATGCGCAGTGAACAACATATACTGTTAATTTATGGCTTAATAAAGTTAAACTGCTAATTGCAAAATAGGGTTACTTATGAAATTTGTTATTGAATCAAGTAAATTATACTCAAAATATATGAAAGTTTTGTCAGAAAGTAATGCTTTAGCTAGTAAATTTAAACGCGGCTTTGATCATATAGTTATGGCATAACAATTATTATTATATATTGTTGTAATCATTTAAATTTATTAGTTGCTTAAATTGTATATAGACGATTAAGACAATAAATATGTTTTAGGCTAATGCTAAGTGGTATTGAATATATAACTATAAGGTAATATAATTTAATGATTATTTGCGTTTGCGCTACTTCAATTTGAAGTGGCGCTTTTTTGATGTTTGTATCGAATCAATAAATGCATGTATAAACTGTCAGATAAAAATATTGAGAAATACCACAACAAATATAATCATCGTTAAAGCATTTGTTAATTTTATTTATATATAAATTTTATAAATAAATTCCATTTTGTAAATTGTATGACATGGAATTGCGTAAAATACAGTTGGGCATTCAAAACTGTAAACCAATGTATCTTTTGCTACAGTTTTTACTACTATTTAACGAAGTATGAAATAAAACACAAATTTATATGCAAATGTCTTATAGTTATAGATAACAAACGATACTTAATTAAATAACAAATTAACAGTATCGTTTAAAACATAAAAAGCAGTCATAAGCATTTATCTTATAATAAGGAGTGTTTATAATGGAAGGTTTATTTAATGCAATTAAAGATACAGTACAAGCTGGCATAGCAGGAGACGGTGCTAAATTAGGTACAAGTATCGTAAGTATCGTAGAAAACGGAGTAGGTTTAGCAAGTAAATTATTTGGATTCTAATATAAATATATAAATAATAAAGGAGAAATAAATTATGACTAAATTAGCAGAAGCAATTGCAAACACAGTAGAAGCAGCAAAATCAGGTAACGGTTCAGAATTAGGTACAAGTATTGTAGATATCGTTTCAAGTGGTGCAGGTTTACTAGGAAAACTTTTCGGATTTTAAAAAATAGCAGATTATTTATTCTAAATAATGTAATGAGGAGTGTTTATAATGGAAGGTTTATTTAATGCAATTAAAGATACAGTACAAGCTGGCATAGCAGGAGACGGTGCTAAATTAGGTACTAGTATTGTAGATATCGTAGAAAATGGTGTAGGTTTAGCAAGTAAATTATTCGGATTTTAATTTGAATTTCTATGACGGACTGGCCAAGGTAATAACCTTGGCCTTTTTTGTTTGCTAATATTTGAAATATGGTATGATGAAATAAAATTCGACTATGTTTATACATTAACGATGACATAATTAATTGACTTTATTAAGTGAATTCATTAAGGGGTTAGAAAATACTATGAATAAAAGATGTTTGCTTATCGATTTTGACGATACAATTGTAGATTTTCATGATGCTGAAGCATATGCATTTCATCAACTTACAAAAAAATATAATTTAGAGACAGATCAAAATGATTTAAATCAATTTATAACTGTAAACCAAGCACATTGGGAAGCGTTTCAACAAAATCAATTAACAAAAACTGAAGTGTTAAGTAAAAGGTTTGAAGTGTATTTTGATTTACATCAAATCAATGTGAATGGGCAAGAAGCGGATGTAATCTTTCGGGATGAACTCGCAAATGCCCCAATAAAGTATTTTATGAATACGGTGGAAACATTGAGCATGCTCAAAAACACTCACGATCTATATATTGTTACCAATGGAGTTTTGGAAACACAACAAAGACGTATAGCAAAAACAGAAATGGGAGATTGGTTTAAAGGTGTGTTTGTATCTGAGCAAACTGGATATCAAAAACCTATGCCAGAGTTTTTTGATTTTGTTTTTAATAAAATCGGTCATGACAAAAGAGCTCATGCAATGATTGTTGGTGATTCAATAACATCAGATATTTTAGGTGGAAAAAATGCGTCAATAAAAACATGTTGGTTTAATCCAAGAAATAAAATAAATGATACAGAAATTAATCCAGATTATACTATCGAATCGCTTGATCAATTGTTAGATATAGCAAAATAAAAGAAGCGTGAATTATAATCAGAAAAATTGATTGTAATTCACGCTTCATATTATGTTAATGATAATTTAAGAAATGAAAAAGTTTACTTTATAAAAAACATATACTATATATTAAAAATGCGTGTATCATTATTTAGTGGTATTGGACAGGAAAATCATGGTGTCCAAATAAGTATATCGTGACCGTCTTTATTTTGTTGTTCGATATCTTTAAAGCCATGTTTAATGAAGAAATTTTTTGATTGATTACGAGCAATGACTTTAATAGGTTGACCTTGTTCCTTAGCAAAATCTAGCAGTGCTTCGCCGTAACCACGACCTTGGAAATCACGTAAAACTTCTAATTTCCATAAAATATTATAATCATCAAAATCTGAGAAGTATACTTCTTCAACTTCTCCTTTACGGTATAAAGCCATACGAGCACCTAACCTATCACCGACATATATGCCATAAAATGGTGAGTCCGAACTAGCGTCTATCATTTCACCGCGTAATTCATCTACTAAATATAAATCTTCATTTCCGAAGTTCCTAAAATCTTCAAATAATTCATCTGTTTTGTAATTAATATCTAGTCGTTTAACATTACTCACTTTAGCTTCCCCCTTTGCTTTATTACTAACTATTATACCTTATTTTATTGGATATTTCACAAAAATGAATGCTTAAAACATTTTATGTAAAATCAATATTAATTTGTGCTTTGTTTTAATATATTTAAAGGTACTGATCGTATGTATAAGCATTGGATTACAATGTTGAAAGAGAGTAAGTATATTTTCTAATAAATTTATAAGCCGTAAAATTGTCAATGTTGAATATAAACTTTATACTAAATAGGAATAGAGTAACGTAAGGAGAATTACGAATGGATTGTATGACAACGAAACTTAATGAAAAAGATCAATTTATAGCGAATATTAAAAATAGTGATTCAACTTTAGCTAAGTATTATCATCTTGATGCAATGGATGAACAAAATTATAAAAAAAGACTACTTTCAGAAAATAACGGAAGAGAAGCGTCTCTAGCCAAAATCATTGAAGCATATATGGATGATTTAACATTAGATTATCAACAAAATAAAAATTTAAAAGCGCTTAGTAAAGGTGCGAAAGTTGTAATCGGTGGTCAACAAGCTGGTTTGTTTGGTGGACCTTTATATACGTTTCATAAAATATTTTCGATTATTACATTAAGTGAAAAACTATCGAAAGATTACGATACACATGTTGTCCCTGTTTTTTGGATTGCAGGTGAAGATCATGATTTTGATGAAGTAAATCATACTTATGTTTTTAATGAACATACGGCAACGTTACAAAAAATAAAATATAGTACTATGACGCCTCCAGAATCTAGTGTTTCAAAGTATACGCCAGATAAAGAAGCGTTACATAAAGCATTAAATGAATTTTTCAAAGAATTAAAAGAAACTGAGGCTTCTCCAAAACTACTAAACATGTGTAGAAAGATTATCGATAACTATGATGGTTGGACTGACATGTTTAAAGCGTTATTACACGAAGTTTTCAAACATTACGGATTATTACTGATAGATGCAAATGATAAAGCATTGCGCCGTTTAGAAAAGCCAATGTTCAAGGACATTATTAAAAATCATAATTTAGTTGACGATGCCTTTAGGCAAACACAGGCTCAAACTATCACTGACGGTTTAGATCAAATGATACAGACAGAGACGAATGTACATTTGTTTATGGATGATGGTGGTGTAAGACAACTATTAACTTTTGAAAATGGACGTTTCTATTTAAATAAATCAGAGAAATCGTTTTCGGAACAAGAACTTCTTAATATGGTAGAAACAGACCCAGAAAAATTTTCTAATAATGTCGTTACGAGACCAGTAATGGAAGAATGGCTATTTAATACAGTAGCATTCATAGGCGGCCCTAGTGAAATTAAATATTGGACAGAATTAAGTGAAGTTTTTCGAACATTACAAGTAGATATGCCTATCGTTTTACCACGATTAAGGATTACGTATTTAAATACCAGAATAGAAAAATTAGTAGCACAATATCGATTGAATTGTAATAATATCATTGAAAAAGGAATTGAAGCAGATAAAACAAAGTTTATTAGATCTAAAGCTTCGCAATCTTTTATAGAACAGATTGAAGCTTTAAAAGAACAGCAAAATGATTTGTTTCAATCTCTTCAGGCAGAAGTTAAAGACAATCATGATAATAAGGTATTGTTGAACAAAAATAACGAAATTCACCAAAAGCAATTTGATTATTTAATAAAACGGTATTTATTGAATGTTGAAAGAGAAAATGACATTAGCATGAAACATTTTGAGCTCATAAGTCAAACACTCCATCCAATGGGTGGATTACAAGAAAGAATTTGGAATCCACTTCAAATTATGAATGATTTTGGGATAGATGTGTTTAGTCCCTCCACTTATCCACCACTTTCATACACATTTGATCATATATTGATAAAACCTTAGAGTATCAAGGGAAGCACCCGGTTCATTTAAAAGATGAATCGGGTGTTTTTTTCTATGTTTCAAGAAATTTTGGTGAAATTTGTATAATTAGTGGAGGATAGTGGTGAGATGTGGTAAATTATATATATAAGAAGGTGAGGTGATTATAAATGTTCATGGGTGAATACGAGCATCAATTGGATACTAAGGGACGTATGATTGTTCCGTCCAAATTTCGTTATGACCTAAATGAGCGTTTTATAATTACCCGTGGCCTTGATAAATGCTTATTTGGTTACACTTTAGAAGAATGGCAAGTAATTGAAGAGAAAATGAAAACCTTACCAATGACAAAAAAAGATGCGCGTAAATTCATGCGTATGTTCTTTTCAGGTGCTGTTGAAGTGGAATTAGATAAGCAAGGGCGTATAAATATTCCTCAAAATTTGAGGAAATATGCCAATTTGAGTAAGGAATGTACGGTAATAGGTGTCTCAAACCGTATTGAAATTTGGGATAGAGAAACTTGGAATGATTTTTATGATGAATCAGAAGATAGTTTTGAAGATATTGCCGAAGACTTAATTGACTTTGATTTTTAAATGGAGGCGTTAAATTGTTTCATCATGTCAGCGTTATGCTAAAAGAAACTATAGATTATTTAGATATTAAAGAAGATGGCATATATGTCGACTGTACATTAGGTGGAGCAGGCCATGCCCTCTATTTATTAAATCAAATTGGAGACGAAGGTAGACTTATTGCAATTGATCAAGATACAACAGCCCTTGAAAATGCAAAAGAAGTATTGAAAGACCATATACATAAAGTTACCTTCGTCCATAGCAACTTTAGAAAATTAACTGAAATTTTAGATGATTTAAATATTGAAAAAGTAGATGGCATTTATTATGACTTGGGTGTGTCTAGCCCCCAATTAGACGTACCTGAAAGAGGTTTTAGTTATCATAATGATGCGAAATTAGATATGCGTATGGATCAAACCCAATCATTATCAGCGTATGAAGTAGTTAATGATTGGTCATTTGAAAAATTAGTGAGAATTTTTCATCGTTATGGCGAAGAAAAATTTTCGAAACAAATTGCTAGACGAATAGAACAAAATAGAGCACAAAAGCCAATTGAAACAACTTTAGAACTGGTGGATGTTATTAAAGAAGGAATACCTGCTAAGGCAAGACGAAAAGGCGGGCATCCTGCTAAAAGGATTTTCCAAGCAATTAGAATTGCAGTTAATGATGAATTGTCTGCATTTGAAAATTCATTAGAACAAGCAATCGAGCTTGTGAAAGTGAACGGAAGAATATCTGTGATTACGTTCCACTCGTTAGAAGATCGCCTTTGTAAACAAATGTTCCAAGAATATGAAAAAGGCCCCGAAGTGCCAAGAGGCTTACCTGTTATTCCAGAAGCTTATACACCAAAATTGAAAAGAGTTAATCGAAAACCAATTATTGCTACAGATGAAGATTTAGAAAAAAATAATCGAGCGCGTAGTGCCAAGTTACGTATAGCTGAAATACTAAAATAAGGAGTGATTTTTGAGTGGCAGTAGAGAAGATATACCAACCGTATAGTGGAGCAGAACAACAAATACCACAAACGCAACCGTCGCCTCATCCCCAGAGTCAACCCCAGACAGTTAAGCGTAAAGTAATTGTCAAGCTAACTAAGTTTGAAAAGATGTTATACATAGGACTTATAACAGTGATTGCTTTAATAAGTATTTATATGCTATCTTTAAAAATGGATGCGTATGAAACTCGAGAAAAAATTGCAGATTTAGATACAAAAATTGAAAAACAATCTAGTGAAAACAGCGCAATAAAATCTGAAATTAAAAAGAACTCCTCATATGAACGCATTTACGATAAGGCCAAAAAAGATGGAATGAGCCTTAAGAACGATAATGTAAAGGTAGTGCGTAATAATGGCGAAGCGAAGAATTAAATTAAAGAAACCGAAGTTTTCAATTAAAAAAAGTAAAATAGGGGCAGTCCTACTCATTCTTGGATTTGGACTGCTCTTTTTTACGTTGGTTTTAAGATACTCATATATTATGTTGACAGGACACTCTTCTGGTGAAGATTTAATTATGAAAGCGAACGAAAAATACTTAGTAAATAGTCAGCAGCAACCAGAACGAGGTAAGATTTATGACAGAAATGGCAAAGTGTTAGCGGAAGATGTGGAACGGTATAAAGTTGTGGCAGTTGTTGATAAAAAAGCAAGCGAAGGCAGCGATAAACCTAAGCATGTAAAAGACAAAAAAGAAACTGCAAAAAAACTTGCGACAGTGATTGATATGTCAGCAAAAGAAATTGAGAAAAAACTAGATAATAAAAAAGCCTTTCAAGTTGAATTTGGTCAAAAAGGCACAGATTTAACGTATCAAGAGAAAGAAAAAATTGAAAAAATGAAACTTCCTGGTGTGACGTTATATCCAGAAACTGAAAGATTTTATCCTAATGGAAACTTTGCATCTCACTTGATAGGTATAGCTCAAAAAGATCCAGATAGTGGAGAATTAAAAGGTGCTTTAGGTGTTGAAAAAATATTTGATAGCTATCTTTCAGGACAAAAAGGTGCTTTATCGTATATTCATGATATTTGGGGGTATATTGCACCAAACACCAAAAAAGAAAAAGTGCCTAAACGTGGAGATGACGTACATTTAACACTTGATTCAAATATACAGGTTTTCGTTGAAGAAGCGCTAGATGGCATGGTTGAACATTATAAGCCAAAAGATTTGTTTGCCGTAGTGATGGATGCGAAAACAGGAGAAATCTTGGCATTTAGTCAAAGACCAACTTTTAATCCAGAAACTGGTAAAGATTTTGGAAAAAAATGGGCAAATGATTTATATCAAAACACATATGAACCAGGGTCAACTTTTAAATCTTATGGTCTAGCGGCAGCAATTCAAGAAGGTAAATTTAAACCTGATAAAAAATATACTGCTGAACCTAGAGAAGTAATGGGCTCTAAAATATCTGACTGGAATAAAGTAGGTTGGGGAAAAATCTCAATGTCTACTGGTTTCACGTATTCTTCAAACACTTTAATGATGCACTTACAAGATTTAGTTGGCTCAGATAAGATGAAAGAATGGTATGAAAAATTTGGTTTTGGTAAATCTACTAAGAGTATGTTTGATGGTGAATCTACAGGTGGTATAGCTTGGGATAATGAAGCACAGCAAAAAACATCCTCATTTGGTCAATCTACAACCGTAACACCAGTCCAAATGTTAAGAGCGCAATCCGCTTTTAATAATGAAGGTAAAATGCTGCAACCATGGTTTGTAGATAGCGTGAGCAATCCTGTTACTGATGATACTTTTTATAAGGGTAAAAAAGAGTTTGCAGGAAAACCAATTACTAAAGACACTGCTAAGAAAGTGCGTACTGAATTAGACAAAGTTGTAAACAGTGAAGATAGTCATGCTAAAAACTATCAAATTGATGGTTATGACGTAGCAGGTAAAACAGGTACAGCACAAGTTGCTGACTCTGATAATGGTGGTTATGTTCAAGGGGAAAATCCATACTTTGTAAGTTTTATTGGTGATGCACCTAAAGATGATCCAGAAGTAATAGTGTATGCTGGTATGAGTTTAGCACAAAAAAATGACCAAGAAGCTTATGAAATGGGTGTAAGTAAAGCGTTTAAACCTATTATGGAAAACACATTGAAATACTTAAACGTAGGAGATAAAAATTCTAAAGATAAATCTGATGTGAAGTATAGTAAAGTGCCAGATGTTCAAGGTCAGGAAACGCAAAAAGCACAAGATAAGGTGAATGGTAAGTCTCTCGAACCAATTGTCATAGGAAGTGGAGATAAAGTTGTTAAACAATCAGTATCACCAGATAAAGAAGTGCTACCGAATAGTAAGGTATTATTACTGACAGATGGGGATATAACTATGCCAGACATGACAGGTTGGACAAAAGAAGAAGTGATTGCTTTTGAAACCTTGACGCAAACAAAAGTAACTACAAAAGGTAGTGGCTTCGTTTCTAATCAATCTGTTAGTAAAGGACAAAAAGTTGATAAAAAAGATAAAGTAGAAGTGACGTTATCTGCAGAAGCGGTTAATGGTGAGGCTTCGACGACATCATCCAAAGAAAAAGAATCGTCCAAAGATGATTCTAATAAAAAAGATGATAATAACTCAGATTCAAACAGTGACAAACAAAGTGAATAAAAATTTATTGTATTTCTGACGTCACTGGTAAAACATGTTAAAATGTATCATTTGAAAATTGATGCGAGGTAGTAATTTAAATGTTGAATACAAAATATAATTTTGAAATTTGAAACATACTTACTGCCTCGTTACATATGATTTATAAGTTGCACTTAGCATTAACGACATCAATCCAATTTAATATTAAAGGAGCATAATATGGTTTATTTACTAGCGATCATTGCACTACTAATAACATTTATATTAGTCCCTGTATTGATACCAACACTAAAGCGAATGAAATTTGGACAAAGTATAAGAGAAGAAGGCCCTCAAAGCCATATGAAAAAAACAGGTACACCGACGATGGGAGGATTAACTTTCCTACTTAGTATCATTGTCACATCAATATTAGCTATTATTTTTATGGATAATGCAAATCCGATTATATTGTTGTTGTTTGTGACGATTGGTTTTGGATTAATTGGTTTTATTGATGACTATATCATTGTTGTTAAAAAGAACAATCAAGGATTAACGAGTAAACAAAAATTCCTTGCTCAAATCGCTATTGCAGTTGTTTTCTTCATATTAAGCCAAGTGTTTAATCTAACAGACTTTTCAACGGGAATTCATATTCCATTTACAGGTTTAGAAGTACCATTATCAATTGCATATGTAATTTTCATTGTATTTTGGCAGGTTGGTTTTTCTAATGCGGTCAATTTAACAGATGGATTAGATGGACTTTCTACTGGGCTTTCTATTATTGGATTTATTATGTATGCGCTTATGGCATATATCCAAGGCGCAAATTCTATTGGCTTGTTTTGTATTATCATGATTTTCGCATTACTTGGATTCTTACCTTTTAATTTAAATCCCGCTAAGGTATTTATGGGAGATACAGGTAGTTTAGCTCTAGGCGGTATTTTTGCTACAATTTCAATTATGCTAAATCAAGAATTGTCACTTATTTTTATCGGTTTTGTATTTGTAGCTGAAACATTATCAGTTATGATTCAAGTCACATCATATAAGCTTACAGGAAAAAGAGTTTTCAAAATGTCACCACTACATCACCACTTTGAGCTAGTAGGTTGGAATGAGAGAAAAGTTGTTACTGTATTTTGGACAGTTGGTATTATTTCAGGTCTTATTGGCTTATGGATTGGAGTGAATTAAATTGCTGAAATATACAGGTTTAGAAAATAAAAATGTATTAGTAATAGGATTAGCAAAAAGTGGGTATGAAGCTGCGAAATTGTTACAAAAACTTGGTGCAAATGTCGTTGTTAACGATGGCAAAGATTTAAGCCAAGATGCACATGCAATCGATTTAGAAAATATGGGTGTCAAAGTTGTTGGTGGAGCGCATCCATTTTCCTTACTTGATAATGAACCACTCATTTTTAAAAATCCAGGTATTCCATACACGGTTCCGTTAATTCAAGAAGCGGAATGTCGAGGATTACACATACTTACTGAAGTAGAACTAAGTTATTTAGTTTCCAAAGCGCCCATTATTGGCGTGACTGGAACAAATGGAAAAACAACGGTCACTTCTTTAATAGGTGATATGTTTAAAAAAAGTAGAATTACTGGTAAATTATCTGGCAATATAGGTTATGTAGCTTCAAAAGTGGCACAAGAAGTAGAAGAAGAGGATTACCTTATAACTGAACTCTCTTCATTTCAATTACTAGGTATCGATCAATATAAGCCGCATATATCGATTATTACAAATATTTATTCTGCACATTTGGATTATCATGAGAATTTAGAGAATTATCAAAATGCAAAAAAACAAATATATAAAAATCAAACTGAAGAGGATTATTTAATATGTAATTATCATCAACGTCACCTGATTGAATCAGAATCCTTAAAAGCAAAAGTGTATTACTTTTCTACACAACAAGAGGTTGATGGTATATACGTAAAAGATGGTTATATTACATTTAAAGGTTTCCGACTTATTCATAAAGATGACTTAGTATTACCTGGTGAACACAATTTAGAAAATATACTCGCAGCTGTGTTAGCGGCACTGTTAGCAGGGGTTTCAGTAAGAGCCATAATAGATAGTTTGACAACTTTTTCTGGTATAGAGCATAGACTTCAATATGTAGGTTCAAACAAAACCAATAAATATTATAATGATTCTAAGGCTACCAATACTTTAGCGACACAGTTTGCTCTAAATTCATTTGAACAACCCATTATTTGGTTGTGTGGTGGTTTAGACAGAGGCAATGGATTTGATGAATTGATTCCATATATGAATAATGTCAGAGTGATGGTGACCTTTGGTGAGACGCAAGAAAAATTTGTGAAATTAGGCGAGAATCAAGGTAAATATGTAATAAAGGCCACAGATGTAGAAGATGCAGTCGATAAAGTACAATCAGTTATTGAGCCTAATGACGTTGTATTATTATCACCAGCTTGTGCAAGTTGGGATCAATACAATACATTTGAAGAGCGCGGAAATAAGTTTATTAAGAGCTTCCAAGCGCACTTACCTTCACTTTAAAGGTTGTGAAATAAATGTCAGATAAAGTTAGTGAATTTGATTCTGAATATTTAAAAGAGAAACGTGCAAAACGACGTAAAAAACAAAAACAAATCCAATACGCAATCTTCGGTATTTTGCTATTTATTATTTTACTGATTCTTATTTATATGTTCACGCCATTGAGTAAAATCAACTCGGTGACAATTGAAGGTAATGACAATGTATCTAAAGCTTCTATAAAAAAAGCGATAGATATAAAAGATGACTCTAGAATGTATACCTATAGTACTTCATCAGCTGTTAATAATTTAAAAAAGAATAAATTAATAAAGCATGCAGAAGTAACTAAAGTATTGCCGAATAAGGTGAAGGTTAAACTGACAGAAAGCCAAATCGTTGGTTTAGTTAAAAAGAAAGATCATTATGTACCGATTCTTGAAGATGGAACAGAATTAGAAAATTATGAAGAAAGTAATGTAACAGATGACGGTCCCGTCCTTGAAGGATTCAAAAAAGAGAAAAAAGAAAAAATAATACAAGAATTAGCAAAAATGCCTACAAAAGTGCGTAGCATGATCGCCGAAGTGCAATATGACCCGCAAGAAAATTTACAAAACCAAATCAAGTTATATACGACAGATGAGATTCAAATTGTGGGTAATTTGAATACTATTGCAAATAAAATGAAGTATTATCCTCAAATGTCACAGTCGTTAGAACGTGATGAATCAGGAAGCTTAAAAAAATCAGGCTACATTGATTTGTCTGTTGGTGCTTCTTTTATTCCTTATAGTGGTGGAAGTACTACTAAATCAACAAGTGATCAAAATGTTGACAAAGGAAACACAGAAGAAGATAAGGCGAAAGACGAGTTACAAAGTGCCTTAAATAAGATAAATAAAGAATCAGACAAAAATAATTAAAAAATTTAGACAAATACATGTGTTTATAGTTCACAAGCGTCAAAACGTATTGTAAACTGTTAATAGTGTGAACATGAATAAGTTATTGTCAGGAGGTGCCTATCTATGGAAGAGCATTATTATGTAAGTATAGATATCGGTTCGTCAAGTGTTAAAGCGATAGTGGGCGAAAAATTTCACAATGGAATAAATGTGATAGGTACAGGACAGACCTACACAAGTGGTATAAAAAATGGTCTTATTGATGATTTCGACATCGCAAAACAAGCGGTTAAAGATACAATCAAAAAAGCCTCTATTGCATCAGGCGTCGATGTTAAGGAAGTATTTTTAAAACTTCCAATTATCGGAACTGAGGTATTTGATGAGTCAAATGAAATTGAATTTTATGAAGATACTGAACTAGATGGTACACACATTGAGCGTGTACTTGAAGGTGTTCGTGAAAAAAATGATGTACCCGAAACAGAAATAATAAACGCTTTCCCAATTAAATTTGTTGTGGATGGCGATAATGAAGTGTCAGATCCTAAAGAACTCATTGCAAGACATAGTTTGAAAGTTGAAGCTGGTGTTATTGCGATTCAAAAATCAATTTTAATAAACATGATTAAATGTGTAGAATCTTGTGGTGTAGATGTATTGGATGTATACTCTGATGCATATAATTATGGCTCAGTACTTTCGGCAACTGAGAAAGAACTTGGCGCATGCATTATTGACATTGGTGAGGATATAACACAATTGGCATTTTACGAAAGAGGAGAGCTTGTAGATGCTGATGCTATAGAAATGGCTGGTAGAGATATAACGGAAGATATTGCAAAAGGTTTAAATACTTCTTATGAAACGGCTGAAAAAATCAAACATCAATATGGTCACGCTTTCTTTGATTCAGCGTCGGATCATGATGTGTTTACTATTGATCAAATAAATAGCGAAGAAGAAGCACAATTTACTCAAAAAGATTTGGCAGATGTGATAGAAGCACGTGTGGAAGATATATTCTTTAATGTGTTTGATGTATTACAAGAGTTAGGTCTTACAAAAGTAAATGGTGGTTTCGTTGTAACAGGTGGTTCGGCCAATTTACTAGGCGTTAAAGAATTGCTGCAAGACATGGTAAGTGAAAAAGTAAGAATTCATACGCCATCCCAAATGGGTATAAGAAAACCAGAGTTTTCTTCAGCGATTTCAACGATTTCTAGTAGCATTACTTTCGACGAATTACTAGATTATGTTACAATAAATAATCATGACAGTGAAGAATTTGAAGAAGAAGTCATAGAATCAAATGATCGAGAAAATAGTACGAAGTCAAGCGGATTTGATTGGTTCAAAAAGAAATCAAACAAACAAGAAGAGCCACATACATCAACTTCTGATATAGAAGAACCAGAAGTGTCTGAGGCATACGAACATGAAGACAACATAGAACAAGAAGAAGAAAGTAAACCTCAAGACAAAGAAGAAAGTAAGTTCAAGAAACTTATGAAATCTCTATTCGATTGATTGGCCACTAAAACTAGGAGGAAATTTAAATGTTAGAATTTGAACAAGGATTTAATCATTTAGCGACGTTAAAAGTCATCGGTGTAGGGGGCGGCGGAAATAACGCTGTTAACCGAATGATTGATCATGGTATGAATAATGTTGAATTTATTTCAATCAATACGGATGGACAAGCTTTAAACTTATCTAAAGCTGAGTCTAAAATCCAAATTGGTGAAAAATTAACACGTGGTTTAGGCGCCGGTGCAAACCCTGAAATTGGTAAAAAAGCTGCCGAAGAATCTCGTGAGCAAATTGAAGATGCAATCCAAGGTGCTGATATGGTATTCGTAACAGCAGGAATGGGCGGCGGTACTGGTACAGGTGCTGCTCCAGTTGTAGCAAAAATTGCAAAAGAAATGGGAGCGTTAACAGTTGGTGTTGTTACACGTCCATTCGGGTTTGAAGGCCGTAAGCGTCAAACACAAGCAGCTGCTGGTGTAGAATCAATGAAAGCTGCTGTTGATACATTAATCGTCATCCCTAACGACCGTTTATTAGATATTGTTGATAAGTCAACACCAATGATGGAAGCATTTAAAGAAGCAGACAATGTATTACGTCAAGGTGTTCAAGGTATTTCAGACTTAATCGCTGTTTCAGGTGAAGTTAACCTTGACTTTGCAGACGTTAAAACAATTATGTCTAACCAAGGTTCTGCATTAATGGGTATCGGTGTATCTTCTGGTGAAAACCGTGCTGTAGAAGCTGCTAAAAAAGCTATTTCTTCTCCATTATTAGAAACTTCTATTGTAGGTGCGCAAGGTGTGCTAATGAACATTACTGGTGGAGAGTCATTATCATTATTTGAAGCACAAGAAGCAGCAGACATTGTTCAAGATGCAGCTGATGAAGATGTTAATATGATTTTCGGTACTGTGATTAACCCAGAATTACAAGATGAAATCGTAGTAACAGTCATTGCTACTGGATTTGAAGATAAACCTTCATCTCAAGGTCGCAAAGCTTCAAATACTGGATTTGGCAACAGTGCATCATCTGGAAGTACAACTGCAAAAGAAGATTCATTCTCTTCTAGTGCATCACAAACGACAGACAGTGCAAATGAAGGTAGAACACATACTACAAATGAAGATGATATTCCTAGCTTTATCAGAAATCGTGAAGAAAGACGTTCTAGAAGAACTAGACGTTAATCTCGAATGGACTTCTTCTTCTGTTAGTTTTTCATAATAATTAATAATAATTTAGACAATATAAAATATATAAATGTCATCAGGTCCAAAGATCTGATGACTTTTTTGAATTTAGAAGTTGGCATATCATTTGTTGTGAACTACATTATTATGTAGAAAAATATAGTTTTCAATTATTTAGAATCTCCCGAATGTCTTTAGATAGTTTATAAATGTTGAATAGCTGGAGGTTTATAGCATGCAAGAGAAATTTATCAAAGATCGTCATATTTTAAAATATGACGATAATCAATTAAAGAATGTGAAATTGGGTATAACAACAAGAGAAGAAGGATACAGCCATTACCCGAAAGATGCATTTAATATGGCTAGATACATTAATGATGATCAAGATAATGTAACGAGGCACCAAGCGTTACTTGCTTCTGTAATTCAGTTTCCGAGAAATCAATGGGTTTTCCCGATTCAAACACATGAAAATAAGGTAGTTGAAATTACAAACAAAGATAAAGGTACTAATATTGATAGTCTTTCTAATGCATTACATGGTATAGATGGTATGTATACATTTGAAAATGACATTTTATTAACTATGTGTTATGCAGATTGTGTACCAATTTATTTTTATAGCGAAAAACATCACTTTGTAGGCTTAGCTCATGCAGGTTGGCGTGGCACAGTAGGTCAAATTGTCAATCAAATGTTAAAACGTATACCATTTGATTGGAACGACTTAAGCGTTGTTATTGGACCAGCAACTGCAAATTCATATGAAATTAATGATGATATTAAAAGCAAGTTTGAGCAATTACCTATAGATGCTCATCAATATATCGAAACAAGAGGTGACAATCGTCATGGCATAGACCTAAAAAAGGCGAATGCTATGTTGTTAGAGTATGATGGTGTTCCGAAAAATAATATTTATATAACGAATTATGCGACATCGGAAGATTTAAATTTGTTCTTTTCATATAGAGTAGAGAAAGGCGATACAGGTCGTATGTTAGCTTATATTGGTCAATAACTAAGAGGTGTATAAAAATTGGATGTACAACAAAGTTTAGCGCAAATAAATGAACAATTGAAAATACATTGCGAAAAAGGTAATATTACAACAGTCCCGCACGTGATAGCAGTGACAAAATATGTTACAATAGAGCGAGCTAATGATGCTTATCAAGCAGGTATTAGACATTTTGGTGAGAATCGTTTAGAAGGTTTTCAACAAAAGAAAGCAGCTTTACCAGACGATGTAGTCATGCATTTTATCGGTTCTTTACAAACAAGAAAAGTTAAAGAGGTCATTAACGATATCGACTATTTTCACGCTTTAGATCGTCTGAAATTAGCAAAAGAGATTAATAAAAGAGCTGAACATAAAGTGAAATGTTTTGTTCAAGTCAACGTTTCTGGAGAAACGTCAAAACAAGGTATCGCTTTAAATGAGGTAGATACGTTTATTAAGGATTTAGAGCAATATGAAAACATAGAAATAATTGGTCTTATGACGATGGCACCTTATACGGATGATGAACCGTATATTAAAGATTTATTCAAATCATTAAGAGCAAAGAGAGATGAAATTAAAGCGCTCAATTTAAATTATGCACCATGCACAGAATTATCAATGGGAATGAGTAATGATTACCATTTAGCAGCCGAAGAAGGTGCATCATTTGTGAGAATTGGGACTAAACTTGTAGGAAAAGAGGAGTGAGCCCCGTGGCTTTAAAAGATTTATTTAGTGGTTTTTTCGTAGTTGAAGAGGAAGACGATGATTTACAAGCGCCACCTGAAGAAGAACAAGATAGACAACAAGCGCAGTCTCAAACAAATTATAATAATCAACAAAATGACAATACAGAAAGACAACGCATACAGTCCGTACCCAAAAAACAACCAACAAGATTACAACAATCAACCGGGGAAAGGAAGTATCAAATGAATAACAGTGCACCTAAAAATAATACTAGGAACGTTGTGAACATGAATAATCAAGATCAAAACAATTATGGTTTTACGCAAGAAAGTTCTAAAATGTGTTTATTTGAACCACGCGTCTTTTCAGATACTCAAGACATTGCGGACGAATTAAAAAATCGCAGAGCAACTTTAGTGAACTTACAACGTATTGATAAAGTATCTGCAAAAAGAATTATCGATTTTCTAAGTGGTACCGTTTATGCAATTGGTGGAGACATTCAACGTGTAGGTTCTGACATATTCTTATGTACGCCAGATAATGTTGAAGTTGCAGGAAGCATAACAGACCAAATCGAAAATATGGAATACCAAGGTGAATAGAGGTAAACATTCATGGATATAGGTTTATTAGCAAATATATTTCAATTTATTTTATTCTTGGTTCAAATTTATTACTTTGGGATGATTGTATATTTCTTTATGTCATGGCTTCCAGGCGCACGTGAAAATAAATTCGGTCAATTTTTATCAAAATTGTATGAACCGTTTTTAGAACCATTCCGTAAAATTATTCCACCTATTGGCATGATTGATATTTCATCCATTGTTGCAATAATTGTACTTGTATTATTCCGAACTGGTTTAGAAAATATTTTTAATTTGATTTTAAATTATTTAGTGTAAGTTTTGTATTGAGGATAAAATGATATTTGAATAAATTATAAAATAAATGTTAAGCACCTAACGTTAAAAACGCGAGGTGCTTTAACTTATATTTGGAGTGAAATCACATCGATATTTATCAACATTTTAGAAAAGAAGAACATGAATTAATCGATCAACTCATCGATAAGTGTTATCGTGCCAACGACCAGTTTGCACCTGTATTAACTTCCTTTTTAGATCCCAGAGGCCAATATATATTAAATGTTGTAGTTGGTAGTTTTCAAGATTTAGAAGTTACTTTTTATGGTGGGCCATATGCTGAGAGACAAAGAGCCATCATAGCACCAGATTACTTTCAACCTGAGGTGGAAGATTTTGAAATCATTCTTTTTGAAATCGATTATCCTCAAAAATTTGTCACACTTCAACACCAACATGTCTTGGGCACAATTATGTCATTGGGAATCGAAAGAGACCAATTAGGTGATATTGTTGTAGATAATCGCATACAATTTACTTTGACAAAGCAATTAGAATCATATATTATATTGGAATTAAATAAAATTAAAGGCGCGACAGTTAAACTAAATGCGCTACCAATAAAAGATATGATACAATCAGTAGAGAACTGGCACTCATCCGAAACAACCGTATCTGGTTTACGATTAGATGTCGTTCTAAAAGAAATGATTCGTAAATCTCGTTCCATTAGCAAACAGTTAATCGAAAAGAAACGTGTTAAAGTTAATCATACGATTATTGATTCTGCAGATTTCCAACTGGATAAAGGAGACTTACTATCTATTCAAGGTTATGGCAGAGCAATGATTACTGATATTGGTGGAAAAACAAAAAAAGATAAAGTACGAATTTCCTACAAAACTTTATTTAAATAAGTTATACTTATAAAGTGTAGAACAACCGAATTTTAACGACTAAAATAAGCAATGATACCATATAAGATGAAATTTTATTTATGATATTTAATGAAATTACAAAATAGTGTATGATAGAAGGAGGATAATGACGCATGGCTTTTACACCAAGTGAAATAAAAAACAAATCCTTTACTCGTGTGAAAACGGGTTTTGAACCAACTGAAGTTGAAAGTTATCTAGAACAGCTCAGTAATGAAATTGAACGTTTAAAAGAAGATAAAGCACAACTAGAAAAAGTTGTCGAAGATAAAGAAACAAATATTCAATCTTATAAAGATGTGCATCAATCTGTGAGCGATGCATTAGTTCAAGCGAAACAAGCTGGAGAAGAGACGAAAGCAGCAGCTAATAAAGATGCAGAGGCAACAATTGCTAAAGCAAAAAGCGAAGCAGATCGTATTGTCAATGATGCAGTTGAAAAAGCTCGCCGCCTTTCTTTCCAAACAGAAGATATGAAACGCCAATCTAAAATATTTAGATCTCGTTTCCGTATGTTAGTAGAAGCACAGTTAGATTTACTTAAAAATGATGATTGGGATTATTTATTAAATTATGACCTTGATTCTGAACAAGTAACACAAGAGAATATTAATCATTTAAATGAAAATGAATTAACTGAAGAAGAAAAAGCGATGAAAGCAAAAGCTGAAGCAGATAGTACGGCAGAGGCGGATGCAGAAGCAACAGATAACAGCGGTTCAACAGATAATGAGAATAATAAACAATAAACAGCAGACGCGTAAGAAACAGTCGATATATTCAAGCGAGTTAGGGATAGTGTGAGCCTAATATATATTTGTTTCTTATATCACTGTAGTTTTAACTGAATAACATGCAATGAGAGAACTCTAAGTTGAGTTAATCAGGGTGGTAACGCGGTATATATCGTCCCTGTTAATTGAACTTAGAGTTCTTTTTATTGTTAAATACTAATCAAGTCAGAATATTGTAATAAGGAGTGTAGGAAATGGACTACAAAGATACGTTATTAATGCCGAAAACGAATTTTCCAATGCGTGGAGGATTACCGAATAAAGAGCCAAAAATCCAAGAAGAATGGGATGCTAATGATATTTATCAAAAAGCATTAGACAAAAATAAAGATAACGAACATTATATTTTACATGATGGTCCACCATATGCAAATGGTAACTTACATATGGGACATGCGTTAAATAAAATTTTGAAGGATTTTATTACGCGTTATAAAACAATGCAAGGTTTCTATACACCATATGTTCCTGGTTGGGATACACATGGGTTACCAATTGAACAAGCGCTTACTAAAAAAGGTGTTAAGCGTAAAGAATTATCAATTGCTGAATTTAGAAGAAAATGTGAAGCATTTGCGTTAGAACAAATAGAAAATCAAAAAAAAGATTTTAAACGCCTTGGTGTTAAAGGAGATTTTGCTGATCCATATATTACATTAAAACCGGAATATGAAGCTGCACAAATTCGTTTATTTGGTGAAATGGCTGATAAAGGTCTTATTTACAAAGGTAAAAAACCAGTTTATTGGTCACCATCTAGTGAATCATCGCTTGCTGAAGCAGAAATTGAATATCAAGATAAGCGTTCGCCATCTATTTATGTAGCATTTGATGTTAAAGATAGCAAAGGTATTGTTGATGAAGATGCAAAATTCGTTATTTGGACTACTACACCTTGGACATTACCATCGAATGTTGCGATCACAGTACACCCAGATTTAATTTATGGTCAATATAATGTGAATGGTGACAAATATATCATCGGTAAAGACTTAGTTGCTAATGTTGCTGAAGCATTAGGATGGAATGAAGATGCCATTGAATTAGAAAAAGAATTCAAAGGTAGTGACTTAGAGTATATCGAAACACAACATCCTTTTGTTGATCGTGTGTCACTCGTGATTAATGGATTACATGTGACAACAGATGCTGGTACAGGGTGTGTTCATACGGCACCTGGACATGGGGAAGACGACTTTGTAGTAGGTCAAAAATATAACTTGCCTGTTATTAGCCCTGTAGATGATAAAGGTGTATTTACAGAAGAAGCCGGTCAATTTGAAGGTATGTTCTACGATAAAGCGAACAAAGAAATTACAGATTTATTAAAAGAAAATGGTTCATTATTAAAATTAGAATTTATTACTCATAGTTACCCACATGATTGGCGTACTAAAAAACCTGTTATTTTCCGTGCAACACCACAATGGTTTGCCTCTATTGATAAAGTACGTCAAGATATTTTAGATGCAATCGAAGATACACACTTCAAGGTTGATTGGGGTAGAACTCGTATTTATAACATGGTAAGAGATCGTGGCGAATGGGTTATATCACGTCAACGTGTTTGGGGTGTACCATTACCAGTATTTTATGCGGAAAATGGCGATATTATTATGACTAAGGAAACTGTTAATCATGTTGCAGATTTATTCCAAGAACATGGTTCAAATGTATGGTTTGAGCGAGAAGCTGCAGAGTTACTACCTGAAGGGTTCACACATCCAAGCAGTCCAAATGGTGTGTTTACAAAAGAAACAGATATCATGGACGTTTGGTTCGATTCTGGATCATCACACCGTGGTGTATTAGAAGAACGTCCGGAACTTTCATATCCTGCTGATTTATATCTAGAAGGTAGTGACCAGTACCGTGGTTGGTTTAACTCTTCAATTACAACTTCTGTTGCTACGAGAGGAATTTCACCATATAAAATGTTACTTTCACATGGATTTGTGATGGATGGTGAAGGTAAAAAGATGAGTAAATCATTAGGTAATGTCATTGTACCTGATCAAATCGTCAAACAAAAAGGTGCAGATATTGCGCGTCTTTGGGTAAGTAGTGTAGATTATTTATCAGATGTGCGTATTTCTGATGAAATTTTAAAACAAACTTCTGATGTATATCGTAAAATTAGAAATACCTTAAGATTTATGTTAGGTAATTTAAATGATTATAATCCTTCAACAGATGCAATTGCAGAATCTGAGCTATTAGAAGTAGATAAATATTTATTAAATAGATTACGTGAATTTACTGCGAATACGCTAGACAATTATGATAATTATGATTATTTAGATATATATCAAGAATTACAAAATTTCATTAACGTTGAATTAAGTAATTTCTATTTAGATTACGGTAAAGATATCTTGTACATTGAAGAGCAGAATGCACATAAACGTCGCAGTATGCAAACAGTGTTGTACCAAATTGTAGTAGACATGACAAAATTATTAGCGCCTATCCTAGCGCATACGTCTGAAGAAGTGTGGTCACATATCCCACATGTAGAGGAAGAAAGTGTTCATTTAACACGTATGCCTGAACGTGTAGCAGTTGATGCTGAATTCATGGAAAAATGGAATACATTTATGAAATTGCGTGACGATGTGAACCGTGCTTTAGAAGTTGCGCGTAATGAAAAAGTAATTGGTAAATCATTAGAAGCCAAAGTGGTAATCGGTAGCAATGATAACTTTGATGCGACTACATTTTTACAACAATTCTCTGACCTACAACAATTATTTATTACTTCACAAGCGGAGGTAGTTGATAAAGTTGAAAATGGAGAATCATATCAATATGGTGATATCCACATTGAACATGCTCACGGAGAAAAGTGTGAACGTTGTTGGAACTATAGTGAATCATTGGGTTCAGTAGGTGAATTAGATAACCTATGTCCACGTTGTCAAGCAGTAGTTAAAACACTTGTTTAAATATTGATAAATGTTAAAGTAAGAACATGGCAAATACGTTATTCATAAAATATTAAACGGTTTTGTTAGTCAAGTCCAGACTCCTGT